>CAYGWQ010000189.1:0-10912 GCA_964353465.1 uncultured Acidobacteriota bacterium | reverse complement strand
GACATCCCGGATACTGTGGCCCAGGCTTCCGCCGCTGCCGCCGGAGTTCTGCGCTGTATCTCGTGCGGCCACGGCATGGATCACCTGAGCAGCGTTACGCTCAGCGAAATCGAGGCCCGGGCTGCGCAGATGGAAGCGAATCCAATCCTGGTGCGATGAGGTGCCTATGGCGATCCGAGTGAATCCCAAGCTGATCGACGATCTTGAGAAGTACGGGGCGGAAGACGTGCAGAACTGTTATCACTGCGGCAACTGTTCGGCTGTCTGCCCCCACGCGGATGATGTCTTCATTTTTCCTCGGAAGCCGATGAGAAATTTACAGATGGGGCTCGAGAAAAAGCTGGAACAGGCCCTGGAACCCTGGATGTGCTATTACTGCGGCCAATGTTCGGAACAATGTCCGCGGGGTGCCGAGCCGGGTGAAACCATGATGAGCCTGCGGCGCTGGCTGATTTCGCGCTATGACTTCACCGGCCTCTCCCGGCTCTTTTTCAAGTCGACAAAGGCAGAGATTGTCGCCCTGATCATCGTCGCCCTGCTTACCGGCATCGGCGCCCTCCTCTATGGATTCCAGCAGGGGGATATTCATGTCTATAGCGGCGATCGCGCGTTTCTCCCCAGCTCCTTTATCCATCGTTTAGACCTGGGATTGGCCCTGATCATCTTTGCCGTGCTCGGGATCAATATCTTCCGGTTCTGGCGCTTCAGCATGGCAGGAGGCAATCCCCTGTCCATCCCGTGGTGGTTGTACCTGAAAAAACTCTATCTGCTCCCCTGGCATTTTGTAAGTCAGAAACGCTATGCGCAATGCGAGGACAGCCGGTCGAAAGGTATCTACCCGCCCTGGCTGTTTCACTTCGGGATCGTGATGGGATACATAACCATGCTCGTGCTGGTCATGGTGTTCCTGGATCAGCTGCAGGCGGGGCCGGATATCCAATGGTCCGTCCATGCCTTTGGCTACCTGGCCAGCCTTGGGTTGCTGGTGGGATCGGCGTATATGCTCCGCATCCGGCTGACCAAAGCCAGGGTTCAATACCAGCGCTCCCAAGGCTCTGACTGGATTTTCTTGGGAATGTTGTTTTTGATGGCTTTGACGGGGGTTGTGCAGCATTTGCTTCATCGATCAGGATTGCTCGTGGCTGCCAACATCACGTATATCATCCACTTGATGATTGTGGTGCCCTGGCTTCTGCGGATGCCGTTCACCAAGTGGTCGCACATACTCTATCGGCCTCTGGCCATGTTTTTCGCGGGAGTTCGCAAAGCGGCCCTGCAGCATCAGGTGAAGATTGGAGCTCATCCGCATCCGATTCAGCAAGCCGCCTGAGGAGTCATCGTGGCTAAACAGGAAATCAAAATCGGCGTTTATGTCTGCAATTGCGGCACCAATATAGCCCACATCGTGGATGCGGATGCGATTCAGGAAACCGCAGCCGGACTGCCCGATGTAGTTATCGCCCGCAGCTATCGCTACATGTGCTCGAATCCCGGGCAGGAAATGATTGTCAAGGACATCCAGGATCTGGGGCTCAATCGCGTAGTAGTAGCCGCCTGCAGCCCGCGCATGCATGAGCGCACGTTTCGAAATGCCTGCAAGACCGGCGGCCTCAATCCGTACCTCTGCGAGATGGCCAACATTCGGGAACAGTGCAGCTGGGTCCACGCGGACAAGCTCGCCGCCACGGAGAAGGCCCTCGCTCTCACCCGGGGCGCCGTGAACCGCGTCCGCTACCACGAGCCTCTCGATCCCCTGACCGCCGAAATGTGCCCCAGTTCCCTGGTTCTCGGCGGCGGCATCGCAGGATTGACGGCTGCGTTGGAGTTGGCCCTGGCCGGCCAGCCGGTCTACCTGGTCGAGAAAACCGACCGGCTGGGCGGAAATCTGGCTCGCGTGGATTTGACGGCACCTTACCTGTACTCGGCCCGGGATTTGCTCGCAGAGCGACTCGCGCATCTGCGCCAAACCCCCAATATCACGGTGATGCTCAACTCTCAGTTAAAAAACCTCTCCGGCTTCATCGGAAACTTCTCGGCCACCATTGAGATGCAAACCGGCCACAATTCCCCTGAGGAAAAGACGGTTCCTGTCGGCAACGTAATCGTGGCCACGGGTTATAAGGAATTCGACGCCGGCCGCATCACGCACTACGGCTACGGGAAGTTGCCCAACGTCATTACTTCCTTTGAATTCGAGCAAATGCTGCGCGCCGGCCGGATTCAGATGAAGAGCGGCCGGCCGCCGCAGTATGTGGCAATCATCCACTGCGTCGGCTCTCGGAGCAAGGAATTCCATGGCTACTGCTCGCGCGTCTGCTGCATGACCGCCCTGAAGTATGCGCACGAAATCAAGAGCGCACTTCCCGAATCCTATGTTTCCGACATCTATATCGATATGCACGCGTTTGGCAAGGGCTGCGAGGATTTCTACAAGAAAAGCTCGGAAGTCAAGACGCTGTTCCTGATGTATGGGAAGAATGAGAGGCCGGTTATCCGCAGATCCGATCAGGGCGATGATTGTGAGATGCTGATCGAGGTGGACGAGAAGCTATCGGGCGAGCGCATCGAAATCCCGGCGGATCTCGTGATCCTGATGGTCGGCATGGAAGCACGTCCTGATGCCGGCGCAGTTGCCCGGCTGGTCAACATCAGCCATGACAAGGACGGCTGGTTTATCGAGAGCCATGTCAAGCTGGACCCGGTGGCAACCACGACGGACGGTATCTACATCGCCGGCACCTGCTCGGCCCCCAAGGACATCCCCGACACCGTGGCCCAGGCCCGTGCCGCCGCCGCGCGCATCCTGGCCAGGATCGCCAAGGGCAAGATCGAAATTGACGGCGTATTCGCGGAAATCAACGAGGACTATTGCTCCGGGTGCCGGATGTGCAATGAATTGTGTCCTTACAGCGCAATTGAATTCGATGCCAACAAAAAGCGCAGCCATGTGATTCCAGCAGCATGCAAAGCCTGCGGGGCGTGTGTCGCGGCGTGCCCGTCGGGAGCCATCAAAGGTCGGCATTTCACCGATCAGCAAATCCGCGCACAGATCGAGGGAGTACTGGTATGAGTTTCGAACCCAAGATCGTCGGCTTTCTATGCAATTGGTGCTCTTATACCGGCGCAGACCTGGCGGGAACAAGCCGCATTCAATATCCCGCCAACATCCGCATCATCCGCGTCATGTGCTCCGCCCGCATCGATCCCTCCTTCGTCGTGGATGCGCTTGCCAAGGGCGCCGACGGAGTCCTGATCTGCGGCTGTCATCCCGGAGACTGCCATTACTCCGAGGGGAACTACAAGGCGATGCGCCGCTTCCCCCTGCTGAAGAAATTTCTTAAGGCTTACGGCGTCGAGGACGACCGCGTGAACCAGGCGTGGGTCAGCGCCAGTGAGGGCCAGAGATTTGCCGATGTTGTCACCGACATGACCGAACGGCTGCGCGCCCTGGGACCGAGCCGTATCCGTGCGACATTGTTGACCGATCAGCGCGAGAGGTGAGCTGTGACCGAGAAGAAAAAGCTGCAGATTGCCCTCTATTGGGGGGCGGCGTGCGGAGGATGCGACGTCGCCGTTCTCGACACCAACGAGTTTATCCTCGATGTTGCGGCCGTGGCCGACATCCGGTTTTGGCCGATAGCCGTCGACGGGAAATATCAGGATGTCGAAGCGATGGCGGATGGCGAATTAGATCTGACTCTGTTCGATGGCGCCGTCCGCAACAGCGAGAATGAACATGTGGCCAAGCTATTGCGGCGTAAGAGCAAGATCCTGGTAGCCTTCGGATCCTGCGCCCATATGGGAGGGATTCCCGGCCTGGCAAACCTGGTTACCCGAGATGAAATCCTGACGACTGCCTACCTGAACAATCCTTCGATCGAACCGGGCAACCGTACGGTGCCTTATAATGAAAGCCAGGTCGACGGCATGAAATTGGAGATCCCCACCTTTTACAGGCGAGTGTACAGGCTCGCGGATGTGGTGGATGTGGATTATTTCGTTCCCGGTTGTCCGCCGGCTCCCGATCAGGTCAAAAACGTGCTCCTGGCGGTGGTAAAAGGGGAGCTTCCCCCTAAGGGAGCCGTTGTGGGCGCCTCCGATCGGGCCGTCTGCGATGATTGCAAGCGCACGAAGAATGAGAAAAAAACCAAGCGCTTTTGCCGCCCCTTTGAGATCATTCAAGATCCGGAACATTGCCTGATGGAGCAGGGAATCCTCTGTCTGGGCTCAGCCACCCGCTCCGGCTGCGGTGTCCGCTGCCCTGAGAGCAATCAAGGGTGCCGCGGCTGCTATGGGCCCCTGCCGGGGGTGGCAGACCAGGGTACGAAATTCCTGAGCGCGGTCGCTTCGATCATCGACAGCAAGGATCCGTCGGAGATCGAAGCAATACTCAGCCGCATCCCTGACTTCATCGGTTATTCCTATCGGTTCGGCATGCCGGCCTCGACTCTGCAAAGGAGCCATCGCATATGACCCGCACTATCAAGATCGATCCGATCACCCGCCTCGAGGGACACGGCAAGGTCGAGATTTTCCTGCACGATGACGGCTCGGTGAAAGATTGCTTCTTCCAGATCCCCGAACTGCGCGGGTTTGAGCGCTTTGTTGTCGGCCGTCCCATCGAAGAACTGCCCCGCATCGTCACGCGCATCTGCGGCGTCTGCCCGGCCAGCCACCACATGGCAAGCGCCAAGGCTGTGGACGGCTGTTTCGGCAATGAAGTGGCTCCGGTGGCCCATAAGCTGCGCGACATGTACTATCATGCGCATTATATCCACAGCCACATCGCCCATTTCTATGCGCTTGCCGCGCCCGATTTCGTTTGCGGGCCGGATGCGGATCCCGCCGTGCGCAACATCCTCGGCGTGGTGGCCAAGGTGGGGCTCGAGATCGGCGGGCAGGTGATCCGCGCTCGGGCCCTGGCGCAGAAAATTCAACAGATCCTGGGAGGCCGCACCACCCACCTGGTCTGGTGCATGCCCGGCGGGGTATCGAAAGGGCTCACCCGAGAGGAGCTCGAGGAAATCAAGCCGATGGTCCAGGAACTGTCGGGTTTTGCCGCTTTCTCCCTGCAGCTCTTTCGCGATGTCGTTCTCGGCAATGCGGCCTATGTCGACCTCATCCTTCACGGGCCGTACACTCTGGATGTCCAGAACATGGGATTGGTGGACGATAACAACGCGCCCAATTTCTATGACGGCCAGGTGCGCGTGGTCGATTTCCAGGGCAAGGAGATATGCAAGTACAAGCCGGCCGAATACTACGAGTATGTGGCCGAGCACGTCGAACCGTGGAGTTACCTTAAGTTTCCCTATCTCAAGAAACGGGGTTGGAAGGGCTTCAAGGAAGGGATCGAGTCCAGCATCTACTGCGCCACACCATTGTCGCGACTGAACGTCGCCGACCGCATGGCCACTCCGAAGGCTCAGGAAGCTTACGAAGAGATGTTTGCTGCCCTGGGCGGCCACCCGTGCAAGGCTCTGATGGCGAAC
Organism: uncultured Acidobacteriota bacterium; assembly: GCA_964353465.1. Taxonomy (GTDB): domain Bacteria; phylum Acidobacteriota; class UBA6911; order UBA6911; family UBA6911; genus JAFNAG01. The sequence goes on along the minus strand of CAYGWQ010000189.1, from coordinate 5,420 downwards.
CACTGGGCACGCCTCGTCGAGATGGTTCAGAATGCCGAAATGCTCGATCGATATTGTGCGGATCCGGAAATAACCAGCCCGCAATACCGCGTCATACCCCAGCGGATTACCGGAACCGGCATAGGGATCGTCGAGGCCATGCGCGGCACCCTGACCCACCACTACATTTGCGATGCCAATGGCATATGCACAAGCGCGAATCTCATTGTCGGCACCACCAACAATAACGCCCCCATCCAAATGGTTACCAAAAAGGTGGCCCAGGCATTGATCCGGCCTGGGAAGGATCCGGACCAGGGGATCCTCAATATGGTTGAAATGGCATTTCGCGCCTTCGATCCGTGCTATAGCTGTGCCACTCATTCTCTGCCCGGCCAGATGCCCCTCGAGGTTCGCATCTACAAGGGGGGCGGCCTCTATCGCTCCTTTCAGCGTTGAAGATACTGCTGCTGGGGATGGGGAATCCGATTCTGTGCGATGACGCCGTAGGAGTGCGCCTCGCCCTGGACTTCAAGGAAAAGCTGGGCCCGATTCCCGGTCTTGATGTCATGGCGGAATGCTCCGCCGGCGGCCTGAATCTTCTGGATATCTTCAGCGGCTATGAACGAATTGTGGTCCTGGATTCCATCCAAACCGCCGCGGGCGTTCCGGGCGATTGGTACTACTTCACGGCGACAGCGTTACATGCGAGCGTGCACCTGACCAATATTCATGACGCGAACTTTGCCACGGCCATGGAACTTGGCCACGCCATGGACTTGCCTCTGCCGCAACTTTCAAACATCCATATCTATGCGGTAGAGGCGAAGGAAAACCTGCTCTTCTCGGAACGAATGACGCCGGAGCTTGAGCAAAGGTATCCCGAATACTCATCCGCTATTTTCAATGAATTCCGGCAGCTGCTGCAATCCTGGGATGTTACATCGACACAACGATGCCCTGGAACTACGAACCATTCGTAGGCGACCAATAATCTCCCTTTCCCAAATCATTCATGATTCATCCTGGCTGTCGGGTCCGCAGGTCCAGGCAGCTTGGGGCGACCATGGATCAACAACGGCAGATCGACAGGCCGCAATTGTTGTATCGTGCCTTGATTGCCGGGACTTTGAGGATGCGCTCCATTTCAGCGCCTCCCTCCATCGAATGCCCGAGCATATCGACCCAAAAATCAACCCAATTGTGGTGGCTGGAGGCATCCGTCGAGGTCAATAAGGCCTCGATTTGTGATAGGTCACAACCGACCGAGCACGCCGAGAAACAGCCCGATGCAATCTTAATGCGGGCATTCTCCAGGAGGTGGTCCGTCTCGTCAGGCAACGTCACGCGCCTCAATTGCAGCGCATCCCGCCACGCCGCCAGAACAGACCAGCGCAGTCCATACTGCTTCAATACCGCCTCTTCCAGCACGGCTCTGGCATCACTGATCTTCTGTGCGTCCAAATCCATGACATCCTCCTCTCCTTGTCCTGTATCGAAAACAGAATGAGCAGCAAACGCACCGCCAAACACGGTTACCTACTGAGATCCAATATGGTTGCACCCTTGCATGGGTGCGAGACAGCGCATTGAAGGAATAACAAACCCAGATCGCCCGACAAGCTATTTATAGGCCATCTCCTGATGGGGCACAAGAATAAAGCGAGCCCGGGATAATAGTCCGCAATAGCCGGCGACGAAAGCGATTGAAATCGATCCGCCTGCCGCTCTATGGTTGTGGGCTAGCGGGATTCTATTATGCCTGTCCCCGCTATTGCGCTGGCATCCGGGACAACCGTCTTGCTGGAACAGCTGCACGGTAATCTTATTTACATCTCTTGCGGAGGAAACGAAACGATGGCCATCTCCACCATCCGGTCCAGACTTATCCGAAGCTTCTCGATAGCGATTCTCATTCCATCCCTGGTCTCGACCGTGGTTGGAGTGCGGGTGATCCAGCAGCAGATTTATGCGCAAGCTCAAGCGCAGGTAAACTCCGACCTTGAGGCCGCGAGCGAAATCTGGCGGAATCATCTCGAGAGACTGGAGACCGCGATCCGGATTCATGCCACCCGCATGGTCATTTACGGCGCGCTGGCCCGGAATGATCCGGCCGGCCTGGAGCCCGAGATGAACCGTGTGCGCGCTGCCGAAGGGCTTGATGTTTTGACGCTGCTGGACACCTCCGGCAACGTTTTTTATCGCACACGCAATCCTTCTCTCGTGGGCGATAGCCAGGCTCGGGATGAGATGGTAAGCCGGGCAATTCGCAAGAGGGCGCCCATCTCGGGGACGGTAATCGTCTCCGTCGACGAACTCGCCAAGGAGTCTTCAGAGCTGACGCGGCAGGCGGACATGGAAATCACGCCGACACCACGGGCCGGCCCTCCCGGGAAGGAGAGGGAAACCGACGGCATGATGTTCAAGGCGGCGGCTCCGGTCTCCACGGCGGATGGCCGCTTTGTGGGAATACTGGTGGGAGGCCAGCTTATCAACCGCAATTACGAGGTGGTCGACAAGATCCGCAGCATCGTGTTCAAAGGGGAAGAGTATGAGGGCCGCGAGGTGGGCACGGTCACGGTCTTTCAGGATGACGTGCGCGTATCCACGAATGTCAAGAACGAGGACGGCACGCGGGCGATCACAACCCGCGCTTCGGCTGAAGTAGCGGAAGAGGTCCTTCATCTCAACCAGACCTGGCGCGGCCGCGCCTTCGTAGTCAACGACTGGTATATTGCGGCCTACAAACCCATCCTGGACATAACGGAGAAGACCGTCGGCATGCTCTACGTCGGCACGCTGGAGCGCCCCTACCGTGACAGCCTCTGGCACACGCTGCTGATTTTTCTCGGCATCACTCTCCTGGGCATGATCCTGGTGAGCCTGATCGCGATCAGGGTGGCCGAGCGCATATCCCTTCCCATACATTCCATGGCGGCCGCAGCCCGGAGGGTGGCCGAGGGGGACTACTCTCAGAAGGTCGAAGTTCTCTCCCATGACGAAACCGGCTATCTAGCAGAGTGCTTTAACAAGATGACCCTCGAACTGGCCCGGGCGACACAGGAGCTGAGACAGTGGGCAGAGAGCCTGGAGACGAAGGTGGAAGAGCGCACGGCCCAGGTGAAGGCCATGCAGAGCCAGTTGATCCAGTCAGAAAAGCTGGCCGCCATCGGCAAGCTGGCCGCCGGCGTCGCGCACGAAATCAACAATCCGCTCACCGGCATCCTAACCAACAGCAGTCTCATGTTGCAGGATCTGGGCCCCGATGATCCCCGCCGTGAGGATCTGCAGATCATCGTCGACGAAACTTTGCGCTGCCGGAAAATCGTCAAGGGATTGCTCGATTTCGCCAGGCAGACGGCGCCCCTGAAGCAGGCCGTCAACCTCAATCAGGTTGTGGAAGACGTCCTGAACCTGGTCAAGAACCAGGCAGCCTTCCGGAATATCACCTTCACGACCGGACTGCAGGAAGATCTCCCGGCCGTAATGGCCGACAGAGACCAGATGCGCCAGGTGGTGCTGAACATCGTGCTGAACGCTGCCGAAGCCGTGCCCGGAGGAGGTGAAATCCGGGTGATTTCGCATCTGGATCGAGCCGACCACATCTGCCTCAGCATTAGCGATACCGGCCCCGGCATCCCGGAGGCAATGAAGAGCAGGCTCTTCGAGCCGTTCTTCACGACCAAGACCACGGGGACAGGCCTGGGGCTGGCCATTGCCTATGGCATTATGGATCGGCACCGGGGTACGATCGACGTCCAAAGCACGCCCGGTCAGGGGACAACCATCCGCCTGCGCCTGCCGAGAGACAACAAGGAGGGAAATGATCAAGCACGATAAACCCAGGGTACTGGTCGCGGACGATGAGCTGTCGGTCTGCAAAGCCTGCGAGAAGATCCTCAGTCGACAGGGGTGCGAGGTAAGAACCGTCCTCTCCGGAAGAGATGCACTCGCCCTGCTGGAGCGCGAGCCCTTCGATCTGGTTTTTACCGATCTGAAGATGGCTGAGATCGGAGGCATGGAGCTGCTTCAGGCCCTGCAGACGCGTTTCCCTGATATCGTCCCCGTGGTGATCACCGGCTATTCCACCGTCGCCTCCGTGGTTGAGACCATGAAACTAGGTGCTTTCGACTATCTTCCCAAACCGTTCACGCCGGATGAAATGTTCGCCGTGTTCGCCAAGGCCTGGGAGAAGCGGAAGCGGATTCTGGAGAGCCGCGCGGCGGCGGCGGGCGAGCCGGTTGATACCTTCGCGGGGATCGTGGGCGGCGGCGAGAAGATGCAGCAGGTTTACAGCCTGATCCGGAAGGTCGCGCCGACTTCCAGCACCATCCTCATCATCGGCGAAAGCGGCACGGGGAAGGAGCTCGTGGCCCGCGCAATCCACAGCCTGAGCCCGCGCAAGGACCGGCGTTTTTTTGCCGTGGACTGCGGAGCGCTCTCGGTGAACCTTCTGGAAAGCGAGTTGTTCGGCCACGTCAGGGGAGCCTTCACGGGCGCGGTCGCGACCAAAAGGGGGATCTTCGAAGCTGCTGATCTCGGGACTGTGTTCCTGGACGAAATCTGCAATGTGGATCTTGAGATCCAGGGCAAGTTGCTGCGCTTCATCCAGGAGCGGGACTTCCTCCCCGTCGGCGGGACAGAGCACAAACATGTGGACGTGCGCCTCATCTTTGCGACCAACCGGGATCTGTCTCAGATGGTTGCCGAGGGATCATTCCGCGAGGACCTGTACTACAGGCTTCATGTCTTTCCCGTCTATCTTCCTCCGTTGCGGGAGCGGCCTGAAGACATCCCCTTGCTCGCCCGCTATCTCCTGCACAGGGTCAGCAACCGCTGCGGCAAGAACGTTACCAACCTCCTTGAGGAAACTCTCCATCTCCTGGAGGCGTACAGCTGGCCCGGTAATGTGCGCCAACTCGAGAGCGCCATCGAATGGGCCGTGATCTCCTGCGAAGGCGATACGCTGGAGCCTCGCCATCTGCCCGAGCACGTGCTCCCCCAGTCACAGGTCGCGAATGCCCCGGTCCCGCGCAATAACGAGGAGTTTCTGACTCTGAAGAAAAAGATCAAGGAGAAGGCTGTCTCCGATCTCGAGCGCGAGTTTGTCCTGGCGGCGCTGCTGCGGAGCCAATGGAATGTCACGCGCGCGGCGCAGGAGGTGGGCATCGCCCGTCCCAACTTCCAGGCTCTCATGCGAAAACACGGCATCCGATCGGGCGATAAAGCCTAGGATTCCGGAAAAACTACCGGCGCATACGATCCATATTGTGTGTATGCATTTTATATACACCTCTGTCTTGAATGGGTATAGAGTCCCTATCTAGTCTCTGTCGCGAAACGCGGTTTGCACGATCGCGGTGCAGCCCCGGAGGGGCCAAGAGATAGTAGCCGGGGGCGCAAGCCCCCGGATAGGATATTGCATTGAAAGAGCCCCGGCA
>CAYGWQ010000188.1:0-10915 GCA_964353465.1 uncultured Acidobacteriota bacterium | reverse complement strand
GAGTCTTTTCCCCTCCGGACAAAAGAGGAGAATGACGATGCACAACCTGCCCGGGGTGCTGGACGGCGATGTCGGCCCTGTCATTGAAGCCTTGATCACTCATTTCCAAGCCGAGAAGCTCAAGCAGGCCGTCCAGGATTGACGATTAACGATGGACCCGTGGCGATCGAGGCTGTTTCGCCATCTCTGCAGTGTGCGTCATGAATGCAAACCAGAAAAAGGGCCAGGGCGAGGACACCATCTGGACGGCGCTCAACCGGGCGGGTGACGAGTTTCGGGCTGCCGGGGTGGATGCTCCGCGACTGACTGCTGAGGTGCTCCTGGCGCATGTCCTGGGCTGGGAACGCGCGCGCATCATCGCCCATCTTCATGACCCGCTGGCAGCGGCGGCATGGGAGCAATTCCGGGGGTTGGCGCGCCGGCGCGCGGCAGGTGAACCCCTGCAATATCTGACCGGGCAACAGGAATTCTATGGGCTTTCTTTTCGTGTGACCCCCGCAGTCCTGATCCCCAGGCCGGAAACCGAAATCCTGGTGGAAAGGGCTCTGGCACTGGCGCGCCGGAGAAGGGGTCCCGTGCACTTCGCAGATGTCGGCACCGGGTCGGGATGCATAGCGATCGCCGTAGCCCACGAACTGCCGAATGCCACAGGCTGGGCGATCGACATCTCCGCGGGTGCGTTGGCCGTCGCGTGGGAAAACGCGCAGCGGCTCGGCGTACAGGGCCGGGTTGCATTCGCGCGCTGCGACCTGCTGACGTGCTTTCCACCGCGGCCGGTGTTCGATCTCATCCTAAGCAATCCGCCCTATGTGGCCGGGGTGGACCTGGCTAGCCTGCCCGGGCTGGTGCGCGATCACGAGCCTCATACCGCGCTCCTGGGAGGAAAGTCGGGCCTCGAAACCTTTCAACGTCTGATCGGCCTGGCAGCCGCACGGCTTGCCGCACCAGGCCACCTCCTGCTGGAAGTCGGCGATGGGCAGGCGGGAGATGTCGCAGCGATGATCGGGCAGGCCGGTCTGGTTCTGGAGGAAATCGTCGAGGACCTGCAAGGGATTCCCCGCTGCCTCGTCGCGCGCAAAGGGGTTTTCGTGTAAGCTGTGTATCTCGCGCCGGGAATATCTCAGCAGGCGCCGCGGACCATGACAGGGAGGCCATATGGATAAGATTCGCGTCACTGGGGGAGTGCCGCTCGGGGGCCGCGTCGAAATCAGCGGTGCCAAAAACGCTGCTTTGCCGGCCATGGCCGCCGCGCTGCTCACCCCGGAGACCGTCGAGCTCGAGAACATTCCCCGCGTCCAGGACATATTCACCGCCCGCCGGCTCCTGGTAGAAATGGGAGCGGCGGCAGAATTCGACCCCTCCGGAGTGGTGCGGCTCAAAGCGGCACAGCTTACCTCGCGCGAGGCGCCCTACGAGCTGGTGAAAACGATGCGTGCCTCCATTCTCGTGCTGGGTCCCCTTCTGGGAAGGTTTGGATTCGCACGCGTTTCACTCCCCGGGGGTTGCGCCATTGGAGCTCGCCCGGTGAACCTCCACATGATGGGCCTGGAGAAAATGGGGGCAAAGTGTGAAATCGTGCACGGTTTTGTGGAAGCCAGCTGTGACCGGCTGGTGGGAGCAAATATACTGATGGATACGGTTACGGTCACAGGGACAGAAAACCTGATGATGGCCGCATGCCTGGCTCAAGGCGAGACAGTGCTCGACAATGCAGCGTGCGAGCCTGAGGTCGTCGACCTCGCCGAGCTTCTCAAGGCTATGGGGGCGCATATTGAAGGGGACGGCACCCGCACGATACGGATCCGGGGCGTTACCCGGTTGCACGGCTGCCGGCATCGCATCATCCCAGACCGCATCGAGGCGGGCACCTTCGCAACGGCGGCCGCCATCACCCGCGGCGAGATCGAGATCGCGAGCTGCCGGCCCGATCACATGGGAGCGCTTCTGGAACAATTGGCGCGTGCCGGCGCGGAATCCGAGGTCCTCGGCCCCGCCAGCGTCCGCGTGCGCGGCCGCGATCCCATCCAATCCCAGGACGTCACAACGCTCCCCTATCCCGGATTCGCCACCGACATGCAAGCCCAATACATGGCTCTGATGACGCAAGGAAGAGGCACAGCCGTACTCACCGAGACTATCTTCGAAAACCGTTTCATGCACGCGCAGGAGCTTGTGCGGATGGGAGCGGACATCTCCATCGACGGGCGCCGCGCGGTCGTAAAAGGAGGCAGACCTCTGACAGGAGCCAAAGTGCTGGCGTCGGACCTGCGGGCAAGTGCGTCCTTGGTACTGGCCGGGCTCATAGCGCAGGGAGAAACCATAATCGACCGCGTCTACCATCTCGACCGCGGCTACGATCACATCGAGGCCAAGCTGGCCAGGCTGGGGGCTGTCATCGAGCGTCTGGCGTGATTCTCATTAAGGTCGAAAAGCCGCGTCTCTATGCTACAGGACAATCATGACTAGAGCGCCCGGATGCATTTTTTGTCAAATTGCTTTAAAGGAGAAACCAGCCCGGCTGCTTTATGAAGACAACGATTGTGTTGTCTTCGAAGATATCTACCCCAAGGCCCCGGTCCACGTCCTCGTTGTGCCCCGCAAGCATATCGCGACCCTGAAGGATGGCACGCAGGAGGACGAAGCGCTCCTGGGGCACCTGCTGCTGATAGCGGCGTGCGCGGCAAAAGAGAAAGGCCTCAGCGGCTTCCGCACCGTGATCAACACGAATGCGGAAGCGGGCCAGACGATTTTTCATCTGCATGTCCATGTGATGGGAGGGAGAGCCATGCAATGGCCACCGGGCTAACCTGACAGTTCGCAAATAAGGCAACGGCAAAATCGTTCTTGTTCGTATCCGTTCCATCAGAAGGGAACTGATACAAGGGAGATGAACATGACCTCAGAGGAAAGACCCGTGCAGATCATCGCCGACTATGGAAAGAGCTCGCCGCGGGTTTACGCCAATTATGTGCAGGTGAGTGTTTCGCCAATCGATTGTACTCTGACTTTTTGCGATGTGATGGGGCCCACGAATGATGAGGAGGCCCTGCGCATGCAAAAAACCGGGACATTGCCGGCGCCGGTGCGGGTAGTGCTTGTCATCCCGAACCAGATTGTTGAGGGCTTGATTCAGGCGCTCCAGGCGCAACGCGACAAGCAGGCAGGCGCAGGCATGGGCAAGCCCACCGGCACGACGGTCCAGTGAGGTGGATCAGCCTTCCATGCGCACCCGGTGACGCATGAAAAGGCTCGGGGTCGGGATCGGAATCGGGATCGTGCTGATGCGTCTTCGATACCGATTCCGATAGCGATTCCGACCCCGAGATTCTTGGCAGTCGCTCTATTTTCGGAACAGCCCCTCATGCGCTGTGGCGCACTCTGTGACGCATGAAAATCGAATGCGCGATCGGGCCAATTGGGAGCGCGCGCGTCTCACGCGCATTTCGTCCGGTTTTCGTAATTCCATGGCCTTTGCGGGCGGGACGCCCGCGGTCCCAGGCTATTTTCGAAGCAGGGGACAATCCCTTTATCCCCATCGGACTACAGCATGGGGATCTTGATCCCTTTGCGGCGCGCGAATTCCCGGGCCTCGTCGTAACCCGCATCCACGTGGCGGGCAACGCCGATCCCGGGATCGTTGGTCAGCACGCGCTCGATCCTGCGGCTCATCTCGGCGGTGCCGTCGGCCACGATCACCTGGCCCGCGTGCATCGAGTAGCCGATACCCACGCCGCCCCCGTCGTGGAACGAAACCCAGGAGGCGCCGCTGGCGGTATTGAGTAAGGCGTTCAAGATGGGCCAGTCGGCAACGGCGTCCGAAGTATCTTTCATCATTTCCGTCTCCCGGTAGGGGGACGCGACCGAACCGCAGTCGAGGTGATCCCTGCCGATGACGACGGGGGCCTTGATTTTCCCGAGCGCGACCAGCTCGTTGATGCGCAGTGCGAAAGCGGCGCGCTCTCCATATCCCAGCCAGCAGATGCGGGCCGGCAGACCCTGGAAGCGGATTCTCTCCCGGGCGAGCCGGATCCAGTTGCAGAGCGACTCGTTTTCGGGAAACATCTCCAGCACCAGATCGTCCGTGATAGCGATATCTTCGGGGTCACCCGAAAGCGCCGCCCAACGGAAGGGGCCGCGCCCCTCGCAGAAGAGGGGGCGGATGTACGCGGGGACGAAGCCGGGAAAGTCGAGGGCATTGGTTACTCCGGCCTTCAGGGCATGACCGCGGATGTTATTTCCGTAATCGAAAGTGACGGCGCCGCGGGCTTGCAGCTCGAGCATTGCCCGCACGTGAGTGGCGATGGAGTCCATGCTGCGGCGCACGTAATCTTCGGGATCATCGCGCCGCAACTGCACCGCAGCCTCCAGAGTGATGCCGGCCGGAACGTAACCGTTGAGAGGGTCGTGCGCACTGGTCTGGTCCGTGAGTGCATCCGGCGTGAATCCTCTCCGCACGAGCTCCGGCAGCACCTCGGCGCAGTTGCCGACCAGGCCGACCGATATCGCTTCCCCGGCGCGCGCGGCCTTCTTGGCCAAGGTCAGGGCTTCGTCCAGATCGAAGGAGATGCGCTGGCAGTATTCCGTGCGCAGCCGCTTCCGGATTCGCTCCGGGTCCACGTCTATGCCGAGGAATGCGGCACCGAGCATGGTGGCCGCGAGCGGCTGGGCGCCGCCCATGCCGCCGAGCCCGCCGGAGACGAGGATCTTGCCGCGCAGGTTGCCGCCAAAGTGTTGCCGTGCCATCGAGGCAAAGGTTTCATAGGTGCCCTGGACGATGCCTTGGCTGCCTATGTAGATCCAGCTCCCAGCTGTCATCTGGCCGTACATCATCAGGCCCAGAGCTTCCAGTCGGCGGAACTCCGTCCAGTTGTCCCAGTTCCCCACCAGGTTGGCGTTGGCGATCAGGACGCGGGGCGCGTACTCGTGGGTGCGGAATATCCCAATGGGCTTGCCGGACTGCACGAGCAGCGTTTCGTCATTCTCAAGCTCCCGCAGTGAGGCAACAATAGCGCGGTAACAGTCCCAGTTACGGGCCGCCTTGCCGCTGCCGCCGTAAATGATCAGCTCGTTGGGGCGCTCACCCACGTCCTCGTCGAGATTATTCATGAGCATGCGCATGGCGGCCTCCTGATGCCAGCCCTTGCAACTCAGGCTGCGCCCTCTGGGCGCTCGGATCTTGTTCCCGGATTCTGCAGACAGCATAACGGCCTCCCGCAGCAGACGGATGCACTCCATGTGATAACAGCCGCATGCTATTACATTTGCGCGAACCCATCAAGGGATGGGAATCGCAAGCGGCTACAAGTTCCGGGGAATAGTGGTATGATCGAAGCGCGCCAGGAAATGGCGACGGCAACTCTCGTCGGCGCGGGATTGAGACGATAAGACGCAATACATGGAGGCGGATTCATGGAGCGGGAGCGACAGGAGAGCCTGGAGAGGCAGAAACGCTTCCTCTTCCCCGCCATCGCCACCTACTATTCTGAGCCGCTGATGCTGGCGCGCGGCAAAGGCCTCCACCTCTACGACACGGCAGGCCGCGAGTATCTGGACTTCTTCGGCGGCATTCTCACGATCATTGCAGGACACTGTAACGACAAGATTACGGACGCTCTGGTGGAACAGGCGCGCACGTTGCAGCATGCGTCGACGCTGTTTCTGACCGAACCCCAGCTGGAGCTGGCAGAAAAACTCGCCGCCATCACGCCGGGGCGTCTGCAGAAGAGTTTTTTTACGAACAGCGGTACGGAAGCCAATGAAACGGCCATCCAGACAGCGCGCGCGTATACGGGACGCCATGAAGTTGTGGCATTGCGTCACGCCTACAGTGGTCGGTCCGCTCTGGCCATGAGCATCACGGGACAGTACGCCTGGCGCACCGGAGGACCGGGGCTTACCGGGATTGCACACGCACACAACGCTTATTGCTATCGCTGCCCATTTGAGAAAACCTATCCCGACTGCGAACTGATCTGTGCCCGGGATATGGAGGAGATGATCCAGACCGCCACAAGCGGGCAGCTGGCGGCCTTTATTGCTGAACCAATTCAGGGCGTGGGGGGCTTCGTCACTCCGCCCAAGGAGTATTTTTCGATCGTAGCGGAGATCATCCGCAGATATGGCGGGATTTTCATCAGCGATGAAGTGCAAACGGGGCTGGGCCGAACCGGCGGCAAGTGGTTCGGCATCGAGCACTGGGGCGTGCAGCCCGACATCATTACTGCAGCGAAAGGACTGGGCAACGGGCTCCCGGTTGGGGCCACCATCGCTGCACCCGAAATCGCTGATGCATTCAAGGGTTTGACCATCTCCACATTCGGCGGCAATCCGGTTGCCACCCGCGCAGCAAAGGCCACTATCGATTGGATCGAGTCGGAAGGCCTGCTGGAGAATGCGCGGGCCGTGGGGCAGTATCTGCGAGAGAGCCTCGAGGCACTGCAGGACAAGTACCCCATCATCGGGGATGTTCGCGGAATGGGGCTGATGCAGGCCCTGGAGTTGGTACGGGATCGCAAGACCAAACAGCCGGCCACAGGGGAAGTGCGCAGGTTGATGGACCTGGCAAAGAACAACGGCTTGATTCTTGGCAAGGGGGGGCTCTTCGGAAACGTGATCCGGATCTCCCCGGCTCTGACATGCACGCGCAGGGACGTAGACGACGCTATCCGCTTGTTGGACCTATCTTTAGGTCAGCTCCGGCAAGCATAGTCCGGGATTTGCGTCACCTTTGCTGCACGAACGGATACCCGCCGGCGCATTGCGCCGAAAACCCGCCGACGAATTCTGCACATCCGACTGCGCTATTTGGCAGAAAAGCTTCCTGCTGGCTCCTTGAAAAGCCCGGGTCCAGATCAGGGAATCCCCGGGGAGTGGAATACCGGCCGCAAGAGGCAAGTCAGCTAAACGTTGATCATGAGTATCGTGGTAACTATTTGAAGCATGTGCTGGAGAGCCTATGACCACCTTGATTAAAAATGGAACTATCGTTACGGCGACAGATCAGTACAAGGCTGACATCCTGGTCAAGAATGGCGTTATTTCCGAGATCAGCAGGGAGATTTCCAAGATTGCGAGCGAGATTATCGATGCAGCGGAAAAATGGATCCTGCCCGGAGCCGTCGACGTTCACACACACCTCGACACCCAAGTCGACGGCATGACAACGGTCGATGATTTCGAAACCGGAACGGCCGCTGCAGCCGCCGGCGGGACCACCGCGGTAGTCGATTACGCCCAACAGCAGCCCGGCGCCACTCTGGCGCAAACCTTGGAGGCCTGGAAAGCCAAAGCGGAAATGCGCGCTGTGGTTGATTATGGTTTCCACATGGCACTGGCGGAGGTGAATGACGCCATCCTGAGTGAAATTCCCGCCATGGTGGAGGCTGGCGTCACGAGCCTGAAGATATCACTCGATGGGAAAGGCGAGCGCCGCGTCAGCGACGCTGCGGTTGTGGAATTCCTGCAGCGGTCGACGGCCGCGGGCGCTCTCGCCTGCGTCCACGCCGAAAACGGAGAAATCATCGACTTGCTGTGGCGCCGGTTGTCGGCAGAGGGAAAGAGCTCGGCGAAATACCTCCCGGCGGTCCGGCCGCCTGAAGCGGAAGCAGAGGCTGTTGCGAGCATCATCGCGCTGGCTGATCTCGCCCGCACCCCGGTTTATTTCACCAATATTTCTTCGGCACACGCGCTCGAGAAGATCAAAGCGGCAAGAGATCGCGGCCAGTCGGTCTATGCCGAGACCTGCCCGCAATACCTCATCCTCAACAGCGACCGCTATGAAGATAGCGAAGCCGTCAAGTACTACGTGACTCCGCCGCTGAGGCCCGCCTGGCACCATGAAATGCTCTGGAAGGCCCTGAACTCCGGGGATATTCAGGTCATCGGCAGTGATCACACCGCCGTCAACTATGCGGGTCAGAAGGACTTGGGCGCCGACAGTTTTTTCCTGGCGCCGCGCGGCTTCTCCGGCGTCCAGGAACGCCTGGGGGCAATCATTTCAGCCGGTGTCCCAAATGGTCGAATCTCGATCAACCGCATGGTAGACCTGCTCTGCACCACGCCAGCCAAGCTTTTTGGCCTGTTCCCCCGCAAGGGAACTCTTGTGGTGGGGAGCGATGCTGATCTCGTAATCTATGATCCCAGGACCGATCAGATTCTTTCCAAGGCAATCGCCCTCTCGCGTGTCGATTATTGTGCCTATGAAGGGTTCAGAACGCACGGCTCCCCCTGGCTGGTGCTGCAGCGGGGCAAAATTATTGCCCGCGAAGGCAAGGTGATGGGCCGGCCTGGAGGCGGAGAGTACTTGGCACGCGCCAAGGCCGGAATGCCGTGAGTGCCGACCAGTAAGTTCAAAATCTGAGTGACCGGGAACGGATTGCGGAAGGCAAAAGGGAGACAGAAGACAGGAGACAGAAGACGGAAGAACGTGGACAGGCGAGAATGGTGCTCGGATGGTTAACTGTCGCGAAACTCGGTTGCAGATTGTGCCGGCCGAGCCCCGGAGGGGTGGAAAGATAATAGCCGGGGGCGCAAGCCCCCGGATAGAATGTTGCATTTAGTGAGCCCCGGCAGGGGCGCAAGATCTTTGTCCGCAAACATTTTCTGTCGCCCCTGGGGCTTGGCGCTGCCTTCGGGCCTAATCCCGGGCTGGCGCCCGGGGCTATTATCTCTCCGCCCCTCCGGGGCTGGACTGAAGACCGGAGCGAGTTTCGCGACAGAAACTAGATAAGCGCAATGCGGGAAAGGAGACAGAATAAAAGGAAGTCGTGCGAATGAATCCTTCAGCCACCCTTCTGGATTCTGTCTTCTGACTTCTGTCTCCTGTCTTCTGTTTTTACGGTTTCCAGCACAAAGGTCAACTGTTTGCCTCGCAGCACATAGCAAAGATGTTGTTCCCAGAGCTTCCGCACGAAACGCATGGCTGGGAACCGGTTATCGAGATTAATGAGCCACTGCATGCCGAGAGACTTCCAGATCGACGCCAGCTCCACATGTTTGCTTTTGATGCGGAATCGTGATGTTGTGTAATAGTTGGTATGGTAGGCGGGATCGAAATAGTTGAACGAATAGGAATTAAGGTGCCACTTGTGGGTGGGGTCTTGCCAGGAGATGGCGTCACTGTGGTGAGGAGTGATGATGACCACCCGGGCATCCGGCCGCGCGATCCGATAGATTTCCTCCATCACGGCCAGAACGGAATCCAGGTGCTCGATGATGTGAGTGGCATAGATCTCATCGAAAGTATTGTCATCGAAAGGGTAAGGCCGCCGGTCGAGATCGTGAACAACATCCACGCCGGGCAAGGGGATCCGGTCAATCCCGATGGCACCGGGGTGCTTGGTTCGACCACAGCCGAGTTCCAGGATCTTCGGCCGCGGGATTTCGTCTGCGCCCGCCAAGATATCCATTCCTCCGTCAGCCAATTGCTTCACCTGGCCGAGCCGGGTGTGTTATTTTAGCTCTGATGAAAAAGTGCTCCAAGTGCAGCAATTTCTTCCCCGATTCTTTCTCGTATTGCCCCATAGACGGCGTGGAGCTTCGGCTGGAACCCGGCAACGCACCGAAAGCGGCAGCGTACTCTGCTGAGCCGGCACAAATCAAGATCCGAACGCTGATGATCGGCTTGGGCATTCTCGTGTTGACGGGCTTCATCTGCTTCGTTGCTGTTTTTTCCTACCACTACCTGAAACCCAAGTATGGCAGTCTGGTAGTGAAGACCACTCCTCCCGGCGCCACAATTCTTGTGGATGGGAAGCCTCGCGGTGCCTCCCCGATCGCTCTCGGAGAACTCACATCCGGCGGACACCAGGTGAAGGCAGCTAAGGACGGATACGAAGAGTTTGTGCAGCAAGTGGAAGTAATGCCCTACTCCACGGAAAACGTTCACCTGATCCTGAAACCGCTGGTTGCCGTACTTACCAACGAGCAACTCGCGGAGCTGGAATCCTGGAAGAAGAAGCTGGAGGTTGCCCAGAAGGAGAGCATCCTACTGCCGCCGCCGGAGGACTACAACGTACTCTACTTCGCAGACAGGATTCTGGCGATTGACCCTGCCAATGCACATGCAGCGGAAGTAAAGGCCAAGCTTGCCGAGAGCGTGCGCCAGGTCGCGGACCTTGCCTATGCGCGCGAAGACTGGCTCTCGGCAGAAAAAGAATACAAGAACCTCGCCCTCATCTATCCTAACGACATTGCCATCAACGAACGCCTCGCCGACATCTCGGCCAAGATCGATGCGAGTGTGAAAGACCGGGAACAACAGATTGAGGATTGGAAAGCGAAGGCGGAAGCAGCCTTCAAAACTGGGGCCCTGCTGCCCCCTGAGAAAGAGAGCGTCTGGGACGCCCTGCGCAACATACTGCGCCTCGACAAAAAGAACGTCTACGCACTCGGCGCGGTAGCGCACCTCAAGGAAATGATGCAGAACCGCGGCGACACGAAAATCAGCGGGGGCGACCTCCAGGGAGCCCGAAATGATTTCAGGCTGGTCCTGCAATATTTCCCGGATGACAAGTACAGCAGCTCTCGCCTGACCATGGTCGAAGCCAGGCTGGCAGAGACCACCCGTGCCGACGCCCAAAAGCTACAGCGCCAGCAGGAAGAACAGCAGCAATCCCGGGAACGGCTCGCCAACCTGCGCATCTCCGCCCTCACGGCCTATCGCGCCGGCTCGCGTGAGAAGGCCCTGGCGGAATGGCATGAATATCTGAAGTTGGAGCCCAACAGCGACGAAGCCTATTTCTACCTCGGCGCCACGTACCTGGAAGAAAAGCAGCTCGACACCGCCATTCTGAATTTCGAAAAATGCACTTCCCTGAATCCCAACAATGCGTACGCGCACCTCAATCTCGGGATCCTCTACGACCGGCACCGCAGCGACCTGGTACAGGCTACGGAGCATCTGGAGAAGGCGAAG
>CAYGWQ010000187.1:0-10921 GCA_964353465.1 uncultured Acidobacteriota bacterium | reverse complement strand
TAATCATGGTCGGCGCGAGTCCGAAATCCTTCAGTATTTGTTGATCGCTAACAGCTCTGAAGGTCATTTTCGTGAATGTAGAGAGTTCGGCTTTTTCCATGACGATTGCGCCTGGGCTTTCGGTTGACAGGGGTGCGATCTTACAATTCTGCAGTCAAAATTGCCAGATGGCATCCGCCCGCGATGACACCCTTTGCCCATTGAGGGCGACAATTCCCTGTGAGTCGGCATTCGGAACGTATTGTGGCGTACTCGCCATAATTCGCCCGCCGGGCTGGCACATGCAAAAGTCGAGAGGTCAGGCCGCTGCCTTCCGCACGCGCAGTTCAGCCCTGTGGCCGGTAGCAGAAAGAACACGGATCAATAGATCTCTCGAAATACCTTGGGTATTTGCGTTCGCGATCGCAGTCACACGAGTACGGGATGTTCCCGCACGTTTTGCTATTTCTGCGTGCGTGAGTTTTCCATTCTGAATGATTTTCGCTAAAGCGCATGTAAGCTCTGAGCGAAACTCCATTTCCCCGGCTTCGGCTTTGGACAGACCCAAAGCGTGGCCCAGCTCTTCTGCGGTATTGACTCTTATGGGCTTGTCAGAACTCGATCTTTTCATTTAAAACCTCCCGCAATCTTCGCCGCGCCAGCTCGATCTCACGCACCGGTGTTTTCTGCGATTTCTTCTGAAACGCATGAAAAACGACGATGGCCTCGGCCCTGGCGGTTGCATAGAAAATGCGCACCGTCGTGGTTTCATCTCGAACACGCAACTCTCGTACGCCCGGCGCAATCACTGACATCGGCCGACTAAGAGGCATTCCCGGACTGATCCCCTTCTGCAGATCCTGGAGAGCTTCCCCGATCTGACGCCGTATCGGCACGGTCTGTGCCCGAATGAATTCCAGCACTCTAGGGTGAAAATCAATCGGTTTCACGATGGTATTATGTCCTGAATCGGAGACATTGGCAATCCCAAAACGCCTATCAACTCATGTCCTGAGCAAAATGGATGATGTCGCGGTCGCGAATCGCCATCAAGCCGCCCGCTTCGATTTTTCGGCTATCATTCCTAAAATTCGGATCGGCACAAAAATATCAAGACATTCTCCGTATCTCATAGAAAAAGTACGGCCTTAGGGATGCAATTCCGACTCAACTCCTCGTTAGTGGCGTATACAGAGACTGCCATGCGCCCCAGATACGGGCTTGAACTGAGCCGCTGTGCGGCGGACGCTTCGCGTGTGCTATAATGCTGTCGTCATGTGCGATAGATTTCCCAGAATTGTGCCCAAAGTCGAATCGCATCCCAGCCGGCAAATCTCTATGCTTAAAAGATTTATAATTCAATTTCCATAGGACGCATCCGCCGCAAACATCAGCGCCCCCCTTCAAGTCGTTGTATCGGGAGCGCACCCCACTGCCTGGTCTTGAATGCAATTTTGTGCTGTTGGTGCGCTCCCGATACAACTCTAGGGCTTCTTGTGGGAAATTGAGGCTCACCGTGTGGCATATAAACGGCGTGATCGCGACAATAGCCATTTCAGCGTAAGCGGTAAGCG
This sequence comes from uncultured Acidobacteriota bacterium, assembly GCA_964353465.1. Lineage (GTDB taxonomy): Bacteria > Acidobacteriota > UBA6911 > UBA6911 > UBA6911 > JAFNAG01. The sequence continues at coordinate 9,368 of CAYGWQ010000187.1, read as the reverse complement.
AGCTACCTCCTGGGCTTGATGGCGCAACGCCACCGGCGGTCGACGCTGCAGTGTGAGGGATTCATCTCAGTTGGCATCGTGCGACATAGGCTTCCAGTTCCCCGGTAAGAGGTCTTGGCAACCGGTTCATTTGGTATATGGCGCCCTCGCCGGATCGCCGCTGGGCCTTGTATCTACAGGCCGATCATGCGGCAGCGACCTAATGCTGCGGTAGCAAGACAGGCTGCCGTTTTGGAGCTCAGCTGAGTGGGGCCAAGTCGCTGGATCCAGAGATTTCCCCATGGTTATCCTCGTTTATTCGAGCCCATGTAATATTGCAACAAATAGAGATACTCCGGGTGCCCGGATCCGTAGGTTCACGAAGCCGTACCGAGTTTTCGTGGACCACGGCGGGCCCCGATCTGTGCTCGCCGAGGCTCTACCGTCAGTCCCAAGATCGTGCCAGGGGGAACACAACAGGCAATCCGGGAATTGAGAGGAAGCCTAGATCATGGGTCCAGATCGCTCCGGCGCCTGCCTCAAGTGCGGTGAGGGCGATGGCAAGGTCGAAGATGCGCGGACCAGAAACGCGCAACTCGGATCCCAGCTGGATCAAACGTCGGTCGAAGCCCTCCCTGGGCAGCCATATCTGGGCATCGGCGTCCCTGATCAGTACGTGCACGAAAGCGGAAGCCTCCGCGGGAGTGGAAGGCCTCGGCGGCGCGGCCGGATGCGTGACGATGCTCCAGAACTCGAGCAGGCTGGTGAGCGTAAAACCCCATCCGCCGGAATCCGTGGCTGCCTTTTCAATCGCCTTCCTTGCGGCCCGGTGCTCGGGAACCTGCATTCGATGGGCATAGACGAGCAGGTTCGTGTCAATGGCGATCATCCGTGGCTCCGCATCCAGTCGTGCGTTTTCACCCGATCGGTCATGTCGAGACCCGGGGGCAGCCCGCCCTTTACCAGCACCCAATGGATCTTTCGGGCTTTTGTCGTCCTGCCTATTTCGGGGCGGGCAAGACGCGCTCTCAGGCCCTCCTCGATGATCGCCCGGAGTGGCCGCCGCAATTCCGCAGCCCGCTTTTTGGCGGCGATCAGAAGTTCGTCGGGCAATTCGATGGTCGTTTTCATGTAACCCATAATACCATAATTATGGCAATATGGCTAGCGGCAATATAAACAAGGTGACCACAACCATTAGAAGAGTAGGGTGATCGCTGTGGCGCTGGGCTTTTAGCTCTTTGTTTCCCCCTTTTCGATCCTTGCTCTTCGCTTTTTGCTATTTTCTGTTGCGAAACTCGGTTGCCGAGTGTGCCGGCCTAGCCCTGGAGGGGCGCAAAGATAATAGCCGGGGGCGTAAGCCCCCGGATAGGACATTGCATCAAATGAGCCCAGGTAGGGGCGAAAGATCTTTATCCGCAACCATTTGCTGTCGCCCCTCCAGGGCTCCGCACCGATTGCTTGCCTGACCCCGGGCTGGCGCCCGGGGCTATTATCTTGCCGCCCCTCTAGGGCTTGCCTGCTCGCCGAACGAGTTTCGTGACAGATACTGGCTACAAACAGATGAACACAGGATTTCGATTGTATCAGCAGCAGGTTGTGTCAAAAAAACACAAAGTAGGAGCGAGGTGCTGCGAAGACCGCGAAGAAAATATTTATAAAATCTTTGCGGTCTTTGAGGTCTTTGCGGTTCGTTCAATGTCGGCGCCTGGTCGAGCCAATGGCAGGCAGTAGGGAATCCGCTGTTGAGGATAAGGCGAGCCGATTATAATGGGCTCAAGCTCCTGGAAATCTGATCCAACCCCGGCAATCGGAGGGCAGGGAAATGAAGACGACTCTCATGGCTGCAACGGTTCTGGTCAGTCTACTGTTTTTCAGCATCGGTTCGGCGCAGGAACCGGGCAGGAACTCGGCGATCATCAACGCGGATCAGGGCAAACTCACCATCAGCCGGCACATCTATGGTCATTTTGCCGAGCATCTGGGCCAGTGCATTTACGGCGGCATCTGGGTGGGAGAGAATTCGCCCATTCCGAACGTGCGGGGTATTCGCCAGGATGTCGTCGCGGCGCTGCGCCGGCTCCAGATCCCCAACTTGCGCTGGCCCGGCGGTTGCTTTGCCGACAGCTACCACTGGATGGATGGCATCGGCCCGCGGGAAAAGCGTCCCAGCATCGTCAACACCCACTGGGGTGGCGTGACCGAGAACAACCATTTCGGCACACACGAGTTCATGGACCTCTGTGAACAGCTCGGAACCGAACCTTACATTACCGGGAATGTCGGGAGCGGAACCGTGCGCGAGATGGAACAGTGGATCGAATATCTGACACACGACGGCAAGAGCCCGATGGCCGATCTGCGGCGCGCGAACGGGCGCGATCAGCCCTGGCGGGTCAGTTTCTGGGGGCTCGGCAACGAAACCTGGGGCTGCGGGGGCAACATGCGCCCCGAATACTATGCCGATGTCCTGCGTCAATTCCAGAGCTACCTGCACAACTTTGGCGGCAACCGGTTGTACAAAATCGCCTGTGGCGCCAGCGACAGCAACTTCGGGTGGACGGACGTGCTCATGCGCGAAACCACGCGGATGATCCATGGGCTGAGCCTGCATTACTACACCGTGGATTGGGCGAACAAGGGTTCCGCAACTCAGTTCACCGAGAGAGAGTGGTTCAAGGTCTTCAAAAAGACCCTGGGCATGGCCGACCTGATCGGACGCCACAGCACCATCATGGATAAATACGATCCAGGTAAGCGCGTCGGCTTGATCGTCGATGAATGGGGGACATGGTACGATGTCGAACCCGGCACCAAGCCGGGCTTCCTGTATCAGCAGAACACCCTGCGCGACGCCCTGGTCGCGGGGATCAATCTGAACATCTTTAATAACAGCTGCGAGCGCGTGCGCATGACCAACATAGCCCAGACGATCAATGTGCTGCAGGCCGTTATATTGACCAGGGATGACAAGATGGTGCTGACGCCCACCTATCATGTCTTCGACATGTACAAGGTGCACCAGGACGCTACGCTGTTGCCGCTGGACCTGAAATCCGCCGACTATTCTTTTGAAAAAGACCGGATACCGGCGGTGAGCATGTCGGCGTCCCGGGACAAGGCCGGCAAGATTCACGTGACGCTATGCAACCTGGACCCCCGGAACGCGAACACGGTGGCGATCGACCTGCGCGGCGCCAAGGCTGCCAGGGTGTCCGGCCGCATCCTGACTGCCGATGCCATCAATGCGCACAACACATTTGAGAAACCTGAGGCCGTAAGGCCGGCAGACTTTTCCGCTGCGAAGCTGACAGCGAGCGGCTTCGAGGTTCGCCTGCCCCCCATGTCGGTCGTCGTTCTCGAATTGGACTGAACGGCAGGGATCGGGATCTATGTCTTAATCAGCTGCTGTCGCGAAACTCCTGTTTAAGTCGAAATTCCAGTTCCCGGTCCTGGACCTCGACCTGGACCTCGACCTGGACCTCGACGTGGATTTGGACCATCCCATTCTAGATAAGCATTTGTGAATGTGATACTTAGTACTCAATTCCATAAGTACGATAATGTATTTAGGGGATGGAGCACTGGGCGTGGATTCCTGAATTGCATTCCGGCAGAAGTCCAGCCTTATTCTCGGGCCATAGCCCAATGGATCGGTCTGAAAATCGGGGTCGGGATCGGAATCGGGATCGGTATCGATAGGAATTCCGATACCGATCCCGATTCCGACCCCGACCCCGATAGGACCTTGCACCATTCACATTCACGGGTATTTATCTGTTTCCTGAAAATACGTTGCCATATTTATGAAATGCAGTACTTAGGTGAATCCAATCCATTCTTGGAGCGTCCTTGTCCACGTCCAGGTCGAGGTCCAGGTCCAGGTCCACGAGAAGACAGTGGCTCAAGTTGGTTTCTGTCGCGAAACTCGTTCGCCCGGCAGGCAAGCCCCAGAGGGGCGGAAAGATAATAGCCCCGGGCGCGAGCCCGGGGTTAGGACGGAAATTGATGAGGAGCCCTGGAGGGGCGACAGAAAATGGTTGCGGGTAAAGATCTTTCGCCCCTTCCGGGGCTCATCAAATGCAACATCCTATCCGGGGGCTTGCGCCCCCGGCTATTATCTTTCCGCCCCTCCGGGGCTCGGCCGGCACATCCTGCAACCGAGTTTAGCGACAGAAACAAGTTAGCGCCTATGGGCTTCAGCCCGCCCTAACGATTACGGACCAGGACGCGGTCCAACACTCGCAGCATTTCCACGCCCCCCGGATCCAGGTCGCCCAGCCGTGCCAGGGGCACGAGAGCAAACACGCGGGCTCCTGCCTTCCAGACAGCGGCAAATTGTTGCCGCGTCATCACGACCCGTGGCGCGTCCGCGTACTTCATCCCAGGCGTGAGGAAATATGCCACGCCATCGAATATTTCAACGCGCAGGGGTTGATAGAAGTTGAGGGAATTGGCCGATTCGTAATCGCCCATCACCACAAGGCGGTCGCCCGGACGCGCCTCCCGGGCAACTGCCAGGGCGAATTTCTTTGAGGAGATCATGTCTTCGCAGATGATCAGGCTCCAGTGGATCATGCCGCAAAAGATCATCATGGCGGCGGCCACGCTCATGACGGCGCGCATCCGCCGGCCACGCGCTTCGAACCTCAGTGCCGCCCAAAAACCGATTGCCAGCGAAAGGACAGTCACCGCCGCGGGCTTGAGCAGGTTCCCCTGAATCTCCGCAGGCATTTCCGCAAGGATGCTGAAGTCACTGTCATAGGCTGTACCCGTGGTCTTCGCAGGGGCGCTTTCGAAACCGTGCCCGGCAGCAACAAACCACATCCCAAAACCGATTCCAGCCGCCAGCACGACCGCACCCAGGATCGCCAGGCCGCGGAAGGCCCACTGCACCGAGCGGCTGTCCTCCGGCCGGCTCAGAGCCACGGCAACCAGAATCGATAGTGCCGGCAGCACCGGAAACGCGTAATGCTCCAGCCTGGCTGAGACGGAGAAGAAGCCTATAATAATGGCCACCCAGGCAAACGACAACAACACCAGCGAGCGCCGAACCGAATCAGCCGGTTTGCGCCACGCCGCAAAGGCCGCCGGCAAAAAGGCGGTCCAGGGGAAGAACCAGACCGGGATCAGCGCCCAGAACAATAGCAGCGGCACCGACCAGACAACCGGGAGCTCCCGCATGCCCAGGAAGCGCAGGAATTGCTCATCGACGAAGAAATACCAAAGGAAACCGGGATTCCGTGCGGCTGCCAGCCAGTGCCAGGGCACAGCCAGCACCAGGAACAGGCACACTCCCGGCAGAACATGAAGCTTGCGCCACTCCGGCCACTCGCGCTTGAGCAGATAGAACAGGGCGACGATGCCCACCGGGAAGGCAATTCCGATCAGGCTTTTGCAAAGGACCGCGCCGGCCATCGCTGCGTAAAAGAGCAGCGCCTTGCTCATGGAGTGACGCGGGTCCAAATACCACTCGAAAAACGCATACATGGCGATGGTCACAAATAAAACCAGCCAGATGTCATGTACCGTCTCGCGCGTAAAAAGATAGGTGCCCGCACAGCTGGCCGTGCACAGACCCGCGATGATCGCCGCCCGTTCATCGCCGGCGCGCCGGGCAATCAGCATCACCACCCCTACCAGTGCAATGACTCCAAGCGCCGGCGGCAGTCTGAGTGCGAACTCAGTGGCCCCAAACACCTTGATGCTGGCAGCGGTCAACCAGAACATGAACGGCGGTCTCTCGAGCCATCTCACCCCGTTGGCATATGGAGTCACCCAGTCGCCGTGCTCGACCATGTGCACCGCCACCTGTGCGTTGTAGCCGTCGTCCTGGTCGATCACCGCGCGGTCGAAAGTGGTGGATAGATAGAGGAAGGCGGTAAGCGCCACCGGAAGTAGCACAGCCAGGCCGCTCCGAAGGCGGCGCGATGAGGTTTCCGGCAAGCGCACAATTCGGGTCATGATGACTCCCGTCCGGAGTCGATTCTATGTTGCCGGTGAGGAGGAAGGCAATGGTGAAGCTCGTAGGCCCCGGCCGAGGAGACCGTCTCAAAATTCGGGCGTCCTGGAGGGACGCTTAGAGAGTAGCCGGGGGCGAGCCGCAAAGCGGCGCTGCCCCCGGTTGCGGCGCGCAGCGTGCATGAGCCCTGAAGGGGCGACAGAAATGATGGCGTTTCAATATTTTCTGTCGCCCCTTCAGGGCTTTGTTTTGCTGTTGCCTCTTCCGGGGGCTTGCGCCCCCGGCTATTGTCTTGCGCCGCTCCACGGCTTAATCAGACTCTTATCATAGAATGGCATCAATGTGCCGGATTTTTGAGACAGTCTCGCCGGACGGGATTTGGGATATTGTTTCGTAGTGAGCGCCGTCCGGCGGCTGGCGCCCACTTTGGCGAGACCGTCTCAAAACTCAACATGGATCTATCCGTCCGCATCTTGAGGCCCGAAGGGCCGCCAGAATGTAGGCCCGGCCGTCAGGCCGGGATTAGCTTGTTGTTGACAATGAGCGCCGAAGGCGCGGCACACTGCAAGCATGGCAAATAAAGCCTTTCCTATCTGTTTATCCCCGGCCGTGTGCCGCACCTTCGGTGCTCATTTCTAATGTATCCGCCTATCCCGACCTGACGGTCGGGCCTATGCTCTGGCGGCCCTTCGGGCCTATTCCAGCGGGTTTTGAGACAATCTCGGCGGCCGGGGGCCACTTCGGCGGACGGCGCCTACTTCAGCCCGCCCCGGGGGGCGAGTTTTTGTTTCTTTGTGGTCTTTGAGGTCTTTGTGGTTTTAAAATCATTCCGACGGCCGGCACGCATTGTCTCAATTGCCGCCCCTCTAAGGAGAGCCTATGAACGAAACCAACCGGAAACCTACGAACCCGAGCCGGCGCGGCTTCCTCAGATCTGCCGGCGCCGGTCTGGCCGCTGCCGGCGCGATGTCGACTGCCGCGGCAGTAACCGCCGCACTCCCCCTGAGCGAAAAGGAGAAGCTCGCCCGCATTGCCTCCAACACGTATCCGGTGCGTTCCCTGTTCAAAACCCGCAGCACGGGCCGCGGCGTCAGTCCGCAAGTCGAAGCGCTCCGGAAGAAATACGGCGAGATCACCATGCTGGACTTCCCGCAGTTTACCAAAGACACTTTCGCCGGAGTCCGCAACATGGATCTGTGGTCGTCGCTGTTCGGTGACGTCGGCGACGACACCATGTTCATCAAGAGCGAGTTCGATCCGTCCTCCACTTCGGGGCAGCGATGGCTGGACGAATTGACGGCCAGGATCGCCAAAACGGGTGTCCGGTGCCACCATGTCTCCAACAATGCCCCTCGCAATATTTGCGATCCGGATGCCGAGCTGCGCAAGCAGGGAATCGCTGTCGCGAAGGTGTGGCTGGACGGCTGCGCCCGGATAGGCGCCAAAACCATGCGCGTGAATACCGGCGGCCCGAGAATCGTCCCCTCGGCTACTGCCACCCAAGGCTATCCGCGGAATGACGAGATCGTCAAACTGCTGAAGAACGCCATAGAATCGTTCAAGGAGATGGCGGAATATGGCGGCAGGGTGGGGGTGAAGGTGACCATTGAGAACCATTGGGGGCTGAGCGCGGACCCCATGAATGTGCGGATCATCCTCGATGAAGTGAAACACCCTTACTGTGAAGCCTCCCCGGACTTCTGCAACTGGGAGCACGAATACATGCTTTTCCATGCCCTGGAGGCGCTGGCGCCCTATACGCACACGACCGTGCATGCCAAGTATTGGGACCGGTGGAGCACAAACGATGTGCAACGCTGCGTCCGGATCCTTGAAAAAGCCGGGTTCAAAGGCATGTATGCCCTGGAGTATGAGGCCGGTCCATGGAACGGTGTTGAGGGATCCAGGTACCTGCTCAAGGAGGTCCTGGCCGCACTCTGAGCTGCTATCCGCGACCAAAGAAACCTCACCGCAAAGACGCAGAGACGCAAAGACGCGAACCATGAGGCCATCCAGTTCGTTTCATTTGAGTCTTGGCGACTTCGAGGATGTGAAAAAATTGGGGACTGTCCCAAGCGCCCCGTTTCAGAAACCCAATTACCAACACTTGAGTCGGGCGCGGGTGGACTGTCCCCGATTTTTTCACAGCTTTGCTTGTCGCCGATTGATTTTCGTGTATTTCGTAGTACCCCGCTCCAACTGTGTGTTTTTTTAAAAGGACTTGCCGCGGATAAAATGGAAACCCTTTGTTCGTCTAGTTTTAGCGAAGACCTAAAAGCTAAGAGCTAAAAGCTAAAAGCCAAGAGCTAAAAGCTAAGGCGCGAAGCGAGCAAAGTTTGCATTTGACCCTAAGGTCTCAGGGCTAAAAAGCCGATGGAACAAGAATGAACAGGCGCAACCGAGTTCGGTTCAAAACCGATCTGACCGTAAAGGTGACTTGCTTGACCCCGCCGGGCACCTCCACCAAGGGAAGGCTGGCAAACCTGTCGGCACACGGGCTTAGCCTCATCTTGCGCCGCGAATTGGCCGCGGGCTCTGCCGTCAAGGTTGAATGGGACAATGCATACTTTGTCGGTGAACTGGTCTACTGCCAGCCTTACGGGGATGAATTCCTCGCGGGACTGGAGGTGGAAGATTCGGTGTATGACACGGCAAGAGCAGCCTTGAGCAGCAAGAATGTGATGTAGCCCCACCCCGCCCGCGCACAGTGTTTGAATCGCAGCCCGCCGGTACCCGCCCGTCATTCCGGTGCTTTTAACTTGTGCCCCGGAATGGAATGTCCTATAAATTTTCCATGCGGAGCGCGAGCACACTTGCGAAACGATCCCGAGCGCTGGACATGCCGGTCCGGATAAAAATGTAAGAGCGTGAGCCTGTCAGGATCTTTCGCCCAGGATGTCGAGGAACCGCCATTATCATTGAAATCAGAATTGCGTCCGATCCCAAGCTCCTGCTTCTCGTGCGTTCGACTGTGGGGAAGCTGTGCGAGCTGGTACAATGCCCGATGGAGGAGCAACGGAAGGTGGTGCTCGCTGTGGACGAAGCTTGCGCCAACATTATCAAGCACACATTTCAGGGCGATCCTAACCAGGCCATAACGATTGTCTGCGAAGGGAATGAGGAAAGGCTCGAATTTGTCCTGACCGATTGCGGTCCGCGCGTCGACGTTGCGCGCGTGCAACCGCGCGATATCGGGGAGATCCGGCCCGGCGGGCTCGGCACCCATTTTATCCGCTCGATCATGGACGAGGTAGATTATCGATTCGAGGAAGGGTGCGGGAACGTGCTGCGGATGGTCAAATATCTGCACACAATCTGATTCCGGGCGGAATTAGTTTCTGTCGCAAAACCCCCCTCGAGTCCTCGCAGCGTGGCCCCGGAGGGGTCAGCAGATAATAGCCGGGGGTGTGAACCCCCGGATAGGATG
>CAYGWQ010000186.1:0-10944 GCA_964353465.1 uncultured Acidobacteriota bacterium | reverse complement strand
TCAGCCTTCGGCGCCAGAACGCCGGAATTCAACACCCGGCTGTTCCGGTTTAGCTATCAATCCATGATCACGCCCTCAAGCATATATGACTATGACCTCGAGACCCGCAAGAGAATCCTGCTGAAGCGGCAGGAGGTACTGGGCGGCTATAAACCCCGGCAATACGCCACAGAACGGATCTGGGCTACGGCCCGGGATGGGGTGAAGGTGCCCATTTCCATCGTTTACAGGAAGGGCTTCCAACGGGATGGCAGAGCGCCCTTGTGGCTGTACGGTTACGGTTCCTACGGATATGGCGAGTCCGCCACCTTCTCCAGCAACAACTTGGCCCTCCTGGACCGCGGACTGGCCTATGCTGTAGCCCATATCCGCGGTGGCAATGAGATGGGCGAGGCTTGGCACGAAGACGGCATGCTCATGAGGAAGAAAAATACCTTCACGGACTTCATTGACTGCGCCGAATACCTGATCGCTCAGAAGTGGACATCTCAAAACCGGCTGGTCATAGAGGGAGGAAGCGCCGGCGGATTGCTGATGGGTGCCGTCACCAACATGCGTCCCGACCTTTGTAAGGCTGTCCATTCGGCAGTGCCATTTGTGGATGTCATGAACACCATGATGGACGCCAGTCTTCCGCTCACTGTGGGCGAGTATTTGGAGTGGGGCAATCCCAATGAGAAGCCTGCATACGATTATATGAAGTCCTATAGCCCCTATGACAACCTGGAACAGAAAGCCTACCCGGCCATATTGGTGACGACAAGCTTTAACGACAGCCAGGTCATGTACTGGGAGCCTGCCAAATACGTGGCCAAGCTGCGCACTCTGAAGACCGATAAAAACGAACTGCTCCTCAAGTGCAAGATGGAACCGGCGGGGCATGGCGGGGCCTCGGGCCGCTATGATCGACTGAAAGATACCGCCTTCGAGTACGCGTGGATGCTGAAGGAGATCGGAATCATCAAGTAGCGATGAACCGTCATGAAAAATGTCCCCGGCTGGCGTACTTGCACGTCGCTTTGGGCTGCAGAATGCAGCTTCTTCGGACTTATCTGTCAGAGCCGAAAGCCCCTCAGGCACTAGAAGGGCCTGAAACAGAGGTGTCGGGTCGAAGTAATAGGAATGTGCATCACAACGGGAGTAGGGAGCTCCTACGCCCCTCCCCCAAGAGTCTGAGTCACAGGATCAAACGAAGCATTGAGTTTTGATGCGGGAAGCGAGGAGACACAATACGCAATATCCGATTGCCGGCGCAGTGCCGGACCTGCCTTGCTTTTCGTGAGCAGGGGCATTCATCCATCGGCCGATTGCACCAATAGTAGAAGCTCTTCTGCAAGGCAGAGTGAGCAAATGAAGTGACGGCTCATCGCTGCAACATGAGCTTGTGAGCGGCTTTCTCCTCGACCGCTTTGCGGCTGTAGAGCAGAGGGAAATACTCATCATTGGACCACAGCGGCAGCAGGTTGCTGAAATACGGACTTTCCGGCTGACCCGACTGGCCCGGCACATTCGTGGCAACGGCTCTGTCCCAGTTGCCGACATCGAAAAGCTCCCGGTAGGTTGCGCCATTGGCCGCGACCACGCCGGTTCCGCCCCTGCGCTCCACGGCCGGCAGATCGAAGTCCTTCAGCAGCGCGTGCGGAAACGCCTGCATGTTGATGCGCCCCCAGCGCCACTGGGACGAATCAGCGCCCTGGCTCTGCTTCAAACGCGCGATGGCCGCAACAAGTCCGGCTTCAACCACGGGAGTTCGATTCGCACCGGCGGAAGAGAGATCCAAGGCGGCCCGGTCGACGGTATTGCGCCATGTCTGGTAGACGGCGCCCTCCAGACTGTCACGCCTCAGGACAGCATCCCACCTGGCAAGCCGGGCGCGGATCGATTCCACTTCTCCGTTACCGCTCGTCCATCCGCTGAAAAGAGGCAGCTCTTCCCGAGCCTGCGTGGACAGCGCGTCCTGCTGCATGCGTTTGAAGTCGTCGATGCCGAAGGAGGTTTGCGCGGCGATCATTTCGCGTATCCGGTTCACGCGGATCGCCGCGGCCGGAGTCTTGAACATGACCGGCGGATAATATCCCGGCGGATGGATGTTGTTGTTTGCCGTCGCGATCCAGCCTGACGGGGGATTGTAACTGCGCGGCAGGTCGCGGCGGAAACCCCTCCATTCATACTTGCCGGTCCCCGGAACCGGCAGGCGTCCGAGCCATCCTGGCCGTGCCGGCGTCAACGCGGATGCCTGCCATCCGATATTGCCGTCGACATCTGCGCAGATCAGGTTTTCCGTCGGGGTTTTCCACGCCGCGGTAGCCTTCTCGAGAAACTCGCTGCAGTTCCTTGCCTGGCTGAGGGCCAGACTGCCGAGGTAAGGCGCCGTGCCGGGTTCGGCCTGGACAGTCCGGATCGCATACACATGGTTGTTTTTCCGGTCTTCATAAAACACCACGCCGTGACGGCTGAATTTCAGCTCGATTACCTGCGGCGCAGCGCCTTTGACGGCGATCTCCTCGCGAACGATTTTCAAACGTTCCCATTTGCCGTTGAACAGCACTTCATTGGAGTTCGCGGGATTCACTTCCTCGACATAGACATCCTGCTGATCGGTTCCGACTATGGTGAACCCCCACGCGAGCCGTTCGTTGTGCCCGAGCGCGACGCCGACAAACGGGGGTTCGCCGGCCCCGATTACGTTCCAGCCGGGCGCGTTGAGATGAATGACGTAGCGCAGAGACGGATTCGCAACTTCACGGTGCGGGTCATTGGCAAGCAGCGGCCGGCCGGTCTTTGAGAGCCTGGCGCTCATCACCCAGTTGTTGCTCCCCTTGGTTTCTTCCCATTCCGGCGGAGCGAGCTCGTTCACGGCCTGCGCCGCGAAACCGCGATATTGCTCGAGTATCGGAGGTTTCGGCAGCTGGACGGCGCCGCGGAGTCCGGTGAGAATATCGTCGGCGATGATGGAAACATCCAGCCCCTCGGGTATTTTCAGGTCGTCCCACGGGTCGGGCTGCGCGCGCCGGTTGGCCTCTGCCACCCCGAATCGCGCGACATTCTGGGCAAGACGAAGCTCGGCTGTCGCATCGCCGAAGCCGCCGCCGCGCAGGACCACATCCTGGATGGTCCACGGTTCGGGCCGGAGCCCGGTGAGTTTGAATTCGACGGGAAGGTTGCCGGCGTTGTGCGTGATGAATGCGTTGATCCCGTTCACGTATGCGGTGAAAATGCGCCGGCCCTGCGGGTGATAACTGCCGAATTCGCGATCGTCCATAGGACCGCGGTACTTTGTCATGCGCACATTTTTGTCCGACGGAAGAGCAGCTAATCCGAGGATCTCCGCAAGGCGTCCCTGGCGGGTTCGTTTCCACATCTCCATTTGCCACAGCCGGTCCTGGGCCATGACATAGCCTTGCGCGAAAAAGAGATCCTCCGTGTTCTGCGCATAAATGTGCGGTATGCCCCATGTATCACGGATCACCTCGACCGGCTGCTTCAAACCCGGCACTTTGAGCTCTCCATCGATCCTGGCCAGTGATTGCCGCGCGAGATCCTTCAGGGCTTCGCCACGCGGCGCCTGGGCGAGCACCCACCGAAACGCCGGAAAGACCAGCAAGGCTGCTGATATCAGGGTAAGCTTCCGGATCTTCGACACAGGCACCTCCGATCGATTTGAAATAATCATAAACCACGAAATACACGAAATACACGAAAACGTGCCGGCGGCAAACCTGGAATGCCCGGTTTTCCGGATGCCCGCACCGGTGGTCTTCGACCGCCATCCTGCTTCGGGGCGGACCGGGAGTCGTACGATCAGGCTTTCCGTTTAGGATGTACAGCTCTTCCGCTCCCTATCGATCCCCTGCCTCAAAAATTTCGTGAATTTCGTGTGTTTCGTGGTTTACTACATACGATTCACAATCGAGGTGAACCGATGACATCCGATCTTGACGGACCCATGGATCTGCTGAACTGGCGCAAGGAATTTCCTATCCTCGAGGAGACCGTCTATCTCATCAGCAACTCCCTGGGAGCCATGCCGCGCGGGGTAAATGACGCGCTCCGGGAGTACGCCGACACGTGGGCGACACGCGGCGTGCGGGCATGGGGCGAATCGTGGTGGGAGATGCCCGTACACCTTGGGGACCTGCTCTGCCCCATCCTGGGATGCGGCCCCGGAGAGGTCTCCTTCCATCAAAATGTCACCCTGGCAGAGGCCATTGTCCTTTCCTGCTTTGGCTTCCAAGGCTCCAGGCGCAAGATCCTGCTCACAGACATGGAGTTTCCATCGGTGATGTACCTCTACCAGGCACAGCAAACGAGTGGAGCTGAAATCTGTGTCGTCAAATCGCAAGACGGCATCTCCATCGATCTGGACCGGTTTCTGGAGGCAATCGATGAAAGGACCCTGCTGGTTCCCGTCAGCCACGTCTTGTTCAAAAGCGCATACATCATGGATGCCCGGGCCATCATTCGCAAGGCACATGAGGTAGGAGCCGTGGTAATCCTGGATGTCTATCAGTCGGCGGGCATCATACCCATCGATGTGAAGGATCTTGAAGTCGATGTCGTGATCGGCGGCTGCCTGAAATGGTTGTGCGGCGGCCCGGGAGCCGCATTCCTCTATGTCCGCCCCGATCTCCGATCGAAGCTCGAGCCGAAGCTGACCGGCTGGATGGCACACAAGAATTCCTTTGCCTTCGAAACGGAGGGCATGCGCTTCCGCGACGACGCCTTTCGCTTCCTCAACGGCACCCCTCACATTCCATGCCTTTATGCGGCGCGGCCGGGCCTGGAGATCGTAGGGAAGATAGGAGTAGAGCGCGTGCGCGCCAACTCGATGCGCCAGGTTGCGTACCTGATCGAGTTGGCACGAGAACAGGGATTTCCGCTCACGGTGCCCGCAACGCCCGAGCAGCGCGGCGGGACGGTCGCAGTTAATCCTCCTCACGCTTATGAGGTCTCGCGCGAGCTCATCCGGAGAGACTTTGTCGTCGACTTCCGTCCCGGCGCCGGTATCCGCATATCGCCCCACTTTTATACCACGGATGAAGAGTTGGAGCGCGTAATCCGGGAGATCCGGCAAATCATCGACACGTGGGCGTACGAGAAACACCTCGGCAAGCGCAGTTACGTCACCTGAGCAAATCGCTGGTTTCTGTCGCGAAATTCGCTCCGTCCTCCGGCCCAGCCCCGCAGGGGCGTCAAGACAATAGCCCCGGGCGCAAGCCCGGGGTTAGGCCGGAAATCAGCTCTGAGCCCTGGAAGGGCGACAGAAAAACGTTGCGAACCAAGATCTTTCGCCCCCGCCGGGGCTCATTAAATGCACTATCCTATCCGGGGGCTTGCGCCCCCGGCTATTGTCTCTTTGCCCCTCCGGGGCCGGGCCGCAAAAGCTCGAACGTCATTTCACGAGGGCAACCATTTAATAGATGCCGAAGAGGTTCTGGCAGGCCAACAGCAGCGAGGTCGCGATCAGAAGCGCCAGCGTCGCATTCGTAAACCATCCGTTCGCATGAGAGCCCAAACGCTTACGGTCAGCGCGAATACCAGCCCCGGCCCGAATGTCAGCCGCCGTGACGGCTTTCCGGGTGTGGTCGCGCATTGGGCTTTGGTGCCATCGTCGCTTGAGGAGGGTATCTGCACGTCTGCTTCTATCCTTTATCCGCGTCCCCCAAAATACATTACCGTGTTTATGGAATCGTGTACCTAGGTTGTGAACGAGGCCATGAACTATCGTTCTCAGGGAGAACCGGCCGGGCCGAAGGCAATGCCGGACTCCCGGCCCTTCATCATCGCGGGGGTTTTGCCGGAAGGTGTCATGCGCGGGTCCTCGCGCAGGATCCTGATGGTCTGCGCACTGTCCCAAAGCTGCGCATAGAAGCGGTGGGCGCCATCCGACCTGCCGATTGCATCCAGGACAACCCGCAGCACTCTGTCTACATCAATTACACCCAGCCGCGGGGCGATGCGCAGCCATACGCGCGTCAGCGAGCCAGCCTCTTGCTCTTCATCTTCGACCCATTGATAGTCGATCATGGAGCCGCCGAAGAGCCGCGGCAGGATTTCCTCCGAGATTCTGCTCAACGTTGCATACGGCAGTGCTGTGCCCTCGGCGGTTGATCGGACGGCGCTCCGGATGCGAGACAAATGGGTGTGGAAGCCGAGTTCCTCATAGAGGCATCCGCACCGGCGTCTCCTGATGACTGCCTGGTCTCCGAATTCCACATTGATGACTACCTTTGGCCCTCTGCCCAGGATGGAAGTAAGACAAAGACGCCGGGAACCATCCTCGAGCACCTCCCCCTCTGGACTGATCAGGGCAATGGCATCGGATAACAAGTGGCACTCGTCGATTTCTTCAGGCGATCCGCAGCCGCTTGCGATGGATCCGAGGTCAACGGCCTGGTAGCGAGGGAACACCCGGGCATGCACGGCCTCAATCTCGGCGTGCTTGGACGGCGTGAGCGGTTCGGATCCCGTGATGAACTGAACCCCGCGCAGGTCGATCCCGCGAAGGGACGCAGCGCGGCAAAGACGCACGATGCCGCTTACATTGCTCTGCACGGCGCAGCGCCCGTGACGCTGAACCGTGTTGGCGATCCAATCGATCACGATGCCGGGATCTTTGAGGGGCGCGACTCTCGGCCATGGCAGGGAAAACGCACAGAGCCGGCTTATCCCGACAATAACCGAAAAAGCCCAGGAATGCCACGCGGGCAGGGCTTTGCCCTCCAGCGTCATATCGAACCAGCACTCCGGGGGGCTGCCGATCTTTGCATATCGCAGGCAGTTGCTCAGCCCGATGCTGGCTGGCAGTTTCGGATACCACAGGGCCAGCGGGACGCGGTACAAGTCGAGAACGCGGAAAAGGACATGTTCGTAAGCTGACCGGTCAGCCAGGAACTCAAGGTCGATGAGCATGCGGCTCGGTCGTCCGGTGGAGCCCCCGGTGCGGAGCTCGAAACCGCCGTGCCGGATGGGATTGTCGAAGGCCTCCTCTTTGACAGGATACGATGTTTCATTCCGGATGATGGGAGTGCGCCCTTTGAATTCCTCGAATGCGATCCTGACACCGGATTCCCTGAGCCCGGCCAGCAGGAATTCCAGCTCATGCTCTGCCAGGATGGAGACCATGTCGCCATATTCGCACCGGGCCGCGCGCAGGAGCGGTAGATAGGGACTGCCCGGATTTTCGTAGACGCACCGCCGCACCATGCGCAGGAAATTCTCACTGCGCTGCTCCATCCGGCGCATGATTGTGGTGCGTGCCTCCCCGTAAGAGATGGGCTTCTGCAAGAAACCCGGCAGACCAGAAAGAAAATGCCCGTAAGCACGTAGGCGGCTCATCAATCGCAAGCCTCTCGTTCGGAGGACAGGCTACTCAATCGCTGAATTGCATTTGTCATGACCGGCTCGACATTCTCAGGTTCAGGGATTGAATGATCTGGCCCGGGGGCAAAAAGGGGACATTCCGCTTTACCAGTTTGCCGCTGCCATTTGAGTGCCAAGCCGGGAAAAGCGGAATGTCCCTTTCAGAGTCCCAATATAAATCCTTATCTCAGCGCCATTCGCGGCAGTTCCACAAACGATGCCCATTGTTTCATGCACGTTTTTGTTTCACAAGAATTTACTGGACTGCGTGATGCCAGCGGTTCCGGACCCATCGGCATTGCCAGGATCTGAATTGGTGTCTTCCCGGCATACGAACCGAATTCACCAGAAATCCGTGATATAAATGCGTGATGGACGCTGCTGCCGTTCGAGTAGAGGATTTGCGCTTCAGCTACGGCCGGACCGAGGTTCTTCACGGTCTCACATTCCATTTGGCGCCGGGAGAAGTCCTGGGGCTATTGGGCGCCAACGGCGCCGGCAAGAGCACGACCCTCAAGATCCTTGCGGGGATACTTTCTCCCGGAAGCGGAACCATCCGGGTCCAGGGGTTCACGCTTCCCGAGGACAGGGACGAAGCGAAACGCATCCTGGGATACGTTCCCGAAAGCGCCGAGCTTTATGAAAGCCTGAGCGCCAAGGAATTCCTCGAGCTGTGCGGCCGCCTTCACGAGATCGAAGAGAAAAAGCTCCAGCAGAAGATCTCCCGCCTCCTTGACGCGCTTGATCTCGGGAAGCAGCGATTCCAGCGCCTCGCCACTTTTTCTAAAGGAATGCGCCAGAAGGTACTGATCTCCGCGGCCCCGCTTCACGACCCGAAAATCCTCCTTCTCGATGAGCCTCTATCCGGCCTCGACGTGATGAGTTCCGTGCTTGTCAAAGACCTGCTGGCGTCGTTGGCGCGAGATGGCCGCGCTGTGTTATACAGCTCGCACGTGCTCGACGTGGTTGAACGGGTATGTAACCGCGCACTGATCATTCACCACGGCACCCTGATCGCCGATGGCAGTCCGGCGCAGTTGAAGGCCTCGCGGGACCAGGCAACCTTGGAAGATGCTTTCCGCGCGCTTACCGAGGCGCCATCGACGGATCCTGCCGTGGAGAGCATTCTGGAGGCCATGAAGCTTTGAGCCCCGTCTTTGCGCTGAGAAACCGGTTGCTGGACCACCCGATGGTGCATCATGTTCTCGAGGGATCGGGCATTCATGTACGCCAATACCGGTTGTTGCTGGATCTGTTCGACACTCTCGCCGAGCGTTATGAAATGCTCGGGACCGTCAACACTCTGGCAATGACCATGCTCGCCTCTTCGTCCCTGTTTATGGGAATCCTTCCCAGCCTCTACGCGCTGGCTCGCCCGCCTCTCTCCAATTACCTTCTTGTCTCCATCGGCATCACGATGCTCCAGCTCTTCTTAATTTACAGCCTGGCGCTTACTTCGCTGTATCTTGCGGCAGAGTTGTTCCTGCTGGAGGGGCTCCCCTTTGCCAATCCTGTCCGGCTGGCGACCCAGGCGATCATCGTGCCGGTAATGCTGCTGGGGGGAATGGGTGGGGCTGTCCTGGCTTTCCTGCAATGGCTCATATTCCGCAGTTATACGGCCGCTGTTATCGCCACGGCTACGGTGGCCCTTCTGGCGGTCGTGATTGTGCGATTTTCGCTCAGCCATCTCGTATCTGAGTTTCAGACCAATCTGCTGACGCTAGCGCAGGGCCCCGCACGGCTCTTCAAAACCCTGGATTACGACTAGGGCCCTGGGCACGGCTGAAAATACCGCGCGCCTCCTTTTCACAAAACCGGTTTGCCGGCCGTTACTCCGGCGCTTTGCGGTCGGTAGTGCCGGTACCCAGCCCGACTCCGGCTTTCAAAGCGATCCAATTGAAAATTTCGAGTAGGCGCCAGCCGCTGTTTTGCGTTCCTGTATATGGGAACATTTCTAACGTATTTGCTGATGTCGTCCAGGAGAGGCTGAACACGGCAGAACTTAGGAATGGGTATGCTTGGTAATCCGGATAACGGGAACTCGATAGATATCTTGCAGGAATCGGTGCTTCAAAACGGAGTGTGCGAAGCGGCGCCCCGGCAAGGAACCGCTATATCGTTGCCGTATCACGTATTACGGCATTTGTTAGCGCGGGATCCGCGATCACGACCGCATGGTGGAGTTACCTAAATATGAAATCGACACGCCGCATGGATAATGCTGAACACCGAATCGACGAAGAGCTCGTTTCGGCAGACTCACTAAAACACGTGCTCTGCACATGCTGCGGCTGCAAGGAAGTCGTGATCCACCGGGGGCGGCATGACCCACCGGATTTCAGCGTGACGATTGAAGGTGAGCGCTTCCCGGCCGAGGTGACGAGCATTGTTTCGCGCCAGCAATACTATTCACAATGCAGGGACTTTGCCCGTGCCATCCAGGATCGCGCCCAAACCCTGGGCGTTCTTTGCGGTAACTATGCATTGATGGTTTCACAACTTCCCCGCATTCCGAAGCCTGTTTCGGAGTATGGCTGTCAACTCCTCGACATAGCCATTGCCTATATTGGCGCCACGAGGCAACAAGTTGTCTCCCCCGAAGTCCAACTCACACAGGATGGATCGGGTGAGATCAGCCTGGCGAAGGTGTCAGCCGACGGTTCCAGCGTTGGCATCCGGTGGAGTACTCCACCTAAGTGGGAGGGTGACATTCAAAGCGAGTTGGCCGTACTGATTCAACACGCAGTCAACGACAAAAGGCGCAAGTTGGAGAAAGCAGGAATCGGATCAGGGCGAGCACTGCTGTTGCTGTGCGATGCCTTCGGGTACGCGGAACCGAATGACGTGGTCGCTGCCCTGCGGCAAGTCACGGGATACGAATGGTTCCATTCCATCTTTTGGGCAGCCTCGTTTTTTGACCCAAAGAACACAACTTGCTCCAAAGAACCCGGGCGGGAGGGGTTTTTTCTTTTCAGCAACAATATCGGCTGGAACAAGATCGGCACGCTCAGTGCCCTTCGACCACGTACCAGGTAACTCCCTTCGGTGGAATTTTGACCTGAATTGTGACTTTGTACTCGCGATCCAGCTTGTACTTTTGGGGGCGGCCGTCCATCATGATGACTCCCATCGAGATTCGGGGCAAGGCAACCGCTATTTTTTGCGCACCATCTCCAGGGCGCCTGTGTCACCCTGCTCCGATTCCCAGGAACCCACCAGCTTGTCCCCGCCCACCTTGAGCGTCGATCTGACTCTGATCTGCCCGCTTTCGGTGGTGACCAGGAATTCGAAGCTCAGCGTGTCTTTTTCAAGTTTTACCTTTTCCAGGACGGTTGCATTCAGCATGCCCATCGAGTCGGTGATGTTTCCCGTATAGGAGGCGCCGTCCTTTTTCAAGACAAGGGTCAGGTTGTCTCTATCCTCCCTATTCGGTATGGCGGTGCTGCCGATCCAGGTACCACTCAAGTCTTGATCCTGCCCCAGAAGTGATCCGATCGCAGCGATCAAAACCATCATCAGAAGCAGCATGCCTGTGGCAAATTTCATGGATTACCCCTCCCGTCATAGTTGACAATCATACTA
>CAYGWQ010000185.1:0-10951 GCA_964353465.1 uncultured Acidobacteriota bacterium | reverse complement strand
CCCCGTCCATCTGCGCCGCCCCTGTGATCATGTTCTTGATGTAGTCCGCATGCCCCGGACAATCCACGTGCGCATAGTGCCGCTTCGCCGTCGAATACTCCACGTGCGCCGTCGCAATCGTGATCCCTCTCTCCTTCTCCTCCGGCGCATTGTCGATCGAGTCGAAGGAGCGTACTGCAATCTTCGGATCCCTCTTGTGCAGCACCATCGTGATTGCCGATGTCAACGTCGTCTTGCCGTGATCTATGTGACCTATCGTCCCTATGTTTACATGCGGCTTGCTTCGATCAAATTTCTCCTTGGCCATATTCGCTTCTCCTGGCTATGCGCCGGATCGTTGTTTCCCTTTTTGAATAGTTACACTAATTCTTCCTACTATCCGGTTGTTCTCAAGTAAAACCACATACTCAGTGGAGCCCACGACCAGGATCGAACTGGTGACCTCGTCCTTACCAAGGACGCGCTCTACCGACTGAGCTACGTGGGCTGAACTCTGGAGCGGGAGACGGGACTCGAACCCGCGACCAATAGCTTGGAAGGCTATGACTCTGCCAACTGAGTTACTCCCGCTCGCAAAGAGAGCTGCTGGTGGAGAGGGAAGGATTCGAACCTTCGTAGTCCCGAAGGACGCTGGGTTTACAGCCCAGTGCCATTAACCGCTCGACCACCTCTCCTAAAGGCCTTTAATGCGGGATTCCCGAGCCTGCCCTAGGCCTCAGGAGTGGATCTGGGAACCTGCGGAAACCAAATCGTACTCGAGTCTCCAGCCGCTTCAATCAATGCACCCGAGCAGCTGGCCTGACCATCTAGCCTCACCCGCGCTTGGGTTCGCCATCCCTGTTCCCGCTACCGCCGCCATAGCAGGAATTCTGTTCCCGCCCTTCTCAAATGGAGCTGGCGAGAGGATTTGAACCCCCGACCCGCTGATTACAAATCAGCTGCTCTACCGACTGAGCTACGCCAGCGCTGACAAAGCTATTAGTCTAGCACTGAATAGAAGTGCCTGCAATATCAAAAATCAATGCACTTGATCACAGCAAGCCCTGTTTAGTCAAGCATATAATACCCTTTCGCCCCGGCCTGTCACTGGCTATTTTTTGGGCCTGTTATCTGGGCAACATTCCCAGGCGGCACAGGATTCGGTACAGCCGCGCATGTCTGATCTCCGCCAAATGAGCAGCTACGAGATCCAGTTCCTCGTTCGTTCTCCGGAGCCTGTCATCCCTGGCCGCCACTTCACCCGCAAGATCCTGGGCCCAGCGCGTGCGAGCCTCAAACTCATGCTGGAGCTGCCGGATCGCTTCGTCGCGTGCCGCAATCTCATCTCCCAGCTTCTCTGCCCAGCGGGTGCGGCTTTCGATTTCGACCTGCAGGCCGCGCACGACCTCGTCACGGGCATGGATTTCGCTCTCCAACTCCTGAACCCAGCGGGTGCGGTCTTCGACCTCTTCCTGCAACCGGCGCACGAGGTCGTCACGCGCAGCAATCTCGGCCGCCATTTCGCTTTGCAGATTCCGAATCGTCAGATCGCGCTTTTCGAGGGCTTCCTGCATCTCTCGATTGAGCCGCGTGATCTCCGCCCCCGCCTCCTCCAGGCGCTGCTCTCCTTCGCGCAACAACCCATCTCCGACATCCAGAAAAGCCGATGCCGCCGGGAAGCTTCCCCGCAACTCTCCGGGGCTGCAGAGCGCAAGAAAATACATGGGATCCGAAGGAAGCGAATCGCCCACCGGCCGGGCAATGATCTCGGTTTCTGCCCCCGCAGGTGGCCTGGTCAAAACGAGCGAGCCGGCCCGCACCTGCTGCTCCAGGATCCGGATGGATGAAAAATGCCGGCCGAGCAAGGCCAGGAACTCGTCGCGATACAACTCATGGACGTGGAAAGGGTTCTGATATTGCCTCGCATCCGAATAGGATGCTTTGTTCGGGGTTGAGATCAGCACGGCACCATCCGGAAGGACAACGCGCGCCATTTCCGCAACGAGGGCTTCCTGTTTTCCCACATGCTCGAGCACTTCGAACGCAACCACCAGGCCCACCGAGCGCGACCGGACCGGCAGGCAGACGGCGTCCCCCTGCAGGAAATCCAGATTGGCCGCGATACAGCTCCGGTGCGCGTGCCGCACGCTCCCGGCATCGATGTCAATCGCCCAGACACGGCGCGCTACCCCGGCCAGAAGCGCCGCTCCGTATCCGGTGCCGGCAGCGACATCGAGTACCAGTTTTCCTGCGGCCCAGCGCAGGGCGAGGTAATACCGGTGCAGGTGCTCATACGCAATCTGAGCGCCTCCCTGCCCGGGAATAAATCGCTCCCCAGTGAAATCAGGTACACTCATAGAGCCGCCTTTTCCGGTACGATTCGCACTTCGGCCAATGCCAGCCAGTCAGCATCAAGGTTGCCCTGCGGTCCGGCCGAGACCCGGATCTCCAGATAAGAGTCCACCGCGCCGGACAGGTCGACGGGGACCGCCAACTCAATCCAATCGCGGTCGCCCGCGAGCCGGCCCGGATCGAAGTAGCGGCTGCAGACTTGCCTGCAGCTGCCGGCGCTTCCTGCAAAAACTTCCATCTGCACGCCGTCGCCGACATTGAAGAGGGGTGAGGCCAGCAATTTCAATGTGAATCTCCCCGAAAGGCCCGAAAGGCCCGCCCGTATCGCCCCAGGTGCCAGCAGCGTGGTCGTATCCATTCGCCTGCCGCGGCGTGTAACCCATTCATGCCGCCGCAATGATTGACCATCCCCTGCCGCAGCCGTCCCCTCTCGTTCGATGCGGAACCGGTCCAACAAATCCACGCCCGCCTCGCGGGGTGACAGCCCTTGCGGTGCCGGACCACAAGCGCCAGACAGACCGATGCCGCAAAGAGCAGAGACCACGCAGAGAAGGACTGTCCCCAATCTCGCTCTCATGATTATTTCCTACCTCTTGACCTCTCTCTCGTCCGTAGCTGCCTTGGTCAGCAAGGCTTCCACAAACGCTCCCACCACATCGCCCTTGCCCGGCGCCACATAGCGAAATTCCAGAGTCTCGCCATCACCGGCTCGCTCCGGCAACTCCAGCCTCACAGCATGCCACCCCCTGTCTTCCTGCCGCAGCCCCGGCTGCAGACTTCTGGCGAATCGTGATAGGACCTCGCCCCGGGCATTGCAGCGCAGGATCTCGAACTCATAGATGCCGTCGTCCGCGGATGGAGGGGCGCTCAGCAGGCCGATCTTCATGCGTAACACCACTGGCATCCGCATCTCCCAGGGATAGATGATCCTGGTCCCGGGTTTTGCCAGAACGGCCAGCGCGCGTTCGGGCTTGTAGGCAAATCCGGGCCATGGCTTGAGCGCCGCCGTGCTTTCGACGCGTGCCCAAGGAAGCCTCTCCACCATGAAATTGACCTGGCGGATTTCCAGAGTCTCCAAACTCTTATCCGAAATCGAGAACGGGATCAATCCCCATCCGGTTGAGTAAAACCCGGCTGGTACGTGAGGGTCCATGGTGCGGAAGGGTGTTTTCAGATCGAAAGACAGGCTTGCAAGCGGCATAGTCATGGATGCCAGATCCGCAGGCATGTCGTAAGGAACGGCCAGTCCGGGCCTGACCAGCAGGCTTCCGCCGCGCACCGAAGACACATCGGCCGGAAGCGGCTTCGCCCCCATCCTGTCGAAGTAGTAGCGGAATCCCCATTCCCCGGTTACATATGTGTCGAAGCCGGAGTACATGCGAGAATAGGCCTCGGCCGCGCGCGGATATATGCGCGCAAACTCAAAGTCCGCCTGCGCAAGAAACAATCCCCAGGCCAGCGACAAGACGAGCGCGCCGCTCGCAACCATAGCCGAGTTCAAGAGCGGATATGACTCGGCACGGTATTCCGCGACTTCCGCGATCTCCAGGCGGCGGAAGAAGAAAAGCAGCACCGGGGGGATGAGCGGAAGAATATAGCGCGCAGAGCCTTCGGTAAAGAGAATCAGGCAGTAAGCCACGACACCGAAATACCAAAGCGAGAGGAACTGCGCTTCTACACGGTCAAAACCGGTTCTCTCCGATCGATCCCTGCGGAACGCATCAAGGAATGAGGCTCCCATCCGTGCCATAAGGCAAGAGCCGACTGTGACTCCGAGGACGAAGATGGCTTTGTCAACCAGACGGTAGGTGGGAATCACCGTCTGGGCAAGGAAGAGGGCTCCCAGCAGCGTCAGGCCGAACAGGCGGCTTTTCAATCCGCGCGCGTAGATGTATAGGAGGAAGAACGGGAACACGATGAGCCAACCCTGATATCCGAGCAGTGCCAGAAACTTCGTGCCCAGCATGCCCAGCGTCGTAGCCTCGCGCGACTGCACATAGCCCAGTGTGTCCAGGAGTATCATCCGGCGGTAATGCAGGGAGCTCAGGACAAGCCATGCCCCCAAGCCGGCGAGAGGCAGCAGCAGGGCAACCCAGCCGAACGGTCGCCCGCGCCTGCGCAGATGGTAATAGCCGAGCAAAGGGAAAAGCGCAACGGCCTGATAGCTGGCAAACATCGCGGCAAACTGCATCAGTGCGCTGGCCGCATACAGGCTCTTGCGGTTCAGTTCTGTGGCCCACAGGAAGCAGGCAATGGCGGCCAGCCAGAAAGCCAGAGTCGGCACGTCCGTCATCAGCGTGTGCTCCATGACCAGAACGAGGGGACAGGCCGCCAATCCCAGGGAAGGCCAGAGGGGCCTCTCGACAAAACGGGCAGCAATAAAATACATGGCCGCGGCGGCAAGCAAAGGGAATATCAGCGCCACTCCGTGATAGATCCATTCCCTCCCCTCGCCCTCACCGGCAAACCGCTGAATCACGGCCAGAAAATATGCCTGCAACGGCGGATGAGAATGCGATGCCATGTCCGGGAGGTGAAAGCCGCCGAAATCGTACGGAACATCATATGGGTGCAGGGGGTTGACACGTGCGTTGCGCGCCATGTCCATGTAGAAGTTGTCGTCCATATGAAAAGGCTGAGACAGAAACGGCAGAGCGCAGCCGACCACGACCAGCGCCAGCAATGCCAGATCCCGATGCACCTGAAAACGGCTCAACGCCGGAGTGCGGGTGAGGGCCTTCATAGGAAACACCCTGCCGTAAAGGTGCCGGCTCCCTCCCGGGCGGGCACGGAGGCGATCTTCGGGCGCTCAGGATCGCCGCGCCGGATGAAATACAGCCGCACGCCGTTTCCATCCGGCAACTGGTAGAGCGAGACCAGCCGGAAGGTACCCGGATCGTCGACTACGATTTGATTCAGCGCGCGACTCGAGACCGTAGACCAGGTCATGCCTTGATCCCCTTCGGTCATGATCACGTAATTATAGCCTTCGAAAGACTGCATTCCCTTCGGCTCGGCCTGGATGTGGTCGATGCGCATCGACAACCCTTGCAGCCTCGCGAAGAGAAGGAAATTAGCAGAATTGAACCTCGGCAGATCGGGAATCAGGGCAAGCGTCGGCTGAACTCCGCGCATGCGAGCATCGTGGTCGATTCTGCGCAGGATCTCCTCGAGCCGCCAGTCCTCGCGCCGCGGTGCCCCCAGTATGTGAAAATAATGCTGGAGAAACAGATTCCAATCCCAACGCAGGCTCCCAGCGTACCCGCGCGCCAGAACAACTTCCTGCGGGAGCCAGGTCACGCCAAAATTGGCGGCGTACGCCTGCAGGCAGAGGACGGCTACCAGGCCGGCCTTTGCAGAGCGTACCGCCCAGCCGCGCCTCCAGGATGAAAGCCACGCTCCGGCTACGACAAAAAGCTGGCCCAACAAGGGCATGGTAAAACGCGGATCCTTGGTGCGCAGGAGTGTCATCGCCGCCCAGCCCCCGAGCACCGCCGCCACAAGAAACATCCCATGGCGCATCAGGTTCCTTCTCCATACGAACACTGCCGAGACTGTCAGGAGCAGAAACAGAATGCCGAAGAGCTGATACCCTTCGAGAAGCCGCAGATAATAAATAAGGGACTGGAAAGAAAAGACCGGGGGTTCACCTTCCCGAGCCCCGATCGTCGCGTTCTCCACAAGGTAGCGCGCCAGGTTCGGGAGGTTGGGAAGATACCAGACCCCGGCGAGCAGGCCGCCGATCAGCATCGCGTCCGCCAGGAAAAGCATGCGCGTCTCATCACGCCAGATGCGTGAGCGTACGCACACATAGACCAGCGGGACCAACAGGAAGCCGGCAAAAAGCCACTTGGTAAGCAGCCCCAGGGCGCAAATCAGGCCGAAGAGGATGCTCTGGGCGCGAGACCGGAACTCATCCGTCCTGCGGAGCACTACGAGAGCGGCAGCTACCCAGGCAGCGAGCCAGTAGTCGAGCACCGTCTCGCGCGACATCCAGATCAGATACGGAGTCACGGCGGCGAGCAGGCAAGCCCAGCGCGCCGCCGACATTCCGGCAAGATCCAGGCCCAGCATGTAGACCGACCAAAACAACAGCAGAGTGGCGGGAATGTTGGCCAGGACCGCAACATGAGGCCCGGGGTGAAAGACGGCATAGCAGAGAGCCATGACCAGGTGAACAAAGGGGGGATAATTACCGGATCGCGAAACCAGAGGGCCCGGGGGTGCCGTCCCGGGTGCATGGGGCAAATAGTTGAGGGCATAACTCTGGTGAAGCGCCATATCCCAGACCGGAGGACGCGTATCCTGCTGCAGCCATACGGCGTTCACACCCCAGAGGGCAGCCGTCAGCGTGAATACGGTGATCCAGGCCCACGTGCGCTGCTGCACCGGCATCAATCCCTTTCCCTGGTTGCGCGCATCTGAAAACCGAGCGAGAAGTCCTTCCTTCGATCCAACGGATCCAAAAAATACAGGAGCAGCGGTAACAGCAAACCGAAAAAAGGCATCAAAAGGACGAAGAAAAGCCAGCGCCAGCCGCCTTGAAAGAAGGTCAGGAAACTGATGCACCTTCGGGCACACACCCAGAAGAAGCCGCCCATCGGGCTCAGCAGCTCAATCCTGAGCGGTAGACCCTCCACAAGCAGACGGACGCCGTAGCGGGTGAATCGCAAATAGTCGTGAGGCGCCTGGTGCTCTTCCCATAGAAACGGCACTACCATATGCAGCGTGCCGCCAGGCTTGAGCACGCGGACAAATTCGGTAAGCACCTGACGGGGATTGCGCGTATGTTCCAAGACCACCATGCAGAGGACGCGATCGACTGTGCCCGCTTTCAAGGGCAGTCTTTCCAGATCGCCCTGGATATCAATATTGGAATAATCCCATGCCCGGTCCCCGGTGCCGGAATCCAGAGCTACATAGCGCCCCCGGGTAAAAAACCGCTTGTGGCGGGCTTCCCCCGCACCGGCATCCAGCACCACCTGGTTGCCGGCCATTGCGGCCGCCGCCGTTCTCACCTCCGATTCAATGATTTCCCGGATCGGATCGAGCCGGGCCGACAGAAAATGCGGCAGTGCTTTTTCCGCAAGAGACTTCAGTCGCGGATGAAACAAGGCGCCTCCCTCGGAATCCGGTGACCGGCAGCGGATTGCCGGATCCCATTCACCTCAACCTCTGCTTCATTTCGGACGCTGCAGAGCCGGCAGCCGGATCCCAGGATGCCGAATCGCGAAATATGGCCTCATGGTAATGCCTGCTGACCACCTGCGGCAGGGTCAGATTGAAGATCCTGGGCCGGAGCAGGCCGAGTCGCTGGAACAGGAAGCAGATCATCACCCAGAGCGTCTTGATCCCGTATTTGGTGCTCACGCGGAAATTGACACTCGATGCTTCGGGGAAATAGCGCGCCTGCACGGCGATTTCGCGAATGTTGAACCCGAACCAAGCCGCCTGGGCGATCATCTGCGAGTCAAAAACAAAGTCGTCGGAATTGATAAGGAAGGGGATGGTGGTCAGAAGCTTGCGGCTGTATGCGCGGAAGCCGCTGTGGCAATCCGTGAGGCGGGTCCGGAACAGGATGTTTTCCATTATGGTTAGCGCCCGGTTCGCAACGTACTTCCAGAGCGGCATGCCCCCCTTGAGCGCCTGACCATTGAGAATCCTCGATCCCATTACCATGTCGGCCTGATTTTCCAGGATGGGAGAAACCAACTCGGGGACCAGCCGTGAGTCATACTGATGGTCCGGGTGCAGCATGACGACAACATCGGCCTGCTCCTTCAGAGCCTCGAGGTAGCAGGTCTTCTGATTGCCGCCATAGCCGCGGTTCTGCACATGGATCACCACGGAAAGCCCGAGAGAGCGCGCGATTTCCACGGTTTGATCGTGGCTCACGTCGTCCACCAGGATAATCTGGAAGATTTTATCTTTCGGGATGTCGGCATACGTGCGCTCGAGAGTGCGCGCGGCGTTGTAAGCCGGAAGTACTACTACGATTTTTGGATCTTGAGTCGTCATACGTTATAAAGATGATGCTTGTAGCGGCCTCTTCGCGATTGAAACCACTCGATCGTTTTCTGAAGGCCTTGAAGCAGCGATACCCGGGGCTGCCAGCGTAGCAGTTCCGCAGCCTTACGGTTGGCTGCAAACAGACGCTCCACCTCGCTGGTTTCCGGCCGCCGCCTCCTGGTTTCGGAGACAATCCGCAGTTTCCTGCCCAGGATGGATCCGACAAGATGGACGATCTCCGTCACGGATATCTCCTGGGCCGAGCCGAGCTGTATGGTCTCTCCCACGCACCCGGGCGCGGTCGCAGCTGCCACAAATCCGCCGACCGTGTCCAGTACATAGGTGAAGTCTCTGCGCGGGTCCAGGCGGCCAAGACGCAAGGTGGACGACTCCAGCGCCTGTGTGATGATGGCCGGGACGACCGCTCGGGGCGATTGCCGGGGGCCATAGCAGTTAAAAGGGCGGACAATAACCACGGGCAGCCCGTACGTTCGCCAGTAACTCTCCGCCAGCTTGTCGGAGGCCACTTTGGATGCTGCATAGGGTGACTGCGGGTGCAGCGGATGCCCTTCGTCCATCGGCACGAACTGTGCCGTGCCGTACACTTCGCTGGTCGAGGTTTGCACCAGCCGCAGGACTCCCGCCTCGAGCGCGGCCTGCAGAACGTGCAACGTACCGAGGACATTGGTCGCCACAACATCTGCGGGATTGGCATAGGAATAGGGGATGCCAATCAGGGCGCCCAGGTGAAAAACAACATGGCAGCCCTGGACGGCACGTCGGACGGCGTCGGGATCCCGCAGGTCTCCGGCGATAACCTCGATCTCCCGCAATTGCCCCGCTTCCAGATCCTCGAGCATGCCCCAGTCATTTCTGGAGTTGTAATGCACGAAGGCCCGCACCTGAGCTCCGTGCGATAGCGCCACTTCGCACAGATGGCTGCCTATGAACCCCCCGGCCCCGGTTACCAGCACTCTTGCCTTGGCCAGATTCTTCTTCCGCATCGTCCTTCCTTAGTCAATAAAAGATCAGAATATAACTGACAGAGTACATGGAGGAAAACAAATAAGGATCGAAATGCATTTTGGGACACGGAAGAACACAGAATATCATCGATCGGATCCGCGAAAAGGGGACATTCCGCTTTTCCAGGCTGCTGCACCCATTTGAGTGCCAGGCCCGGAAAAGCGGAATGTCCTCTTTTCACTACCTGGCTCCATGCCTGGCGTGGACCCAAATCGTTCCCCCGCGTCCGAAAATGCTCTCGATCCATGCCGGCGGCAGGGCCAGCAGGAACAGCCCCAGGTACAAGAATTCGAGCACTCCCTCCACGATTGCATTCGTCGCCTTCCCGCGCCCCCGACGCCCGATCGGGTCCAATCTCATGGCCACGCTGGAAGCGAGTGAGGCCGGGTTGTCCCGAAGCGAAAAACGCCGCACGATTTTCCACGAGCATCCCGCCTGATCGAGCAATATCCCGAGCGATCGCGGCGTGAAATTAATCAGGTGGCGCGGCACGTCGAGTCCATACCAGCGGGCGCCGAACACACGCGCCTGAAGGGACGAAGCGTTCGGCACCTGCAGAATCAGGCTGCCGCCCGGCTTGAGGAGCCTACTGGCGTACTCGAGGGCTTTCCCCGGAGCGGGAAGATGCTCCAGCACGTGGAACATGGTAATGAAGTCGAAGGAATGCCCCTCCCACAGGTCACTGCCGATGTCACCCTGCCGCACCGGCAGATCGTATTGCGCTCTCGCGGCCGCAACTGCGTGTTCCGACATATCCATCCCATAGGGGACAAAACCGCGCCTCCGGGCGAGGTGCAGGAAGGTGCCGCTGCCACAGCCGATATCGAGCAGCGACCGCCCTCGGCCGCCCCCGCGCGCACAGCGTTGCAGGAAGCGCACGTGATCCAGGCCTACGAACTCGCGATAGGCGCGTTCTATCTTGCCGAGAGTCGCAGAAATATCCGATCTCGGATCGGCCGACCACCAGTACCGCCGGGGATAAAAGGATGCCAGGGCAATCAAATCCGGGAGCGGGTGCTGGAATATGCAGCCGCAGGACCGGCAGCGGCGCAACTGAAAGCTGCCCGCGGCAAGGCTGAACAGCCGGTCGGTCGCGACGGCATAGAAACCGGCATCGGACGTTGCACAGACCGGGCACGCCGGCCCGGCGTCGGAGCCGTCCTCCGGGCACTCTTCGGTCATGACACGATCACCCTTACTTCGCTGTTTGGCTCTCGGCAACGGCCGCAGGTGCGCGGCTGCGCGTAAAGCGTTTCCGGATGAGAAACACCAGGTTCCGGTAGCCGTCCCGCCAGGGTTGGAGTTTCATCTCACCCATTCGGTTCGAGTAATCGACGTAGATTTCCTTGAAGCCGATCCGCCGCTTGCGGATAGCCTCGATCTTGATCTCTTCGCTGAAGGCCATGCCGTCGCTGCGCAGGTCCATCTCCTTCAGGCTCTCGCGCTCGAAGACCCACATCCCCGACTGGGAGTCGCTCACCCAACGGAAGTAGAGGGCCGAGAGCGCCAGACTCAAGAGCTTGTTCCCGAGCCAATGTTTCGCGGACATGGCGCGCCGGTATTTGAGCGGGAAGCGCGAGGCCGA
>CAYGWQ010000184.1:0-10972 GCA_964353465.1 uncultured Acidobacteriota bacterium | reverse complement strand
CGTACTTGGCGAAAGCATAGGTCGACTCGAATGCCGTGCGGTCAAAAGCGTACTAGGATCGGAACGGATAGAGGTCGTCATAGACGAAGTACTTGACCTTCTTCTCCCACTCGTTGCGCAGCCAGGCGGCCTGCTTGGGAAAGCCTTCCTGTTCGAGCGCGTCGATCAGCTCCAGCACGATGAGTTCGTTGTAGAGGCCCCACTTATAGGTGTCGTAATACTCCGGATAAATCTCATAAGGATAGATATAGAAGGCCCGGGCCGTTTCCCAGGCGCGGTTGAGGTAGCCTGCAGCGTCCAGGTATCTCGACATTTCGGGGTACATCTTGGCGATCTGGTACATGTGAAAGTAGAGCATGATCATGTGCGGGTAATCGTAGGAACGCCAGACATGCTCCTTGGGCAGATCGCGCAGCGCCGTCGCGCCGGAGGCGAGCTTCTCAGCGTAGGCCTTGCGCCGCGCCGGGTCACGGTTGATGTACCAGTTCGGCGTGCCGTAGACGCCGTATGGATAGGGGCGCTCGTCGTCGCGGCGCTGCAGCCCTCCCCAGACGAAATTTTTCAGGTGATACTCCAGCGACTCGATCTCCTTCGGGTCGGGGAAGGTGACGTTCTTCGATGCCAGATAAGGCGCTTTGCAGAGGCCCGGGTCGTCGCATGTGAGAGCGTAGACCATGCGGTCCAGAAAGATGTCCGGGTCGTCGATGGTCCGGGTGACCTTCGCCTTCATGTCGTATGGACCGTAGACTCCGTTCCACCACTTCGACGGGTCCTTGACCTGCTGCTTGTTGACGATGAATGCCGCGCGCTTCTTGATCAGGGTTTCCATCGGCTCAGTGACGAAGAATTCGAGATAGGTCTGGCGGCCGCCGTCGTGTTTGATCGTCAGCATATTCTCGCCGAGCTTCTTGAAGGCCGCTTCGTAGACGTGGTGGTCGGGTTTGGGATTGCCGAGGGCTTTGACGGTCGTCTGTTCGGGGAACTCGGCCTGGATTGCCTCGATTTTGGCCCTGGTGTGCAGCGAAAAGCGCGCCGTCAGATTCTCGGGGACTGTCATGCCCGGCACGACGCGGATGTCGAAGAGCCCCGCTTGATAAATCATCTCACGCAGTTCTTCGTAGCTGTTGGCCCATTGCATGCGGAAGCCGTAGGAAGCCTTGCTGCCCGGCCGGCCGGCCGGGGCCAGGTCGAGCGCGGTGTGGGCCTGGCGCCAGGTGCCGCGCTTTTCTGCGCTGCCGCTGCGGCTCGAATGGACATAGACCTGTGCGCCGCCGCGCCCGCCGCCGCCCCCAGTGTATTCGAGCTTTGTGCCGGGACGGACCGTTACCAGCAGAAACGGCGGGGCGCCCGAGGCGCGCACGAAGTAGAAGAACGACCCGCTGCCGGAGATGAACTGATGCCGGAGGAATCCCCGCTCGAAGATCTGGATCGGGCTTTCGCCCGACGGCCCGGCTGCCGGGACACCGATGCCGAGGTCACCGATTTGCACCGGCGTTTTTCCGGTCGATTCCATGTCGACGGTCCAGTCGAGCACCGTCCCGTCGGTCTTGAAGGTTTCGACCACCTTGAGTGGATCCTTGGCCGGATCATTGACATAGATTACGGTGCCGTTTTCAGCCGAAGCGGTCCATTTGGTCCCGCGGGTAGTGAGCGCGGCCCATTCGCCGCTGCCCACGTGGTAGCTCAGGTTCAAGCCAAGTGTGGCGCCGGCGCCCCCGCCCTGGCCGCGCGCTCCGCCCTGTGTTCCGGCGGGTAGCAGCGTCGCGCCGAAAGGATCGTTCGGATTGGCGAGGCCTGATATGCCGCGCTCGTCATAGGTGAAGCGGAAGTTACCCTTTTCGATCGTACCGCCCGGGGCTTGCACCCCTAGGGATTGCTGCGCGGCCAGCCATACGGGCACCATTGCCGACAGCCAAATCATCATCAGTGCGTTCATCGCTTCGATCCTTTCATTTGCAGCCACTGACCGAAGACGACCGAGGAATCGGGGCTGGCCCAGCCGCCGAGCGGCTGCCCCGGCGCGTTCAGCCCCGCCGCGCGGCGGAATCCGCACAGTATGTTGTCATCGGAAACTCCCAGATAGTAATCACGCGCCGACTGGTACTGCCGCTGCCAGCGGCCGGGGAGGAGGGTGACGCCCCTGTAATCAAAGGGCCGGAGCACGATCTTGCCTTTCGGCGTCACCTTAAGGTTGCCGCCGGCCTGTGTGCGTTGCGCACCCGGCATGCTGCCGGCACTGCGCGCGGGCGCTGGCGATGCTGCCGCCGCTGCTCCCATTGTCGCCATAAACTCGCGCCTGCCCATCGTTCTATCCATCCGGCAATCCTCCGTCCAGTGAATCACAGCCCTGATTTCACGGGCTCCAATAGCGGGCGGTGCAATCCCAGGCGTTTCCATGCGCCATCGCGTTCCTGGCCCGCGGGCCCCAAAATACCTTCGTTAGCCGCGGGTTGCCAATCTTTTTTCAAAATCTTTTCTGCGCACAAGAAAATTTAGATCGCACGGCACAGATTCCCGGCATCCAATCACAACAACCGGTTGGGCCTCTCGCAACGTGTGACCCCAATATCAAGTGGTTCAGCTACTTGCCGGAGGGCGGCAGGACACATTTTGCCCCATGCGCGCGAATGCAAAGCGAAAAAAAGGGATTGACAATGGCTTTGCTGCAGACTTATTTTGTGGGTAACAGTGGGTAGTGATGGGTAGATATTTCAGTGAGCGCTCATGTCGAGATTCCGCGGCAGATACAACTACTCCATGGATCAAAAGGGACGCATCAATGTTCCCGCCAAGTTTCGCAGGCTGATGACACCCGAAGCACAGAAGACGTTTGTCATCTGCCGGGCTCCGGATGGCTGCCTCTGGGCTTACCCGAAGGATGGCTGGGAGACGTATGAGGATTCGCTCATGGCAATGCCTGTGAGCAGAGAGGTGAACAAATTCCAGCGCGAGATCCAGAACACCCTGAGCGATTCCGTGCTCGACAAACAGGGTAGGATCACACTCACACCGCTGCAGGTGCGGATTGCCGGCATCCACAAAGACGTGAGCATCATCGGCCGCGGTTATTACCTTGAAATCTGGGACTCCAAACGATTCGAGGCCTATACCGGCAACGGCGAGGATTTTGACGAGGTGTACTACAAGACATTGCAGGCTGGGACGCAACGCGACTGAATTCCGCTTTCCTGTGGACATGCACTTGCGCAGAGACGAACGGATTGTATGCGGGCTTGACGTCGGTACGCGGAAGACGTGTGCGGTGGCTGCCCGTTTGTATCCCGACGGAAAACTGGAGGTGGTCGGCAGCGGATATGCCGACACCTGCGGGCTGATCAAGAGTGTGATCGTGAACCTCGATGCCGCTGCGGCTTCGATCCGCCGTGCCGCCGAAGATCTGGAATCCAAGTCGGGCATCTCCGTGGATTGGCTGATGGCGGGGATTTCAGGGGAACACATCGGGAGCCATCACTGCCGCGCGGCCGCAAGCGTGGAGGGAAAGCACCGCGAGGTGACGGCACAGGACATGGCGCAGGTTATCCATGCATCGCAGTCGGTCTCCCTTCCTACGGGACGCGAGATTCTCCATGTCCTTCCCCAGGAATTTCTGCTGGACGATCGCAAGGGGATCAAGAATCCCGTGGGGCTGGCAGGATCGCAATTGGCGGTGAATGTTCACGCAATCAGCGCTGACGGTGCGCTCACCCAGAATCTGATCCATGCCGTGAACCGTGCCCGGATGAGAGTACGCAAGATCGTTTTTCAGCCACTGGCCAGCGGGGAGGCGGTTCTGACTCCCGACGAGAAGGAATCCGGCACCGCGCTCATCGACATCGGCGCCGGGACCACCGGCATCGCGCTGTTCCTGAAAGATTCCGTACCCTTTGCATCCGTGATTCCCGTGGGAGGGGACCATTTCTCAAGCGACCTCGTCGATGGAGTCAGCGCTCCTACTCATGAGGCGGAACGCATCAAAAGGGAGTATGGCAATATTCTTCTGGAGAACGTCCCCCGGGATGAGGTGATCACGGTCAGGGGTTTTGGGAATCGGGGTGTACGGGAAGTTTCCCGCCGTGAGGCCTGTGAGATCCTGCGGTACCGTGCATTGGAACTGCTGCAGCTCGTCAAGGACGAACTGGTCCGCTCCGGGTTGCGCGAGCGGCTCATAGCTGGGGCTGTGCTTACGGGGGGCGGCAGCATGCTGGAGGGCTTCCTGGAACTGGCCGGGGAAATCCTCCAGATGCCCGCGCGGCTGGGGCTTCCCTTGGAACTCGATGGCATGACAGCCGAGATGGCGCATCCTGCTTGTGCCGGTGCCATCGGCTTGGCCTTGCTGTATGCGCGGGAGATCCGCGCCAAGATGAGCCGCAGCGCATGGCAAGCGGCCATGCCCTCGTTAACCCATAGATTCCTGTCATGGATGGGAGACTAGCTTGTGATTACTCTGGCTGAGAGCCGGCTGTTGCCGGTGAAGATTGTTGTCTTCGGCGTCGGCGGCGCCGGCGGAAATGCGGTCAATCGGATGATCGATGCCGGAATCGGAGGCGTTGAGCTGATCGCTGCCAACACCGACATGCAGGCGCTGCGGGAATCACGGGCACCGTTCAAGTTGCAGATCGGCGCGCGGATTACCGGCGGCCTTGGGTGCGGAGGCGACCCAGAGCTTGGCAGGCAGTCGGCTCTGGAAGACACGGAGCGCGTCCTGGATCTGGTTGAGGACGCAGATATGGTGTTCCTGACGGGGGGATTGGGCGGCGGGACCTGCACGGGAGCGGCGCCCGTTATTGCCAGCCTCGCTGCGGAGACCGGTGCTCTCACGGTGGCGGTGGTCACCATGCCATTCGGTTTCCTGGGCAGAAAGCGTAAGAAGTATGCGGAGGAGGCCATTCGAGAGCTGAAAAGCGCGGTTGACACGCTGATCACGATCCCGAACGAGCGTCTGCTCGTCACCCTGGGTGAGGACGCGCTGCTCGAAGAATCCTTTCGTTTTGCCGACGACGTCTTATGCCAGGCGGTCCAGGGCATCTCAGACATCATCACCATGCCCGGCATCATCAACGTGGATTTCGCCGATGTCAGGGCGGTAATGGCCGGTAAGGGAATGGCGTGGATGGGAACCGGGACTGCAGAAGGGCGGAATCGCGCGGTTGAAGCAGCTCAGCGGGCAATCTCCAATCCGTTGCTGGAGATGCCGTCCGCCAGTGGGGCCAAGGCTGTATTGATGAACATCACCGGCAGCCGGAGCAGCTTAAAGCTGCGCGAAGCGGAGGCAGCCGCCGCGACCATCGAGGAAACGGTATGCCTGGAAGATATGTATTTCGGCGCCGTCTATGACAATACCATGGAGGATCGCATTAAAGTCACAGTCATCGCTACCGGTTTCGAGCAGATCGAATCCGATGGTTCAGAGTATGCCGTGGAACATTCTCGTCCCTCCAAGTATCCAGAGGTTGCCCAGCCGGCGGCCGAAACGGCAGGGATAGTCGATTGCCTTCTCCCATCCTTCAAGGAAAACCTGGACGCACCCGCATACAAGCGATGGCGCGCAAAATAATGGCGAAAAGGGGACATTCCGCTTTTCCAGTTTGCTGTAGCCATTAGAGTGCCGAGCCTGGAAAAGCGGAATGTCATCTTTTCGCCGCTACGCAGCGAGTTGGTTTCTGGATCCAATTAATCCCTCCTGCTGAAAATTTCGAGTAGGCTGCAGCCTCTGTTTTGCGTTCCTGTATATGGGGGCGTCTCGCATGCGACTGCCGCGGTCATCGGAGACGAATTGATCCGGCTGCCCTGAAGAACATAGATGCCTGGTGCGCTGCATGGCTGAAAGTAATGTGTGCCAGGTCTTAAGATCCGCCGGCCCTTGCATCTTCACCGCGATTCAGCCTTTGAGGCAGCCAACTGATGAAGGGTTCCATTTGCAGCATTAGGGAGGGAAGAAATGAACAATTCCGAGTACGGAGAATCGGGGCAGGGATGCAGCAATCCCATTCGGAAATATGGGCGTTTTGTCGTCCCTGGGGCTACCATTTCTTACAAAGAGAGAAATTTTTGGCGCAGGAAAGGCCTTGCATCGGAAGAGAGATCTCCGGTTGTCAATATCAGCAGGAAGGGATTGGCATTTCTCACCGACATCCCTCCCAAGACAAATCGAGTGACCCTCCTTTTCAGCTATTCTGAAAAGGAGGAACCAATAAGCTTTGAGGGTAGAGTGGTTTATTCCGTACCGCGCGGGTCCGGGCTTGACTACCGCTATCGTGTCGGAGTGGAGTTCAGCCCTTTTTCAGCAAGGAAAGGCCACAATTCTCTGGTTTCACTGGGTGTCCTCAATTATTTGGAAAAGACTCATGGCGCAGGAAATCCTTGAATGTTCCCTCACCCGGCCGCTATCTGATTCCCTTCGGAGCGTGCTTCAGGCTATAATTGCGGCCAATGGCGAATGTTCTGGTATACCCGACCAAGCGCGAATTGGGTCATATGAACTGGGCGGAGCTTGTTTCCGCCTGCGCCCGGGACAGAGGGAACTCCGACTTATGGGCGGAGTTTCTGGCCCGATACGGATTGAAGATCAAACAGTTCGTCCAGGGAGCCTGGCAACTTTCGCTTGCCCAGGATGCTGCCGCCGTCCTGGGGGAACTGCACCCGCCCGACCTGTTCCAGACGACAATCGTGAGGCTGGTGGAAAAGGATTGTGCCGCGATGAAGCGGTTTTCCGGAACGACGGAAGACCAATGGCTGGCATATCTGGCCGTGATAGCAAAATCCGTGGTGCGCGACGCCTTACGGCGCCTGCGGACGCTGAAGCGCACCCGGCGGTCACAGACTGCCCCCCTGCCGGGCGCTGCTCTGCAACGGCTGATGCCGGAACCGGAGGATTGCGAACGACCGGCCCTGGAACGGGCATTTCTGGCGCAGGAGGTTAGACAGCTTTGTGAACGGGCGATTCACAACCTCGGGAATGAAACTTCCATGCGGGATTTGCTGATATTCCGTCTCTACTATGATCACAACCTCCCTCCCGGCCAAATCGCCCGGTGTGAAGGCATCAACCTCACGAAGGCGGGTGTGGAAATGGTGCTCAACAGGCTGCGGGATCGGATCCGGAGCATGGTATCGCCGGACGCGCCCGCGACAGGAATGCGATGAAGGAACGCAATCAGGATATCAGTGGCGCTCTGGGTCGCTGTCTCACGGGCGACAACCTCTATCGGTACATCGCCGCCCCCCCGGGACAGGGATCGACGCCCGGAGTCGAATCGCATCTGGCGAAATGTCCCGACTGTGCAGAAGAGCTGGCCCAACTGCTGAAAATGCTGCATCCCGAATCGGACGATCCGCCGGCGGCCGTGCTTCCGCCGACGGATAATGAGATCGCGCAGGCGTTAGCATTGATTCAGGAAGTGGCGCGCAAGGAAGCGCAGCAGACCATACGCAGACGGTGGACGCGGTGGGCGGCGGCAGCGGCAGCGGCCATTGCGTTCCTTGGCGCTGGCGCCGGCGGTTATTGGTACTACAAATTTGATGAGTCACAGCGGTACCTGGGGGAGGCCAGAGCGAAACTCGAGGAGATCTACGAAGCCCGAAGCCCTGATGGTCTCCGCCTGGATTTGCCGTTTCGCCCCGCGGATGTGCACCGGGCTGCCGCCGAATCCTCCCTCGATCGGGCGGCGCAATTCTTTAACCTTGCGCTCGGTGCGCGCAAGAGCCTGACCGAAGCGCATCTCGGCCTGGCTGCCATTCACTTGAGAAAGTTGGCGTTCACCGATGCCCGTGAGGAGTTTCAGAAAGCGCTGGATGGCGGCGCATTTCGTACACAGGCTCTCGTGGGACGAGGCGTCGTGGCGTACGAGGAAGCCAGGCGTGCTGAGGATCCGGTCGCGCGCCGGGGACTGCTGAGCAGAGCACTCACCGATTTTGACGACGCGCTCAAGCTGCAGCCCGCGTCCGCCGAAGCGCGCTACAACCGGATCTGGGTTTTATATGAGACCGGCCGTCACCAGGAATTGCTTTCGGAGATAGATAACTATCTGTCCGGGGATGCTAACTCCGTCTGGGCCGATAAGCTCAGGGATTTGCAGACTCGGATCAGGTTGAGAAAAACCGATGCGATTGATAAAGAAGTCGATCGAGCAGCCCTGACGCATGATCAGGCCGTGCTGGACGACATCGTGCGTCTCCTTCCTGAGGAGGTTCCCCGCGCAATACGATTTGCGCTTAAGACGAGCTTGCGGCTCGAGGGGACTCGGCCCGCACCCGGCACTGCGGACACTGCCGGCCTGCGCTGGGCTGCCGAGACCTTGGAGGCCGGCTACAGCGCCGCGACCGGGGACCAGAGCTGGCGAGCTTTGATCGATTTCTACCAAGGTCTCACCCCCAGCCAGCGCGAAACTAAGAAATCCTTGGACCAGCAGTTTGACGCGGTCAAAAAGATTCACCAGGCCAGGGATTTTGCCGCTGCCCTGCGCGAGAGCGAAAGCCTCGAAGGGGGATACACCAGGCTACAGGATTACTGGCAGCTCTTTAGCATCCACTCGCTCCGCGGCAACTGCTTTTACTACCAGGCGGACTTTCAGCGTGCGGAGTTCGAATATGCGGAGATGTTGCATCTGGCGAAACAGACGGAAGCTCCGGAGCTGCGCGCAACGGCGCTGACGGCGCTGTTTGCGGCTTACGCACACCAAATGCGGCCCGATGATGAGGAGATCTGCATCAACGAGCTACGTATGCTGGCCGAACGTTACGACCTCGACTCGCGGAAGGCATCCGCCGCCGAAGCTTCGGGAGCGCTCCATCTCAAGCTCAACCAGTTGAAGGAGAGCGTAAGGGACTACACGGCGGCTCTCGGCTTTGCCTACCGCACCCGCGATGAGGGTCTGCTGGAACGTCTGTTGGAGATCCTGTTCCTTATAATGAGTCGCCTGGGGCGATCGGAGGATGCCCAGAGTCTTTGCGCCGAAGCCATGGAGATGATGACGGCCTTTGAAGAGGAGCCGGGGCCGAAGGAGAGGATCGAAGTTGTGGCGCGCCGCCTGAACCTCAGCTGCCGGGAGGGGGAGTTGGCGCTCCAGCTAGGAGATCTCGATCGGGCAGAATCATCATTCGAAAGAGGGCTGGCGGCGCCGCTGGGGGAAATGCATGAGCTGGAAGGCAGGATACGATTTGGGCTGGCGCAGGTGCGCCTGGCAAAAAAGCGCTTTGCCGATGCCAGGATTTTGCTGGACGAGTGCCTGGCGCTGGCAGACTCGGGTGGATATGAAGAACTCAAATGGCAGGCCGCATTCCTGCAAGGGAAGCTGTTTGAGGAGATGGGCGACTCTTCGGCCGCATTATCCGCCTTCAGCCGTTCCATCGATACCCTCGAGAGCATGCGCAGAAGCATCTCATCCTTCGATTTGAGGCAGCAGTTCCTTACGCGTCGTTTCGATCCTTATAAGGAAATAGTCTCCCTTCTCTACCACACTCTGCATGACGAGCAAAAGGCTCTGGAATTTGCCGGCCGCGCAAAGTCGATGACGCTGCATGAGTATCTGGACGGTACGGCAGGCAGCGCCGGCAAGGAAATGGCGGATTGCGCTGAGACCCTGCGCGCACTTGCCATCGACTACTTTTTTACAGCGGATGGGCTTCTGGCCTTCGTTTCCGACTCGGGGCGCCAGGAGGTGGTCGAACTGAAGTCCTCCCGATTCGAGCTTGAGGCAGAGGTGAAGGCCTTCCTGGCCGGTATCACCGGCCCGGACGAGGCGGCCTTCGGCCGTCTGTCCAGGAAACTGTACGCCACGCTCGTCGAACCCATCCTGCGCTTTGCCGGGAATGACAGCCGCGAAAGGCTGCTGATTTTCCCGGACGGGCCGCTCCACCTTCTTCCCTTTGGCGGCCTGCAGGACTCACAAGGCCGATTTCTAATGGAAAAGTGCGCGCTCAGCTACGCGCCCTCCAGAAGCGTGCTTCATCGCTGCCTATCCCTGGAACGGGGCAGTGCCACCTCCCACAGCCGCACCATGCTGCTTCTTGATGGCACTGCGACCCTTCCGGGAGCCAGCAAGGAACTGGCCCGGCTATCCGAACTGTATAAGAACAACTGCCGACTGCTCACTGCCCGGGATCTGGATACCGCCGGCCGGTTTGCCGCCGAGGCGGAGATCTTTCACTTTGCCGGGCATGCAACCACCGTAAAAGGGAAGCCGGTGCTGCTGTTATCGTCCGGCCCCCAGCCGGTGTATCTCGACAGCGGGAACGTCGGCTTGTGGCGATTGCGCAAGAATCGTCTCGTGACGCTGGCGGGCTGCGAGACGGGGATCGGGCCTCAGGCGGAAGGGGAAACCCCGTGGGGCTTGATTCCGGCATTCTTGAACGCAGGCGCTCCCGCGCTGATCGTGAGCATGCTGCCGGTGGACGATGCGTCGACGGTGCAGCTGACGTCCCGCTTTTATGAACTGCTCGAAGGCTCCATCTCGAAGGCTTCTGCCCTACAGAAGGCACAACTCTCCCTCCTGGCCCAGGCGCGCGCCTCGGGCCGGTTGAATCCCGCCTCCTGGCTTCCCTATATCCTGATCGGAGATCCCCGTTAACCAAAATTACGCTGGATCGTGTCCCCCCGGAGAATCTGCTGGAAACCGAGCGCTTTTCTCCGGCAGGCAGGACAGGAATCCAGGTGATGATTGAGGATATCCTCCATTTCCGGGCTGAATCTCCCGCTCAAGACCTCATAGCACACGAGGTCGAGCAAGAGGTCGGTGCAATCATGCTCCCTCTGCAGATCCATAGCCGGCCTCCATTCAGACAGCGTGAATGCCGCTACTAGTTAGTTTCTGTCGCGAAACTCCCCTCGAGTCCTCGCAGCGCGGCCCCGGAGGGGTCAGCAGATAATAGCCGGGGGTGTGAACCCCCGGATAGGATATTGCATTTAATGAGCCCCGGTAGGGGCGAAAGATCTTTATCCGCAATCATTTTCTGTCGCCCCTCCAGGGCTCCGCGT
>CAYGWQ010000183.1:0-11032 GCA_964353465.1 uncultured Acidobacteriota bacterium | reverse complement strand
TGAAGGAGTCCGGCGGTGTCGCCTTCGCGGTGCGGGCCATCCTCCGGAGATTTCACAACAACCGGCCGCTGCTGCTTCTGCTGCTTGCCATTTTGCTCCTCATTCCAGGCGCTTTGACAGGAGCCGGCAGCGTGACAGTGTTGATCGTGGGCGGCATGGTCGCGACGGTCCTGCACTATATGGGGATCGCCAAGATCAAGATCTCTGCCATCATTTTTTTGATTGCGGGGCTGAGTGCCGCCGCCCCACCTGTGAGTCTGTGGGCCATGCTGACCGCTGCCGGCGTCAACATGCCCTATGTGGGCTTCTTCTGGCCGTTGGCCATTCCATGCGTGGTCGCGGCGATTCTGACCATTTTTATTCTCGGCTGGAAGGGGACGCAGACGGATATTGTCAAGGCCATGGCGGAACTTCCCGAACCGCCGCCGAAGATGAACTGGTTCCGGGTGCTTCTGCCGTTCGCGATCTTCCTGGGGCTGATCTTCCTGTATCGCGGCCTGCCTTTCTCCACACCGGTCGTGGGGCTTCCCTTGATGTTCGTGTGCGCCGGGACTGCATCGTATCTGCTGTCTCCGCTCAGGGTGGATCTGCTGAAGATTTCGCGGCAGACCATCGAACAACTGCTCCCCCTGGTCGCGACATTGACCTGCGCCGGGATTCTGGTGCAGATCATGACGCTGACGGGGGTGCGCGGTCTGCTCGCGGTGACGGCGGTGACGCTGCCGGTCGCCGTGGTCTTCGCCACGCTGTTCCTGGTGCTGCCGGTCTCGGAATCGGTCCTGATGTATGCGGCCGCCCCCGTTCTCGGAGTTCCCCTGGTCCTGCTCTTCAACACCATCGGCCTGAATCCGATTGTTGCCCTGGCCGGCATGAGCATTATTTGGCCGCTCGGCGACGCGCTCCCGCCGACGGCGATCATCGGCCGCCTCACGGTGGATGTCGTGGGCTACCGCGAGTCGTATGTCAACTTTCTCAAGTGTTGCGCTGTTCCGGCAATCATCATCATGATCATGGGGACGTTGATGGTGATATACAGCGCGAAGTTGTCTTTCCTGACCGGCCTGTGAAACTTCATGTGCGATCGGGAGTGATATGGGCACATTCTCCCGGGCCGGTTCTTCCGCAGCCTTCCTCATCAGAAGGCCGGAAATGAGAAAGGCCGTTTTTTTGACGGCCTGTTTGATTAGTATCTGTCGCGAAAGGCCGTTCGAGCCCTTGCGGCAAGGCCCCGGAGGGGCCGAAAGATAGTAGCCGGGGGCGCAAGCCCCCGGATAGGATATGGTATTTACGGAGCCCCGGCCGGGGCGAAGGGCATTTGTTTGCGGCATCTTTCTGTCGCCCCTCCAGGGCTCCATGCTGATATCCGATCCAACCCCGGGCTTGCGCCCGGGGCTATTCTCTTTCCGCCCCTCCGGGGCTTGCTCAAAGGGCGCAGCGAATTTCGCGACTGAAACTAATTGAGTGCCGTGCGGGGAGGTGAACAATGCCTGGCATACTGACGGGTTTCATCACAATCATCTACTATACGCTCGTGGCCTTTATTTCCATCATTCTCCTGTACAATCTGGTGAAATCGAAGAGCTGGGACAGGGAGCTGCTTTACATAGTGGTACTGATCCCTTTTCTGCTTCGACTCTTCATGCTGAAATGAGGGCCCTATGAGCAACGGAAAGCCTTATCTCCGCAAAATCATTTTCGGAATCCTCGGACTGCTCTTCTTCCTGGGATCAGGCATCGATTTCTATCGGAGCAGGCATTTGAAGGAACCCGTTGTACTCGGGCCCGGCGTGACG
Organism: uncultured Acidobacteriota bacterium; assembly: GCA_964353465.1. Lineage (GTDB taxonomy): Bacteria > Acidobacteriota > UBA6911 > UBA6911 > UBA6911 > JAFNAG01. Next base: position 9,239 of record CAYGWQ010000183.1, on the reverse strand, counting down.
AGCGTGAGGAAGTTGGGTGATTATTTTGCCGGGATCAAAGGTACCGTCAACGACTGCAACGTCTATTTCCTTGAAGGAAAGGAGCCGGGAGCCACATTCTTTATCCTGGCCGGCACCCACCCGGAGGAACCCGCGGGAAGGTTGGCCGGTTGGATCATCGCGGAGAACACGGTTTTGGAGAAAGGCCGGCTGATTCTGGTGCTCAGTGCCAACCGCAGCGCTACGACGGTAACCCGCGTCAGTGGGGCCTATCCGCCGGATTATGTGATCCAGACCCCATGGGGCGGTCAGAAGTTCCGCATGGGGGACCGCTGGTCCAATCCCCTGGATCAATGGCCCGATCCGGAGGTGTATATCCACTACCCGAGTCGCCAAAACCTCGCTTATATGGATATCCGCAACCTGAACCGGACCTGGCCCGGGCGGCCGGACGGCACGCTTACCGAGAGAACCTGTTTTGCCCTCATGGAGCTGATACGGAACGAGAAAGTCGATGTTGCCATCGACCTCCACGAGGCAGAACTGCAATACCCCGTAATCAGCACCATCGTGGCTCATGAAAAAGGGCTCAACCTGGCAACAATGGCCTCCATGATTCTCACCGACAATGAAGGGTTCAAGATCGGCACCGAGTTTTCTCCCAAAAACCTCCACGGGCTCTCTCACCGGGAAATCGGCGATTTCTCCCAGGCGGCTTCCCTGCTCCTCGAAGCGCCCGAACCTTTCCTGGACGCCACCCGCGGCAGGACAGACCGGGAATTGTTGCTTACCGGCCGGGATGAGTTCATTGTCAAGGCGGGGCGGCACGGCTTACTGTTTGAAAAAATCGATGACAAGGGCTGGCCGATCGATGTCCGGGTCGGCAGGCACACGTCGACCTTGTTCAGCATCATGGAGAGCTGGACGGAAGCGAACCCCGATCGGCCGATCGTTTGCCGCAGCCTGCCTCGTTACGCCGAGGTTATTGCCAAGGGAACCGGCAGCTTTTTACACAACCCTGCCCAGGCCGACCCCAAGCGCCAGACGGTCGAATAGAACCACAAAATACACGAAATACACGAACCAGCTGACAAGGCGATCGCGACTCGTGATGCCCATATATCCCCTGCAATTCCTCTGACTTCTGCTCCCCATCCACAAAGGCAATTGCCTGACCGAGAATCTGTTCAGAAACCTGAGGTCGGAGGTCGGATGTCCGAGGTTGGAGATTCGCGGTCGGAGGTCTTTCTGAGGCCATTGCGGCAAACGGCCCTGCCTTCCGCCCTGCTCTGCTGCAACACCGCAACGTTGTTCTGACTCACCGATCGCGAGACGTGGTACAGATGATATTGAATGGCGAGATGCCGCACCCAATCGAAACTTGCCCCCGCCAGGCGCAGCCGGTACTCGAGCTCCGTGTCTTCCCCGCTGTAGCCGATAAAATCTTCGTTGAACCCATTCACTTCCTCGAGCAGCGACTTCTCCAAGGAAAAGTTGCTGCCCAGAATCGTCGGCTTTTTGCGGTTGATCCAACGGTGCATAGTCCGGTTTTTCACCAAAAACCCCTCGTCCCAATGCCCGTTGTGACCGAGAAGCGCCTCGAAAATCTTCCCCGGGAAGGGATGCTCCAGCTTGCCTTCCAGAACACCATGGGTTGTCAAGCCGTCCGATACTCGCCGGCTCAAATTCACCCTGCGGCCGCAGAGGACCGTTCGGCCCCTTCGCCTTTCACAGTGCGCAGCGACAAAGTTGGAGTGCGGAATGCAGTCGGCGTCGGCAAATATGAGGTAGGAAGCCGAGGATTCACGCACGGCCTGATTCAGGATCCTGGTCTTGCGATACCCTTCATCCGGCTGATAGGCATATCGAACCGGGAAAGGCGCGTTTTTTGCGTAAGTGTCGATGAGAGACCGAACCTCCGGCCCCGAACCATCATCAGCCACAAAGAGCTCGAAGTCGTTCCGGGATTGCCGGCAGTAGCCCGCAAACACAAGCTCGAGTGCGCGCACTGCATTATAGACGGGGATAATTACGGCGGTCTGGGGATTCATGGCCTTATGCGTCCGGGTCTCGACAGGATTGGGTGCTGCAACCATAACGCCGGATCATGCGCCTCCCGCGGCCATACGATTGCGCCGGCCGCATCTTCGCATTGTACACATTTCCCCGGGGATTGATGAATGACGAATTAACAGGCAAAGCTCCCGCAACCCTGCGCGCAGCATTCACGGTCCTCCGCCCGCTTTCCTGGTCCGAGCTGTGATAATATCAGTTTTTCCCGGCAGCCACATGAAGGCCTTTGCGACTGTTTGTGCCGGGATGGCAATCTTTCCGGATGCGCCTGATTCCATGGAAGCCAATCCCCCGACGGTCGGATCAGCAAACCCCGCTTCCCCTGCAACCGCAGAGACTCCCGCTCACGTTGCGCCGCCCCTGCAGACGCAGGATCGCCGCAAATTGCCGCCTTTTGTGGAACGGCTGGGGGGGTTCCTGCGCGGAAAAGCAAACCTCCTGTGGTGGCTGCACAGCGCCTATGCCCTGCTGTTCGGGCTCATGGTCATGTGGCTCAGCTCCAGGAATTTTGCCTATCTTCGAATCATTGTTTTTCACATCACCTTCATCTGGCTGACCAGTCTTTTTCTGCCAGTGCTGGTAAAACGGCCATGGCTGCCCCCAGAATGGCGGGAACGGCTGCGCCTGGCGATCAACTACTTCAACAAAAATTTTTATCAGCAGCTCCTGTTTTTCCTCCTCCCTGTCTATTATGCCAGCACGACCTTCGGATCACGCAACATGGTGTTTCTGATCTTGCTTGCGCTTTCGGCTCTGCTGTCGACCATGGACATCATCTACGACCGCTATCTATCGGTTCGCTGGTCGCTTGCGGCGCTGTTCTTCGTGTTCAATCTGTTCGCCGCCATCAACGTCATGCTCCCGGTGCTGTGGGCGATCAGCAACCGCCGGGCTCTCTGGGTCAGCGGCGTGTTGGCCCTGGGCGGATTCGCCAGCATGCAGTATCGGCTGTCGGGACTGCGCGGGCGCTCGGCCAAAATGCTTCTAAGCGGCGCTGCGCTTGGCTTGCTGCTGATCGTCGAGATCTTCCCTTCATTCATCCCGCCTGCCCCGCTCTGCCTGGTAAGCGCCGAATTCGGCACGACCATAAGGTCGCTTCGCATCGACGCTCCGCTGGCAACGGTCCCTGCCAGTCCGGGCAAGCTGGCTGTCTTGACTGCGATCAAAGCTCCTATGGGCCTGGAGGAACAGGTCCGGCACCGCTGGTACCTCAATGGAGAGGTGCTATTTGTTTCCGGGTATCATACGGTGACCGGCGGCCGCAAGGAAGGCTATCGCCTCTGGAGCCAGATCACCCACAGGGGAGGCGCAGGGGCCCGGGTGGTAACGGTCGATGTCGAAACGAAGGGCGGCCAGTTGATCGGCCGGGCCAGGCTCAAGACCTGACAGAACCATGATGGAGTGAAAACCGATGAAAGCGGACCTCGCTTCTGCCGGGAAGCCTTCTCCTGGACTCGCGCGCCGGCTCGGATTGTTCGATGCCACGATGATTGTGATGGGCGGCATCATCGGCTCCGGCATCTTCATGAATCCCTACGTGGTCGCACGCCAGGTGCACAGTCCTTTCCTGATCCTGGGCGTCTGGGTGCTCGGAGGATGGATCGGCTTGGGCGGAGGCTTTATCTGGGCCGAACTTGCGGCGCGGAGGCCGCAGGTCGGCGGTCAATATGCCTACCTGCGCGAGGCCTTTCATCCTTTGGTCGCATTCCTCTACGGCTGGGTGCTGCTCCTGGTGATTCAGACGGGCGGCATGGCTGCCGTCGCGGTCACATTCGCGCGCTATTTCGTGGAGCTCACCGGCATCCCGATGGCGGAGGGGCTCGTGGCCACCTGCGCACTCGCCGGATTGGCTCTGATCAACTGTCTGGGCGTGAAAGCAGGCAGCACAGCCCAGAGCACTCTCATGGTCTTGAAAATCCTGGCGATCATAGCTTTGATCGCGTGCGGCCTGCTGTTCGCGGGCAAGCCGGCCGGTGCGCCGGTTTTTGCCGATCGGATTCTGGACCGGCCGGTTTCGCTGGATCTGTTGACCGCAATCGGCGCTGCCATGGTGCCAGTCCTGTTCGCCTATGGCGGATGGCAAACCTCGTGTTTCATCGCCGGTGAAGTGCGCGAGCCGCAAAAGAACCTGCCGCGCGGCCTGATTATCGGCGTGACCGGGGTCATCGCTCTCTATCTGGGCGTGAACTTTGTGTGCGTCCGCGTGTTGGGCACCACAGGCCTGGCGGCGACCACTACGCCTGCTTCGGACGTCATGAGAGCGGCGCTCGGCCAAACGGGCGCGCGTCTGATCGCGGCGGGCATTGCGATCTCAACTCTCGGCTTCCTGAGCCAGAGCATGCTGACGGCCCCGCGGGTATACTATGCCATGGCAGAAGACGGCCTGTTCTTCAAGAGCGCCGGGCGTGTCCAGGCACGCACGAGGGTGCCGGCGATCGCCATAATCCTGCAGGGCCTGTGCGCCGTCATCATTGCGCTCTCGGGGCGATACGAACAGATCCTCAACTACGTCGTATCCATGGATTTCATTTTCTTCGGCCTGAGTGCGGCCAGTGTCTTTGTGTTGCGCCGCCGTGACGTGGAAGCCGGAAACACAGCCGTCGGATACCGGATTCCCGGCCATCCGGTGACGACTGCCTTGTTCGTTGCGATCTGCTGGCTCGTCGTCATCAATACGGTCTATAAGTATCCGGCGAACACTGCCATCGGCCTGGCTATTCTATTCGCCGGAATACCCGCTTATTTTTTCTGGAAATGGAGAAGCGCCAAGTGAGCATCCCCCGACAGATCGCGAATTCTCTTTACATGGAGTGGGCCAAGACGCATTCCCATGCGCGCTTCAATCTGGCAACCAGCGGTCTGGTTCACTATCCGATGCGCGAGCTGGGGGCGCGCCCGGAGGACATCGAGTTGAGCGGGCCGAGCCTGTATGGATATGCGCCGCTGCAGGAAGCACTCGCGCGGAAAACCGGGGTTGGCTCCGACTGCGTTGTGGCCGCGATAGGCACATCGCTTGCCAATCATCTCGCCATGGCATCCCTCATCAATCCCGGCGATGAAGTGCTGATCGAACAGCCGACCTACGAGCCCCTTCTCGCGGTCGCCGGCTACCTCGGAGCCCAAATCCGGCGCTTCCCGCGACGCCGGGAAAACGGCTTTGCCGTTGATCCCCTGGAAGTGGAGCGGAACCTCACGCCGCATACCAGGCTCATCATTATCACCAACCTCCACAATCCCAGCAGCGCACCGGTTGAGAAACCCGCGCTCAAGCAGGTTGGGGAAATGGCGCGCCGGATCAGCGCCCGCGTTCTCGTGGATGAGGTATACCTTGAAGTGGTATCCGTGCAGGCACCGCATCTGGCTGTCCGTTCCGCTTTCCATCTCGGCAGCGAATTCATTGTCACCGGCAGCTTGACGAAAGCGTATGGTCTGAGCGGATTACGTTGCGGCTGGATCCTGGCTGACCCTGAGTTGACACGCAAGATCTGGCGCCTCAACGATCTCTTCGGCGTGATCCCGGCGCATCCCGCGGAAAGGTTGAGCGTATTGGCACTCGAAAATCTCGAAAGCATTGCCGGCCGCGCCCGCAGCCTGCTCGCAACCAATCGCCTCCTCCTCGACCAGTTTCTCGATGCAAGGGATGATTTGGATTGTCTTCGACCCGAGTTTGGCACGGTCGTATTCCCCCGCCCGAAGAGCGGCAAGGTAGATCAACTCTGCGTCTTGCTGCGAGAAAAATACGAAACCACGGTCGTGCCGGGAAGGTTTTTCGAGATGCCCGACCATTTCCGGCTCGGGATAGCCTGCGAAACCGGCATGCTGGCCGCGGGCCTGGAGCGTCTGAGCGCCGCACTCGACACTCTGGCGCAGCAGTGACGAATGAAGGCGGCGGCGTGTGATACACTCCTGAGAGTATGACCGGGATAATCCAATCAGCCATCTCAAATCCTGCCAGAATTCTGATCGTCCGAGTGGGCGCCCTCGGCGATACCTTGATGGTGACGCCGCTGATCCGCCTGCTGCACAGGCACTACCCGAAGGCCGAAATAGACTTCCTGAGCTCTGCGCTGGCGGCTCCGCTGCTGGAGCTGAATCCCTGTCTATCCCGGCTTTATGGGCTCCACGGCCGAAACTTTCCCCTGGTTTTTTCCCCGGAAAAGCAGCGGCTTGTCAGGCAATTCCGCGCCCGGGATTACGACTTGGCCATCCTGCTCGAAAGCGCACCCCGATATCGCGCCCTCCTCGAGCGCGCACGACTGCAACACATCAGGAGCTTCGCAGAAACGCCTTTTGACTCCGGCCTGCATGCGATCGTCAACAACCTGAGCGTGGCCGATATCCGGGATTACCAGGAGGATGATCTCAGCATGGACTTGCCATTGGCATCCGGGGACGAAGAGGCGGCAGACCGAATGCTGCGGCACATCCCGCAACCGCGCATCGGGGTGCACATCGGTTGGGGCCCGCAAGGAAGAAAAAGACACCAGGCGCAGCGTCAGCGGGGGTGGGACCTCGACAATTTTGTCCAATTGATCCACAAACTGACAGATCGCGACGGCATCCGCATCGTCTTAACAGGATCATCGGAAGATGCCGGGGATACCGAAACCCTGTGCCGGCAGATGCCAGCGGGGCGTGTGTATTCGCTGGCCGGCCGGACTCGGGTCCGGGAGCTTGCCGCCGTTATTCAAAAGCTGGACCTCCTCATTTCGGTGGACTCAGGCCCATGCCATATGGCGGCCGCTCTGGGAACGCCGCTCGTTGTCCTGTGGGGACCCGGCAGGCTGGAGCAAACCCGGCCGATTTCCACACTAAGCCCCGTCCGCATCATCCGCCACCCGGTCCCCTGTGCCCCCTGCCAAAGCACACCGCTCCAAAAATCGTGCCGGCGCAACCTATGCATGGAATGCATCTCGCCCGAGGAGGTGTATAGAGCTGCACAGAGCCTTTTGCCCTCCCTGATGCAGGATTAGCAGGTTCCCGTCGGGAAGCTCGCTCCGCCCTTTAGCTAATATCTGTCGCGAAACTCGTTGTCCGAGCCGTAGCGCCGGCTGGTTCGAAGGCACATGTGGGGGCGGGCTTTAGCCCGCGCATTAAGGATAACAACCACGATTCGGTCGATTTCACGAGTGTAATTCATTTGTTATTAAAGCGATGTGTGGATAGAAGCACCGATCCCTCATTAACGTATGCCGGGCACGGGCTAAAGCCCGCCCGCACATGATTGCTCTGGTTGACGGACGATTCTGCCCCAAAAGGGAGTTTCGCGACAAAAACAGGTTGCGGACAAAGATCTTTCGCCGCTGAGAAACCGCGTTGGCGCACGTGATAGAAGATCTATGGGTGGCCGGCTGGGCGCTTTTTGATCAGCTTTCGCCGCAGCTTATGGAGGAATACAAGAGCGGTCGCCGCCACAGCCACCGCCACCAGAGGCATTGCTATGGCCGCAATCGACAGGGCAATGGATCCTCCCGCTTCCACGGTAGACACCGCCGGATTCCCCAAGCCCGCGGTGGCAGCAGAAGAAGCCAGCCGGGTGATGGTAGTGAAAGCCTGAACCGTTCCGGCCAGTCCGCCGCCGGCGATGATCGCAAGGGCCCAGCGCAGAAACGGGCTCATACCGGTCACGGTCGATGCCATGGCCACAACTCCGGCAATAACTGCAGCCGGAGCGGCAATCACATCCAGGATATGATCCACCCACGGAATGTAGTAGCCGGCAATTTCCAGGATTGTAGCGAGGGCAAAGGCAATCAAGGCGGGGTAGGTCGCAATCCACTGAAAGCCGGGAGAGAGCGTAAGGTGTCCCGAGAGAGAGGCGATACTCATCACCAGGAGAGGCACAAAAACCCGGAAGCCGCACGCGGCACTCAGGCCAATGCCAACCATGACACTCAACAGGGTATCCAAGCTCATGGGTTTAGCTTATCCCGATCGAAAACCAAATACCAGCTCGGAACCTCAAAAACCGGCAAGAGGCATCTCGTTTACCGCTCGCGCGATTGATGTCGCAGGCCTCACGCCTGTGATACGATGGCAATGACCAGTTTCTGTCGCGTAATTTGCTCCGCCGTTAAGGCAAGCCCCGAAGGGGCGGAAAGAGCATAGCCTCGGGCGCAAGCCCGGGGGTGGGATCGGAAAGCAGCGTGGAGCCCTGGAGGGGCGACAGAAGAAGGTTATGGACAAAGACCTTTCGCCCCGCCGGGGCTCTTTCAATGCAATATCCTATCCGGGGGCTTGCGCCCCCGGCTATTATCTCCTGGCCCCTCCGGGGCCGCGCCGCTAGCGCGCAAACAGCATTTTGCGACAGATACTAATTTGGCGAACAGCGTCACCAGTCAGTGGTGCGGGATCACCTGGGCCTCTGATGGAAGAATCCGGAGGAGAAGGAGACTGACGATGGAAACCCCTCGGCTCTTCGTCGACGACAAAATCGAATTGTGTGATGGTCACTCGGATTACGGCAACTCCATCCTGTACTGCGAGCAGGACGGCCATCCGGTCGAGGTGTACCGGACCCGCTATGAAACCAACCGTTGGAATGAGCAAACCGAGGGGATTCTGTCTTTCAATCTTGAGCAGGCGGGATGCGGATGGGTCGTCACCCTGGAACTCGCCGGCGGAGGCAAAAAGAAACTCCACTCGGAGGATGGTAAGCGCTGGCGATGAGAGGAGCGGCCGCAGGATAAGATCTGGGCCGCAGCTCTCCGGCGTCGCCTCTCACAATCACAAAGCGGAGCTGAAGCCTTGACCTTACGCGCATCATGATCTTTGGGCCTTCCAGGGCTCTGGGACCTTTCTCGAGTATATGGGGCTGCGCTACGCTTGCCCCCGGCTATTATCTCTCCACCCCTTCGGGGCTCAAGCTGCCGTTCCAATAAATAGATCCATTTGACGGAGTATCTGGCGCCGGAGGCGCGGTGGAGAATCAGTGCTGTCCAAATTGGCTGCAATCATTAAGTGCGGCACCTGATTCCATTGTAGTTGCATCGGTTTTCTGCCTTGAACTGAAATGAGGTTCCCGATTGGACCCGGATGTCGCAGTCTCGGCCGAAGGCCTTGGAGTGCGGCGCTTCAGCGCCGCTTTGTTTCGATTTACCAGGCCGCAGCCGTGTACCAATGCGGCGATGCCTCCTGTACCTTGTACGCATTTGTGCTGGTGTAGATATAATTGCAAGACCGGTGCC
>CAYGWQ010000182.1:0-11045 GCA_964353465.1 uncultured Acidobacteriota bacterium | reverse complement strand
AGACCTCCGACAGCAGACCTCCGACATCAGACCTCCGGAAATTTCGAGGTTGAGTAGCCTGTCACCCAAAGAAGGAGTCAGGGGACAGGAGTCAGAATCCAACAGATTCAATGCTTTGAATCCCACGTTAAACAAAGAAGGGGACGACCGCCCGTATCCTCCTAGCCGGACAGATGACTTGGCCGTCCTTCTGCTGACTTCTGCTTCTGTCTTCTGACTCCTGTCTTCTGACTCCTGTCTCCTGCCTTCCGGCTCCTGTGTCCGGACTCCTGGTCCCAGAATTCACTTTAACCCGCGTGCGAATACGGCCAGAATTAGCAGAGAGCGGGGAACTGCCGTGATTTCATGATTACCGGAAGGAGGCGGGAATGGCCATACCAAAGGGCACACTGAAGATCTCCGACACCGTCTGGGAAATACCCGTTAGCCACAAAGAGGGGATGCGCGTGCCCGCCCGCATTTATGCGACCGAGAAGCTGCTGCAGGAGATGGACGATGGCGTCTTCGATCAGGTGACCAATGTTGCCACGCTCCCCGGGATTCTTCAGTACGCCTTCTGCATGCCGGACGGCCACTGGGGCTACGGATTTCCCATCGGCGGAGTGGCTGCCATGGATGTGGACCAGGGCGTGATTTCGCCGGGCGGTATCGGATTTGACGTCAACTGCGGCATGCGGCTGGTACTGACCAGTCTCACGGAAGAGGAAGTCCGGCCGCACCTGCGCCGCCTGGTCGACCTGCTCTTTGAACGCGTGCCGGCAGGCGTCGGCTGCTCCGGATTTGTCCGCATCTCGCAAGATGAGTTTCGCCGGGCGGTGGCACAAGGCGCGCGCTGGTGCATTCAGAATGGCTACGGCTGGAGGGAGGACCTCGAGCGCACCGAAGAGAGCGGCTGTATCGAAGGTGCAGACCCATCCAAGATCAGCAGCAGGGCGGTGGAGCGCGGTTTCAAACAGATCGGCACACTGGGATCGGGGAATCACTATCTCGAGATCCAGGTGGCGCGGCCCGATTCTATTTTCGATGCGGAACTGGCCCGGGCCTTCGGCATCACTATCCCGAATCAGGTGGTGGTGATGTTTCACTGCGGCAGCCGCGGATTCGGACACCAGATTGCCACCGACTACCTGCAGCTGTTCTTGAAGGTCATGACATCGAAATACGGCATCCGGATTCTGGATCGGGAACTGGCGTGCGCGCCGTTTCAATCCCCCGAAGGCCAGGATTATTTCTCCGCGATGAAGTGTGCCATCAACATGTCGTTTGCCAACCGGCAGGTCATCCTGCACCGCATTCGCGAAGTTTTTTCGGAAGTATTCCGGAAGGACCCGGCCGAGCTGGGCCTGCACCAGGTCTACGATGTAGCGCATAATACCGCCAAGCTGGAGAATCACATGATCGGCGGGCAGCAGCGCCGGATCCTGGTGCACCGCAAGGGGGCTACGCGCGCTTTCGGGCCGGGAATGCCCGGTCTTCCGGACCGATACTGCAAGACCGGCCAGCCGGTGATCATCGGCGGCAGCATGGAGACCGGCTCCTATCTGCTGGCCGGAGTGGCGGGCGGCGACCAGACCTTTTACTCCACCGCCCACGGCAGCGGACGCACCATGAGCCGCACTCAGGCAAAGAAGCAGTTCAACGGCAGGGAACTGCAGCAGAAAATGGAGGCCCGAGGCATCCTGGTGCGCACCGTTTCCTATTCCGGGCTGGCTGAAGAAGCGGGGCCGGCATACAAAAACGTCGACGATGTCATCGCAGCAGCAGAGCAGGCGGGCATCAGCAAAAGGGTTGTGCGTCTGCAGCCCATCGGCAACGTCAAAGGATGACAGGCGCGACCCAAGACGAGGGACAAGCGAGAGGCTGTCGTGGAACCACGGACACCGATTAGCCTGATTACCGGGGCGCTGGGAAGCGGCAAAACCACGCTGCTCCGTCAAATCCTGAATGGTACGGACCAGCGCCTTGCCGTGCTGATGAACGAGTTTGGCGAGATTGCGATTGACAGCCGCATTCTCCCGGGTGAGAACTTGCGCATCATCGAGTTGGCCGGGGGCTGCGTTTGCTGCGAGCTGACGGGCGAGTTTGAGGCGGCCGTGGATGAGATCATCGGGCGGTTCCAGCCGGAATTGATCCTAGTCGAGGCCACGGGCGTGGCCGATGCGGACACGCTCGCGTATGAAGTGCAAGAAAACCTGCCGCAGGTGCGCCTCGACAGCGTGATCCACATCATCGATGCCTATGCCAGCATCGAGCATCCCGAGATCGGCTACACTGCGCGCTCCCAATTGCAGCAGGCGGACATCCTCCTGATTAACAAAATCGACCTGGTCGAGCCCGCTGCCTTTGAGGGGATTGAGCGGCAGGTCCGGCAATACAACAACCGGGCTCTTTTGCTCCGATGCATCCGCGGCAACGTGGAACGCCAGGTCCTCTTCGGACTCAATATGCCGCCTCGGGAATTGCCGCGTCCCCACCGCCCCGGAGCGCGCCTGGAGTCGTTCGCCTATGCGACGGACCGGAGCCTGGACCGTGCCAGGTTTGCGCAGCTGATCGCCGGTCTGCCGCCCGAAGTCTACCGTGCCAAAGGCTTCGTCCGGCTCGACGGCGACCCTTACCTTTTCAACTATGTCGCCGGCCGGATGGACCTGGAGGAATTCCCTGCGGATACAATTCAGCTGGTTTTCATTGGTCCGCGCCTCACATTGATTCGCGAAGCGATTGTAGCCCAGTTGCAGAGCTGCGAGGTGTAGCGGCATGCCCTACCGATACCTTCCCGATATCGCCATCGCCGACATCGCATTCGAGGCCTGGGCCGACACCTCGGAAGGGCTTTTTGTCGCGGCGGCTGACGCCACAATGAACGTCATGGTAGGGGACCTGTCATCCATCAGGGAATGTGAGGAACGCGCCCTGCGGGCGGAAGAGGCCGAGTTGGATATGCTGTTGTTTCAACTGCTCCAGGAGCTGATTTTCTTCAAGGATGCGGAAAAGCTCCTGTTGCGGATCAAGGAGATCAAGATCCGGCGGCTCGAGGATCGTTTTGCCCTGGAAGCAAAGGCCTGCGGCGAAGAACTCGACCCTTCCCGGCATGACCTGGTAGTCGACGTCAAGGCCGTCACGCTGCACCGCTTTTGTGTTGAGAATACGGCACAGGGCTGGAAAGCGACCGTTATCCTGGATATCTAGCAATGATGTCAAACCGGGCAGAGGATATGCATATTGTCGATCTATTGGATCATTCCGAATTTTTCCAGGGCGTGGGCCATCGAAGCAAGGAGTTGCTTTCCGGCATTTGCATTGCCAAGAATGCGGCCAAGAAGGAAATGCTGTTTAGCGAAGGGGAGCGAGGACATGCTCTGTACCTGCTCGCCTCGGGCGCCGTCAGCCTGTACAAGACTACTGCCGACGGCAGAGAAGTGGTAATCAAGGTGGTACAGCCGGGGGAGCTATTTGCAGAGGTTATCTTGTTCGAACAAGACCGCTATCCTGTGTCTGCGGTTGCCGTCAATGCCAGCCGGCTGTTCCTGCTGCCTAAACGGCGGTTTTACGCTCTCCTCGAAAATGTCGAATTCAGGAATGATTTCATCGGCATGCTGATGCAAAAACAGCGCTACCTTGCGGATCGGATCCGGTACCTTACCACGAATGATGTGGAGGACCGCTTTTTCATCTTCATCCGGGAACAGTATGGCACCCGCACGACCATTGTGCCGACGCTGTCGAAAAAGGACATGGCTGCAGCGATCGGCACCACACCGGAGACGTACTCCCGCATGTTGGCCCGGCTGTCCGGCGAGGGCAGGATCTCACTGCATGGGAAGGTCATTCATCTGAGGGAGGACTTCTGGCAGGAGCGTGATGCGACGAGTCGGGCAAGGGTTGCGCCCTTGAAATCCCGCTAAAAAGCAGCACAGGTGCACCTGTAAGAAATATCGTTTCCTGCTCCGAAAATAAGCCGATCAGGGACTGCTCAGGGAACTGGATTTCGTGGCGAAGGGCTTTAGCCCGTCCGTTTAAGGTATCTTGCTTGGAGTGTTGACGGGCTAAAGCCCTTCGCCACGAATCGTGCTTCGTGCCGGATCAGAAATTAGCCAAATTGACGGGCTCGCCACACCATTCCTTCGCCATGAAGAGCCCCGCCGAAGACGATTTTCATGCGTCGTAGGGTGCGCCACAGGCGGATGAGAGGCTGCTATCGACACGAACCCAATACTTGAAATGCTGCCAAATGCAGTCTGAATGACCAATGGTCAGCGGCTGGTGCCACGCAAAGCGTCGCGAATCTGGATGCCCTTTCCTTTGATTCGGGCAAGCAACTGCCTGGCCCACAGGAACTCCGTGGCGAGCAGCGCAAGCCCCAGGACGATCGTGACCAGGCCGGGGCCGGGAATTACCAGCATAACCAACCCCGCGAGCAGGAGAGCGAACCCAATCACGATTTTCACGACTCTCTTCGTATGATTCACAGCTGTGTTGATCACCATTTCCGCATTCCATGTCGACCTCAGATTCATCTCTGAGCTGTCTTAATTGATGATACCATCCCGGCGGAGTCCGATCGAGGGGCGTTTGTCGCCTCGGCGCGGCCAATCCGGCACCCGCACGCATCAAAGCGTCGGGCCTTTTCCCCGGACTTCCCCGCCCTCATGTTCCTCCGCGCACCGGATGCAGCGTATGGCGAATGGGAGCGCCGCAAGCCGCGCATCGCCGATGGGCGCCCCGCATATTTCGCAGAGGCCATAAGTCCCTTCCTCGAGCTTGCGCTCGGCCTCGATCATCTGGGCCAGTTTTTCCTGCCTTATATCGACGATTTTTATACCCACCGATTCGATGAGATCGACGAAGGAGAGGTCTGCCGAGTCGAGAGCGCTTTCAAAATGGCTGCTGCGGCCCTCGCCAAGCTTCTCCTTGAGCTCGGAATAAAGCGCACCACGGAGCTTCTCCTTTTCTTTTTTCAGTATTTCCCGCAGTTTTCTCTGTCGGTTTTTTTTGGGTGCGATCATTTCCTGCCTGTGCCAGACCATCAGTTTACAGCAGCCGCACGCGAATTCAACTTGTGGGCGATCTCAAGAATGGCCATACTAATTAAACATGCCTTGAAATGCTCAGTATGCGCGGGAAGGATGTTCAAGTTTGATTCCAGGGCTTGTCAGCCAGGCAGTTTTGGTATGATTGGAGAAAATTGACCGGAGGGTTCATGAAGCGATATGGGATTGTGGTAGCAATGTGGCTGTGTGGCGCCGGAGTATGTCTGGCTCAGCAGGGGCCCGGCGGCGAGTTGCAGGGATTCTACCAGCGCATGCAGACTTTCAAGATGCGCTCGGGAGGGGACGTTTTCAGCAATGTGGATAACGCGACCAACGGCGGCGGCTTTGGTTTTCTGTACAACGTCACCGAAAAGTTCTCTATTTACCAGCAGACTGGATTCCTAGGCGGCGCGGAGGACAGCGGTTACAAGATGCGCATGATCACCGAATTCCAGGGCGTGCAGCTTACCAAGCGCACAAACGCCATCGATTTCTATGCCAAGGGCGGCGTAGGTTTCAATCGCTATGTCATTGAAAACCTGAATGTGTGGTACAAGATGGCATTCCAATACGGCGGGGGTGCCGAAATCAAGGTAGGCAACGGTATGTATCTCATCCTCGAGGCGACCAGGGTGAGCATGGGTGTACCTGAGTTTTATCTGACTGACGATCGCTCAAAATGGTGCAACACCTTTCTGTTAAACTCAGGCATTGCCATTCGATTTTGATGGGTTCTAAGCATGCGGCAACTAAAGGAGGGGATTCGATGAAGGTGATTGCCGATCTCTGCATCGTTCCCCTTGGTGTTGGCGTAAGCCTTGGCCGTTATATTGCGGAGTGTGAGCGCATCCTGACCAAAGCAGGATTGAAAATCCGGCTGCATGCTTACGGGACCAACATCGAGGGCGAGTGGGACGCTGTCGTGGCGGCTATCAAGGAATGCCATGAGGCACTGCACGCCATGGGAGCGCCGCGGATCAGCTCATCCATCCGGCTGGGCACCCGGACTGACCGCGAGCAGACCATGGAAGAAAGAATCCGCAGTGTCGAAGAGAAGCTGTCGGACACGTCCCGATAGCAATCCTTGCCGCTCATCAGGGCTCCGCACTGCCTTCCGAGCCAACCCCGGGTTTGCGCCCGGGGCTATCCTCTTTCAGGCTTGTCCAAATTAGTTCTTGAGAAGGCGGATTCATGCTGTGCGCCGCAGGCGCCTTGGAGTGCGGCGCTGCAGCGCCGCTTTGTGGCCCGGGCCCAGGTCCTACGCATCCATCCAAGGCGGCGCTGAAGCGCCGCACTCCAAGGCCTTCGGCCGAGACTGCAACATCCGCATCCCATCGGGAACCTCATTTCAGTTCCACGCAGAAAACCGATGCACTACAATGGAATCAAGTGCCGCACCAAAGGATTGCAGCCAATTTGGACAGCACTGATCCTCTTTCCGCCCTTACGGGGCCGGCTTAAAGGGCGGAGCAAATTTAGCGCCAGAAGTTAGGGCGGGCCCCTGTGACGGACACACGGCTGCGGCACCGTATTTATCGGGCGGCAGCCGCTTTCAACTGCTCTTCGCGCACCCCCTTGAATTCAGAGCCGGCCTTCCACTCGGGATATTTGTCGGCCATCGACACGCGATAGCCTATCAATCCATAGAATTGAAGGTCCTGAACCGCACCGCTCATATCCCAATCGGGGCGCACAACATCGGCCGGTTGGTGATAGACGTGCGCGATGGCGCCTGTCCCTGAAATGTGAAACCAATACCCTGCCCACCAGGGCCTCTGTCTACGCTTGGCATCGGCCTCGCGGCCGCACACCCAAGACTCGAGGTCGGGATGGGTCGCTGCTCCTTTCCTGTAAGAATCTTTCATTCTCGACTTCATGCCGGTTTATCCCGGCGCTCTGAGCGTCCCTGGTATGCTCGTCACGAAGCACTCTGAGTGCAGTGCGCGGGTCGGGGATTCCCCGAACCTGCAGGATCACATATGGAATTGCCTCTGGTCTTCGCCTGGTGTATGTTAAATTCTAAGGATACAGCCGGAAAATCAAGTTGAGGGGGCGCCATGGGGCACGGAAAAAAGTGTCTGCTGGGGTTGTCTCTCGCCTTGCTGCTGATTTGCCGGATCAGCACTGCTCAAGTTGCCACTGCCCGGCTGGAGGGCGTCGTGCGGGACCCGTCCGGTGCCGTAGTACCGGGCGCCAGCGTCTGGGTAGTGAACAACCGCACGCAGGCCCGGACGGAGATCTCCACTACATCCGAGGGGCTGTTCGCATTTTTGTCTTTGCAGCCCGGTGTGTATACACTTAGCGTGAAGGCGGCGGGGTTTTCCACCGCCGAAGTTACCAACCTCGAGCTGACTGTCGGCGCAACGGCAGCGCAAAACGTCAAGCTGGAGCTCGGCAAAACGGAAGAGCGCATCGTCGTGCAGGTGGCCGCGGAGCGCGTCCAGGTCACGGATGCCCAGGTCGCGCGCGCCGTCACGCTGCGGGACATCGAAGTTCTGCCGCAAGTCTTCAGCACTCCTATGCTGCTCTCCATCTTCAGCGCGGGCGTGCAGGTCAACGCGAGCATGATCGCCGCATCGCGCGTGAATGGTACCCGCAGCGGATCGACGAACTCGAGGTTGGATGGCATCGATGTCAACGACAGCGCCACACCGTTCCTGCTCCTGTCCAACAATGCCAACAACACGGATTCGATCGAGGAGTTTCGGATCGTCACCAGCGGCGGCAAGGCCGAGTACGGGCGCAATGCCGGGGGCCAGATCGAGCTGATCACCCGCTCGGGCACCAACGCCTGGCACGGCAACGCATTCGAGTACCATCGCAACACGGCGCTCAATGCAAACAGTTTTTTCGGAAACTCCCAGGATCTCGAGCAGCCGAAGTACATCCAGAATACCTTCGGTGCCTCCCTCGGCGGGCCCATTCGCCGCGACCGCACTTTTATCTTCGGCAACTTCCAGGGCCAGCGCAACGTCGAGGAGGAGGTCCGCAACCGCCTCGTGCTGACGCGCGATGCCAAAGCCGGCTTTTTCCGCTGGAGGCCGCCAGGCAGCTCGGAGATCCGGGCCTTCGACATCGTGGGCAACGATCCACGCCACATAGGCATCGATCCGCAGGTGGCCGAAATCCTCAAGCTGCTGCCTGACCCCAACAACTACGACATCGGCGACGGGTTGAACACCGCCGGTTTCCGCTTCAACAATCCAATCACAACCCCCGGTGATAGTAATGGAAATCAGTTCACCATCAAGGCGGATCACGCTCTCTGGAGAGGCCACCGCCTCTTCTTCCGCTGGACGTGGGCCCGCTCTTCATTCATTGACTCCCTCAACGGCAACGACGCCCGCTTCCCCGGCCAGCCGCCGGGAATGCAGAGAGGCGGCAACTGGGGCTACTCGATCGGATCGGACTGGGCGATCACATCCAGACTGGCAAATGAACTGCGTGTGGGCTATAAGTTCTATACCTGGGAGTGGTACAAGCCGGCGCGACTGCCGGAGCCCATGCTGCTCGCCAACTCCTGGACCGACCCGCTCAATCCCACTTTCTCTTTTCGTCGTGAACCCCCGGTGCGCCAACTTACGGACAATGTTACGATCGTTCGCGGCAGGCACACCTTCAAAGGCGGCATCGAGGGGCGCTTCACCCGGGAGTGGAGATCCCTTGACAACCTCATTTGGCCCAACGTCACCTTCACGAACAACTCTGGCAACAGCGCACCATCTGCCATCGGTCCGAACGGTGATGCCATCTCCCCTACTGATCGCCAAACCTTCGAAAAGCTATACAACGACCTGCTGGGCCGAATGTTCCAGGTCACACAAAACTTCTATTCCGATCTGAAGAGTTTCCAGCCGGACGGCACACCTCGCGTGCGCACCTATCGGTTCCGCGAATTCAGCGGTTTTTTCCAGGACGATTGGAAGATTCATCCGCGCCTGGTATTCAACCTCGGACTGCGCTACGAATTTTTTGGCGTGCCGTTTGAAACCAACGGAATCCAGGGGACTTTGGACAAGGCGGCCCTCATCAACAGCTCGGCCCGCATTGACGATCTCACCATCCAGCCGAGCAGCCGCTGGTATGACAACGACTTCAACAATTTTGCCCCGCGGATCGGCATTGCCTGGGACCCCGCCGGTGACGGCAAGACGTCCCTGCGCGCCAACTGGGGACTCTTTTACGACCGGCTCATCGGCGCGACAACCATCTCCGTGGACGCCAACACTCCAGGCTACACGCAGAAGGTGCCCGTGAATCAAAATTCGGCGGGCACCGACAAGCGTGTCAGTGACGACATCGTGCTGCCCCAGCCCCCTGCCGTTCCCCAGCTGAGCCCGCCGGCCAATCGATTGACCGATTTGTTTCTCTTTTCCCCAAACCTTCGCACCGGATATGTCCAGCACTTCAGCCTCACGCTTCAGCGGGAGATTTTTCGCAATACCGTGATCGAGGCCGGTTATGTCGGGACCCGCGGCATCAAGCTGTTCATGGACATCAACCTCAACCAGCCCCGCATCTACGAGGACTTCCTGCCTGCTTTCCGCGAGCTCCAGGCCTTTCGAATGGCGACGCCCACCTCCAACAGGATCGTCCGCATCTTCGGTTCAACCACCAGGGCAGTGAATATTCTTGCCGGCACCCTCGACTCGGGTGCCGCGGGCCTCGCCGCCGATTCCACGGACCGATTCTATTACACCGGCTACGCGCGAGCCGGCGTCTCCGATTTCTACCTGCGCAACTTTCCCCAGTTCAACCGGGTGGTCGTCGGCACCAACGACGGCCGGTCCTACTACGATTCCTTTCAGCTGAGCCTGCGACGGCAGGCCGGCGCATTGAAGTTTGCCGCCAACTACACCTTTTCGAAGTCCATGGACAACATCTCGGTGGATGGCAACGGCTTCACGAGCCCCATCGACAACTTCAACGTGCGGCTCAACCGCGCGCGCGGCGACCTTGACATTCCGCACGCCTTCAACGTGAGCCTCGCCTACACGCTGCCCGTCGGGAAGGGCGGCCGCTTCGCCGCCAACACCCCGCGCTGGGTGGACTCGCTCATCGGCGGCTGGGACATCGGCCTGCTGATGCTTTGGCAGAGCGGCAAGGTGGTTACCTATCTGTCCGGAATCAGCACCGGACCCACCACGGACAGCAGCTACGTGAATTACAGCGGTGACCGGAATATCGGCAAGGTGATGCGTAGCGCCGATGGCGTGCATTGGTTGACTGAGGAAGAAATCAGCCGGTTTTCGCCTCCCGCCGCTGGCGAGATCGGCAGCGGCGGCCGCAACGCGTTTCGCGGCCCGTGCTACTTCAACGTGGATATGTCTTTGGTGAAGAAGTTCAAGATCGGCGAACGGCACGCGGTCTCATTCCGCGCCGAGGCTTACAACCTTTTCAACAACGTGAATTTCGCCGCACCGAACGCCGACCTGTCGTCGCCCAGCTTCGGCAGGATCTCCGGCACGGTCGGCAAGCCCCGCTTTCTGCAGCTGGCTCTGCGCTACGATTTTTGAGAGCAATTAGCGGAAATTTTCGACCATATATAAATCGGTGGCACCTTCATCCACGCCTGAAAACCACAGCCAGCGTCCATCTGGGGAGACACTCATCCCGTTCGAGATTCCCTGGTTTATCCGGCGGATCTGTTCCGGTTTGCCGGTGGAGAAGCGGTACAGCCAGAGCTCGAACCAGCGTCCCGGATTCTCGGAAGAGGCATAATAGATGCCCTCGCTGCCCGTGGAAAAGTTGAGGTAGGACCCTGCGACCCGGAATGTGCCCAGTTGACTCTCATCCCCGCCCACGGCCGCAACCCTCCAGATGGCTGGCGACAGCTGTTCACGTACAAAATAGACAGTCGAGCCGTCCATCGATTCCACCGCGGCAAGACCACCTCCCTTGGTAAGCTGGATTGCTCCGGCCTCATTTCCGTTGGAGGGCACCTTCCAGATTTGGAAGGAGCCGGACCGGTTGGATGTGACGTAAATCCATTTCCCATCCTTCGACCAGCTCGGAAGA
>CAYGWQ010000181.1:0-11078 GCA_964353465.1 uncultured Acidobacteriota bacterium | reverse complement strand
GGTTGGGCATCAGCAGCATCCTCGGGACTATTTTAGTGTCTCGAACACCGAGATGTTACGCATCTGTGCCAGGCGCTCGAAAAATGGGATCGCCTTGCGCACGGTATGCGTGTTGATCAAAAAACTTGCAGCGGCAACCGCCAGCCTGGGCCTGGCGGCGGGGCAGTTCCGGCAAGCCCGATAGGCGCTCAGATCGCTCTGGATGTGAGCCTGCCTCAGTTGCATCATTTTGGCCGAATTCCAGATTTCCGGGAGCGTGTTCCGCTTGATATTACCAACCGCCTCATCCGGATAGATATAGCAGCAGGGGTAGACCGTGCCATCATAGTGGACGTACATCGGGCCGCGCCAAAGCAGATAGCATGGGTGCCGGAGGGGCGGCCGCGAACCGTTGTCGCCCGGAATGGCACTCCCAGGGTTGTGGACTTCATCCTTCTTGATTCGCACTTCGTTGATCCCATCCACGCGCCACATCCGGATCAGGTCCGGCATTTCCTGCACATTGTCCTTGAGCTTAACCGCCTGCACTATGCAGAAAATACGTGCCCTCATCTGTTTTTTTACGCGCAGGAAGGTCAGGATATTGTCGCGGACCTTGTGGAAATCTGCCCCCTTACGGTATTTCTCGAATGTCTCGGGAGTAGCCCCGTCAAACGCAAAAATAATATAATCAAGGCCGGCTTCAATCAGCCTGCGGCTGGCTTTTTCGGTCAGCAGCGTTGCATTCGTCGAAATTCCTGTTGGGACTCCGAGATCCCTGCAATAAGCAATCATTTCGAAGATTTCGGGGTTCAGCAGCGGCTCCCCCACCCCGTATGGCACGGCAAACTCCAGAAAATCACGCCCTTCATCGATGATTTTCTTGAACAGGGACAGCTCCATGTCCTTGGGCGGAAAATAAATGTTCTCCCTCGGACACATGGAACAAAACAGATTGCACTTGGCGGTGCTTTCTATAGCAAGGGTCAGAGGGCCACCGGGCGCGAGCGCTCGTTTCCCTAGATAGCTCCTCAGCAAACCAAGCCGGTTGCGCATTTGTGCGGAGAAAGGTGCCATTCCAGGTATCCAGAGCGATGCTCTAGGGTGACGCATACCTCATGCGTTACCCGCCATCGGCCATTACCGGTCCAGTTCACCGGCAATCATGTTGATCGAACCAAAGGTTGCGATGACATCCGCTACCATGTAGCCTTCGAGCATGGTGTGAAGGCCCGCCATGTTGAAGAAACAAGGGGGCCGGACGCGGACTCGATAGGGCCGGTCCTTCCCGTCACTGACCACATAGAAACCCAGCTCGCCGTTTGCGGCTTCAACCGGAAAATACGCCTCGCCTGCCGGTGGCCGAATCCCGTGGTAATCCATGATCAGCTTGAAATGGTTCATCAGACCTTCAATGTTGCCGTAAGTGTCCTCTTTGCTCGGGAGGGCCACCGACCGGTCTGCCGCGGCAAATCGGGATTGATAACGCTTTTGAGTGCCGTCCAGGGTAGGCTCGACCGTGGTGGCCACAGCGGCCAGCCCTGCCGTTCTCCCGAGCTTAGCCTCATCGACGAGATCGAAAGACTGCATGACCTTCCCTTCGGCATTGACCGCTATCGGACCGCCGGGAAGGTCTTTGAGGGCCTGGCGCAGGATTCGAATGCTCTGGCGCATTTCCTCCATGCGCACCAGATAGCGGTCGTAAGTATCGCCACGCTCACCCAGCGGCACTTCAAATGTCATGCGGTCATAAATCCAATAAGGGAACGCCTTCCGGACATCGTAGTTGATACCGGCAGCGCGACTGAGTGGGCCAGTAATTCCATAGGTAATCGCATTCTCCCTGGTCAGCACGCCGACATCGCGCGTGCGGTCGATCCAGATCCTGTTCCGCGTTAACAGCTTGTCTACGTCCAACAACTCCCGCTCCGTCAACCGGAGCGCTTCCAGGAGGTTCTTGTCAAAGCCTTCAGGCAGGTCTGCTTTGACGCCGCCGATCCGGCCATAGGATATGGTGAGGCGCGCTCCGGTAACCTGCTCTATGATGTCATACAGATATTCGCGTGCCTTCATGAGATAGAGGAACGCCGTCAGGGCTCCCAATTCCATGGCGGAGGCTGCAATGCAAGTCAGATGATCTGTAATGCGCGACACCTCGCTCATCAGGACCCTTATGTACTTGCAGCGCTCCGTAATCTCGATTTCCAGAAGCTTCTCAACGGCCCCGCAATAGCCGAAATTGTTGATCAGCGGGGAGACATAGTTCAGCCGGTCCGTATACGGCATCACCTGAGTCCAGCTCGAGTTCTCGGCGCTTTTCTCGAAGGCCCGGTGCAGGTAGCCGATCTCCGCTTCCACCTTGATGACCTTTTCACCCTCCAGCTCGGTGATCAGACGGATGACTCCATGCATCGCGGGATGAGAAGGTCCCATGTTCAGGAGCATGTTCCTCGTTTCGCGGGCTGCGGTGGTAGTTTCGTTTTCCATGGTCATCCTCAGCTCAACTGCTTCTGCTTCTCGATCTTGGTCTGCAACTTCATCAGGCCGTCGAGAACTGCCTCCGGCCGCGGCGGACAGCCGGGAATATAGATGTCGACCGGAATGATTGTGTCGATTCCCTGAACCGTGGCATAGTTGTCATAAAAGCCTCCGGTGCACGTGCAGACGCCAAAAGCCACCACCCACTTGGGTTCGCACATCTGCTCGTAAACCCGCCTGAGGACTGGAGCCATCTTGTGGCTGATCGTTCCCACGACAAAGAGCACATCCGCCTGGCGGGGGGAGAAACGCGCCAGGCCGGCACCAAAACGATCCATGTCATAGTGCCCTGACGCTGTGGACATATATTCCATGCCGCAGCAGGCGGTCACGAAGGGGTATTGGAAGATGGAGTATTTGCGTGCCCAGCCAATCACGCGCTCCAGCCTCGAGATAAAGAATCCAGGTCCGGCTTCCGGGGCTTCCGACATTGTTGATCCTCCTTGATTCAGGACCTCGGGCTGCGGATTCTGGTAACGGACACGCCTATGTCTGCCCGGTCCCATCCGGGATTCCAAAATCCAGAGCCCAAAAGCCAAAATCGAATCCTGCCCAGCCTCATCCCAAGCGCTCAACGAATCAGAATTCTGAGCGTATCCGGGACCGTTTCCCTGGGCGTGATGCAGGCGCAGTCACCGCAGGATGAGACATCCAGCAGATTCTCATGCCCGCACTGTTCACAAGAGCTCAAGATACTCAATGCACTAATCAACTCTGCCTTCATGGCGTTGAGCCCGTGGATCTTTGACTCCACCATCTGCAGCTTCTCGCGGAAAATGTCACGCAAAACGATCACGGTGCCCTTGTCGCCCGGCGCGCTCCTCGCCAGAAAGATCTGGCGTATCTCCGTCAGCGAAAGACCGACTTCCTTGAGGAAGTTGATGACCGCCAGCCTCTTGTGGTTTTCCTGATCATAAAGACGAAAACCACCGCGGCTGCGCTTCTCAGGTCGTATCAAACCTAGTTCTTCATAGAATCGGATCGCGCGCACGCTGACGCCGGCGCGCTTTGCCAGTTCGCCGATTTTCATGACCTGATTGTTGCCGGCTTCTTTCATCTTATCCATGGCCGGAACCCTATTCCGAAAAGACCGCCGCGAAACCCTGCAACTCAGGATTCGTCGACCTCCACCTCAACGTGGTCCAACTTGTCAATCATCGTCCCGGGATGCTTCCTCACTTTCACGTTGACGCGATGCACAGGGAAAGCCTCCAGCACCGTGCGCGCAAGCCGATAGGCAAGCGCCTCCAGCAGGTTATACTCGCGCATATGTGCGGCTTCGACAACCTTCGCCAGGATCCTGCTGTAATCCAACGCATCCGCCAGTTCGTCGGTTGACGCCGCCGCCTCGAAGTCCCCCCAGACCGATATGTCCGCCACACATGCCTGGGGAAATCGCCGCTCGCCCGGAGTGACACCAAGACGGGGCTGCAGCCTGACTCCGACCAGAGTTAGCCGATCCTGCCGTGACTTGACCATCAAATCAAGTTTCCCCGGAATCTGCCGCCGGGACCCGCAAACGCCAAGATCATGAGGGCAACGAATATCTTGGGGCCCGTGCGTCCCAGCAATTCCGCTCCGCATCTCCTCATGGACACCTAACGAAAAACGCGGGCAATTGCGGGCCCGCGTTTTCATTCGTCTCAGTCCACTCCGCCGGATCAGGCTTCAAACGATTCTCCGCACCCGCAGGCAGCGCGGGAGTTGGGATTCTCAAACTTGAAACCCGAACCATTCATGCCGTCGACGTAATCAATCTTCGTGCCATCCAAGTAGAGCGAGGAGCGATTATCAATGAATATTCTCAGCCCACCTTGCTCGATAACCTTGTCGTCGGCAGCTGGTTCCGTATCCAGGGACATCTGGTATTGGAATCCTGAACATCCGCCGCCGATTACAGCCACCCTAAGGCCGCCACTTTCCCCACGTTCCGCCATGATCTCCTTGACCTTGTCAACCGCCGTATCGGTCAAAGTAAGCATCCAAGCTCTCCTTTCATCACCCTAGCACACTCAAAAGCCACACCTGCTAAACGATTGAAAACCATAGTCAATTCTTACGTGAATGTCAAGGTTCGCGGATTAAGTAGAATCGGGATGGAAAATACGGCAGATTCAACGAAATCCTGTTCTGGTATATCATCAAGGCCATAGAAAACGCGCAAGCAGGGCTTATGGCAGAACGACCAAAGAATAGATCCGCAGTTGAGCCTGGGAATCGTCCCTTCCGCCGGTTGGGCAGTCTGGTCCAAGAGGCAGGAATCGAGCTGCAGGCACCGGAAAAGCCTGATAAGGTGAACCCGGCGGCCGTTCCCAGGCATCCGAATACAGAGCCGGAGCTGGAGCCGGAGTCGGATGATCGGCTGTTTGAAAAGGCCATGGAGGGGATTTCCCGTGTCAATTGGCGGCACGATCCGGCTCCTGCTTCCATCCCGGCCCCAACAATCCCAAGAGATGGGGAACCGGAAGAAGCCCGTATCCTGCAGGAGTCGCTGGACGGCAGTGTTGCTCCGCCGCTCCTGGATCATCCCGAATACATCGAAGGCTGGGTTGGGGTTGCAGGCCGGCGCTTTCTCCCAAGTCTGCGCAGCGGCACCTATTCGATCCAGGGGTATATCGATCTCCACGGCATGAGTTGTGTCGAGGCCAGGGAGGCTGTGGAAGAATTTATCGTCCGCATGTCTCGAGCGCGCTCCTGTTGCGTCAAGATCGTCCACGGCCGGGGCATCAATTCACCGACCGACAAAGCCGTTCTCAAGGAGCAGCTGCAGCGCTGGTTGGCCACACGCCGCATGTCCCGCCATGTGGTCGCATATGCCTCCGCACCCTACACCGACGGCGGCGTCGGTGCCGTCTACGTCCTTCTTCGCAGAAACCCTTAGTACGCGATTTCATCAATACGTCAACAGAAAATCAAGCGCCACAATATAGGTAACCGCTCGAGCCGCTGTTGTAAACCACGAAATACACGAAAGGTCTGAATCAGGGCATTTCGTGTATTTCGTGTATTTCGTGGTTGTTGATCTTGCTGTCGCCGGCCGCAGTTGACATACCCTGACTTTTTTGAAACAGCGGCAACGGTTCTGCTGTAAGATGAGCCTTCGTTTTTGAACCGTATCATCCATTCCGGCAACCCGGAATCCATTATCCATATTCCTGGAAGGAGGAGTCTGCATGATTGTCTCACGCATGCGGTTTCTATCCCACCGTGCAAGGGGGCGTCTATTCATACTTGCCTGTCTGGCAGGTATGCTCGTAACCGCCGTAACAGCGGTGCGGACCGAAGAGCCGCCGGTTTTTGCCATAACCAACGCCAAGATCATCCCCACAGCCGGCACCCTCATCGACAAAGGCACGATTGTCGTACGCAGAGGAATCATCGAGGCAGTGGGAACAAACGCACCCGTACCCCCGGACGCGAGGATTGTCGATGGGACCGGCTTGACGGTCTATCCCGGTCTCATCGATGCGTTTTCCGACATCGGACTGGAGGAAACCTCTCCAGCCAGGCCGGCCGCAACAGCGGCGGCCCCGGCGCCGGGACGTGGCGCTCAGCAGGCACCGCAGCAACAATCCCAACCCACACTCTCGCCCGAGGAACGGCAGGGGGTCACTCCGTATCGCCAGGCCTTCGAAATGATCAATCCGGCCAACAACAGGATTGCATCGGCTCGTGCCGCCGGCATCACCACGGCACTGGTCATGCCGAGGCGCGGATTCTTCCCGGGGCAGAGCTCCCTCGTGAATCTGGCCGGTGCGGAAACGGGACAGATGGTCGTTAAGTCGCCATTGTCTTTCTACCTCAATTCGGCCGGAAGAGGCGGCTTTGGCGGGGGGTATCCAGGCTCGCTCATGGGTATTATTGCCTTTGTAAAACAGACCCTGCTCGACGCCGGGCATTACTCAACAGCATGGAGCATCTACAAGGCAAATCCCGGCGCACAACGCCCGGGATTCAGCCGCGCGCTCGAGGCGCTGCAACCAGCGCTGAAGCGGGAGATGCCTGTAGTGATGCCCGCCAACACACCTGTTGAGATTCAGCGCGCTTTGGACATGGCGGATGCCTTCAAGCTCAATCTTATTCTTGTGGGATGCGCGGAAGGGTCCAAGATAGCTGCGGTTCTCAAGGATCGTAATATCCCGATTCTCCTGGCCGTCAAATACCCCGAACGGCCAACCACGACGGATCCTGATGCCCGGGAAGAACTGGACAGCCTGCGCCGCAGGGTAGAAGCTCCCGGCAACGCCGCCGCGCTGGCCAAGGCCGGCGTGCGTTTTGCTTTCGTATCCGACGACATGGCAAATCCCAGGGACTTCATCCGCAATGTCGGCCGCGCAGTCGAAGCCGGTTTGGACAAGAACGTGGCTTTGCGCGCCCTCACCACCATTCCCGCTGAGCTTTTCGGGGTATCGGATCGGCTCGGCAGCATCGAAAAAAACAAGACTGCCAATCTGATCCTTGCTACCGGCGATATCTTTGACGCGAACACGCGCATCAAATTCGCGTTTGTGGACGGTCAAAAGTTCGACATTGTGGAACCCGAGCCCGCGCCCCCAGCCGGATCCGGACGACAGGGGGCGGGGGGAACCACCGGAGAGCAGGTCGCCGCCGCCGGCCGGTGGGCCATCAGCGTGAGTACACCCCAGGGAGCCATGGAAAGCACGCTCTCCCTGCGCCAGAGCGGCACCACCCTGGCCGGCAGTGTTTCATCCCAAATGGGCACGGCTGAGATCTACGAAGGAAGCATCAGCGGCAGCAGCTTCACGTTCAAAATCACCCTGGAATCTCCGAATGGCAGCATGGTGATCACTTTCACGGGAACGATTCAGGGTACCCGAATGACGGGCACCGTGAACGCCGGGCAGATGGGCACCATGGACTTCACCGGGACAAAACTCCCCGGAGACATCTGATGCCGAAGCGAGGAAACCTATGCCAAATAATCGAGGAGTCGACATGAAAAAGATTCTGTTTCTTACAGCCCTTCTGGTGGCAAGCATCGCATGGGCGCCGGCATCGGATGAGCAGACTGGCAGCCCCGGCGTAATCGTGATCAAGGACGCCACCATTCTGACCGTTTCGCACGGCAACATTCCCAAAGGATCCATCCTGATCCGCGACGGCAAGATTGCCGAGGTTGGGCCCGCTGTCATAGTTCCTGCGGGCGCCACTGTCATCGATGCCACCGGCCAGTTCGTGACGCCGGGCATCATTGATCCTCATTCGCACATCGCCGCCGCAGGCGGCATCAATGAAGGAACGCTGGCGGTTACCTCCATGACCGCGATTGAAGATGTGCTGGAGCCGACCGATCTCAACATCTACCGAGAACTCGCCGGCGGGGTTACCACCACGCTGACATTGCATGGTAGCGCGAACCCGATCGGAGGCACCAGTGCCACCATCAAGCTCCGCTGGGGCAAGGATGCCAAGGGACTTCTCTTCCAGGGCGCCAAGCCCGGCCTGAAGTTCGCTCTGGGGGAAAACGTCAAACGTGGCGGCACGACCGGCAGGTACCCGGCCAGCAGAATGGGGACGGAGGATGTGATCCGCACAGCCTTCATCGAAGCGCGTGAGTACATGCGCCGGTGGGACGATTACCGGAAGCGCGCCGCTGCCGGCGACAAGACCGCGATTCCGCCGAAAAGGAACTTGACGCTGGAACCGCTGGCGGAGGTGCTCCGCGGAGAGAGGCTGGCCTACGTCCACGGGTACCGCGCCGATGAGATGCTGATGACGATTCGCCTGGCCGACGAGTTCGGCTTCAAGGTCAACTCGTTTGAGCATGCCCTCGAGGGCTACAAGATCGCCAAGGAGATGGCGGCCCACGGAGCCATCGGGTCCACTTTCGCTGACTCTTGGGCCTACAAGGCCGAAGCCTGGGATGCCATCCCGTACAATGCAGCCGTCATGACCCGCAAGGGCGTCCTGGCCGCGCTCAACTCCGACAGTGCGGAAAGAGCGCGCCGGATGAACCTGGAGGCTGCACGCGCGATGAAGTACGGCGGACTCAATGAGCAGGAGGCGCTGGCGTTGATCACCATCAATCCCGCCAAGGAGCTCAAGATCGATGCCCGCGTGGGCTCGATCGATCCGGGCAAGGACGCAGACCTGGTGATCTGGAACCACCACCCGCTGAGCATCTACGCCGTGGCACAGAAAACCTTGATCGACGGCGAAATCTATTTCGACATCCAGAAGGACCTGGAGATGCGCAAGCGCATGGAGGAGGAACGCAAAAACCTCGAGGCGTTGGATCGGAAGAATGCGCCGCCGGGGCGCCGCGGGGCCGGGCCCGGCATCTCCAATGACAAAGTTCCCCAGGAAAACAATTGAAGGGAGAAACCATGGCTAACCTACTCAAGCGTTTCACATTCATTCTCGCCTGCCTGGCGCTGATCGCCGCAGGGCTTTTGCTCCCTGCAGCGGACAACCGCGCCTACGTGATCCAGAACGCCAAGGTCTACACCCTCTCTTCCCAGGGAACTCTGGACCGGGCATCCGTCGTGGTGGTGGACGGCAAGATCACTCAGGTCGGCAAAACTGTGAAAGTGCCGACGGGAGCGCAGATCATAAAAGCGGAAGGGCTCGAAATCTACCCGGGCATGGTCAATGCCTGGGGCAACATCGGGCTGACTGAGATCGGATCCGTCGAAGTCATGTCGGATACCACCGACCTCGGCACTTTCAAACCTCAGCTGCTGGCATTCAGCGCCCTGTTGCCCTCCAGCGAACACATCCCGGTTGCACGCGTAAACGGCATTACCACGGCCGTCAGCGCGCCTTCCGGCGGCATCATCGCGGGGCAGGCTGCCCTGATCCACCTGGATGGCTGGACCGCCGATGAAATGGCGATCCTCAAGTCCGCCGGCATGGTCATGCAGCTTCCCAGCGCAGGAGGCGGCAGGGGCGGTCGAGGCGGCGGGGCACCGGCTCCCGGCGCCCAGGCAGCAGATGCCGCGCGCGGCGCGCAGCAGCAGCTCGGCGAGCTCTCCGAACTCCTGGAAAAGGCGCGCCATTATGCCGGGGCGCGCGAAGCGAATCCGGCAACCGAGCGTGATCGCCAACTCGACGCCCTCGTCCCAGTCGTCAAGGGACAAATGACAGTTTTCCTGCAGGCCCAGACCGCGCGCGACATCCGCAGCGCGATCGACTTCGCAAAAAAGGAAAAACTGAAATTCGTCATCCAGGGGGGGCGCGAAGCAAACAAGGTAACGGACTTGCTGAAAAAAGAGAACATCGCGGTAATCCTGGATTCCATTGTCTCTCTGCCGAGCCGCCAGGACGATCCCTATGATGCCAGGTTTACCCTGCCGAAGGAGCTGGCTGCAGCCGGTGTCAAGTTCGCTCTGACTTCCCCAAGCGCGTCAGACGTGCGCAATCTTCCCTATGAAGCCGGCTTTGCCCAGGCATACGGGCTCTCCCACGAGGAGGCTCTGAAGGCGATTACCCTGTATCCTGCGGAAATTCTCGGCGTTGCCGACAGGGTCGGCACGATTGAGCCGGGCAAAATCGCAGACCTCGTGGTGACGGACGGCGATCTGCTGGAGATCAGGACACAAGTGAAAACCCTGTTGATCGCCGGCAAGGACGTCAGCCTGGAGACCAAGCACACGCTGCTGTATAAAAAGTATCTGGACCGCAAATAACACCCCGGCCTTCCGAAGGCTGCAGAAAATGAGCTCTTTCTGCAGCCTTCGGGGCCGGTCAGTCCTTCTCCGAAAATCATCAATCCTTTCGCCCTCTCTCGTGGCTACGGGCTTCAGCCCGTCCGCTTGGGCGAGCTTGTGCGGGCTAAGGCCCGCGGCCACGAGTGGGGAAAAATATTTCGCCTCAGGCTGAAATGAAATCAAGGCTGCGGAAACTTCCTTGTGGGCGCCCTGCCCCCCTAACGGAGGACAGAACATGGGGCTTACGGAGGATGGTGCGTTGTATCGCCGCAATCTGCCCCATTATCGCAGTCCCGGCTGTATCTATCACTGCCGGTTTTCAGTGGATCCCTGTTTTGGCTGCTTTACTCAAGAATGGATGTTTGAAATTGTCGAAGAAGCAATCCTGCTCCATCACAAAAGGGACTGCCTGGTCTTTGCCTACGAGATAATGTCCACTCACACCCATCTCGTTCTGCAGCCTATACCGGTGTGCACCCATCTCTCTGCATGGTGTGACCAGCGATTATTCCATCGTTTGGAAACCATCACCGGGAAAATGAAGGGGAGGAGTTCCCGCCTCATCAATAGACGCAGTGCACGGACCGGCACTCTATGGCAGAGAGAATCCTTTGATAGAACGGTCCGGAACGACAAGGATCTGGAGAACCTCATCGACTACATTCACCACAACCCGGTGCGATGGAATCTAGTCGAGCGTCCTGAGGAGTATCGTTGGTCCTCAGCGCATACCCTGTACTCGGGTCATCAGAAATATGCAGGTTGGTTTGATTTGCCGTTGGAGCCGATGAGCCCAGTTGATACGTAGCCCCACACGTGGCTACGGGCTTCAGCCCCTAAGCGCTAAGATAAGTTCCAATACTTGGACCTCGACCTGGACCTCGACGTGGT
>CAYGWQ010000180.1:0-11095 GCA_964353465.1 uncultured Acidobacteriota bacterium | reverse complement strand
GGGAGAGCAAGAACCTGTCGATCGAGCGGCCTGAAGACGTGAAGAAGCTGAAGTCGCTGTTCGACGAATGGAGTGCCCAACTGCAGGCATCAAAATGGCGGCGCAGAGGAGCAACTGCTGCAGCTCCGCGCCAACTCTTGAATCCGAACGCCAATCTGGATCCGGCACAGGTCCAGAGGCAGTTCAATGCGCTTGACGCCAACAAAGACGGCAAGCTCACTCCGGCGGAATTTGCGCGCCCACGGGTATTCAGCAGGATGGATGCGGACGGCAACGGCATCCTGACTCTGGAGGAGGTCCGCAAATTTTTCACCCGCCGCCGGCCATGAGGCCGGGCTGCAATTCGGACAATAAGTATCAGCTGTTCGGATTTCAATCGAACCACAAAGACCTCAAAGACCTCGAAGAAAAAAGGATATGCCGGCAAAGAGGGATGAATAGTCCATCGGATTCATGCTTTGGCCGCCACTCCGGCGCAGCCAAAGCTATTCCGAAGACCTTTCTTGGTCCTTTGAGGTTTTTGTGATTCGTTTTATTAAATGCGCCTTAACTGCACTCTCTAAGTGCCCTGGCTCTGGAAAACCAGGTATCCTCTTGTCGGATTATCCGCGTCCCTCGGGATTCTCCAAAGGATATCCTATATAATGCGGCTTATGAATCCGCGAATTCCCCTGTGTTTCTTTGCGGTCCTGGTAACCACATTTCCGGTCACCCTGCCGGAAACACGGGAATCGGACCCCGGGGGCTTGCAGCTTCGCCACCATCCGCGTGGAGAACCCACCAGGAGCAGTCAGGCCGGGCCGGGAAGTCCGGGAGGCGCACGGGGAGCAGTCGCGCCCATCCAGCCGCCGGCGCAAGGACCTCCTGCGGGCGGACCCTACAGCCACAAAATTCTCAGCGCCTCCAGCCGGGACGGGCTGAATTGGACGCGCGACGAGGGCGTGAGGATCGAACACGCCTCGGTGCCCTGCGCGGTGGCGGACGGCGACCGCATCCTTCTCTATTACGTGGACGCCGACCGCGGCCGCGGCTTGCCGGAATCCGTCGGCTGCGCCAGCTCGCGTGACGGCATCCATTTTGAAAAGCAGGCATTCACGATCGAAAACCTCCCCGCCTTCAAGGCCGTCGACCCGAGTGTCCTCAGGGATGCCGACGGCAAGTTCCGGCTCTATTATTTCGCTTCCGACGCAGGCGGCGATCCGGCCCGCCAGGCAGCGGAGCACGAGATTCACCTGGCTCTTTCCGACGACGGCATCCGATTCCGGGAGGCGGGTGTCGCGTTCCGCCATCCAAACCTGGTGGATCCGGATGTTTTTACCTTCAAGAACACATGGTTCATGTACGTCTTCGGCGGCGGCAACACGGTGATTGCAACCGGAAAGGATGGGCGCGATTTCCGCTACCTGCAGGAGCTGGATCTGCGCGGGTATGGCACCGTGGCGCCTCTTCTGAAAGATGCAGGCACCTTGCGCCTGTACGCCTTCGAACAGCGCAAGCCGGAGCGCAACGAAATCCACAGTTTTCTCTCCAGTGACGGCATCCGCTGGGCGCGGGAGGAGGGCGTGCGTTTGATTGCGAATGCCGGCGAACAAGTCACCGATCCCTATGTGATCCGCTGGAAGGACGGCTACAAGATGTTTTTCAAGGTGCAGGAACGCCCTGCGCAAAACCCCGGCCCGGACCCAGCCGCGCCCGGTGCCGGCCGAGGCGTTCCATTGCCGGGCGCCACGCAGCCGTTCGATGCGCAGGGCCGCCCCAATCGCAACCAGCCGGGGCCGTGGGACAACGACGTCCTCATCTTCCGCGTCACGCGTGACGGGCGTCCGGAACGGATGGGCACATTCGCGCGCGCGGGTGTTCCCACGGCTGCGCGCATGAAAGACGGACGGTTGATCGCCGCCCACCAGCATTTTCCTGAGAGTGATGATGCAAATTTCGACAAGGTGGCCGTGCATTTCTCCAGCGACGAAGGCAGGACATGGACCGCGGCGCAAGTAATTCAGGTGGATGGACTGCCGGAGGGCATGCGTTTTCCGTTCGACCCGACGCTGGTGCCGTTGCCGGACGGCCGCATCCGCCTTTATTTCACATCGCTGCGCGGGCGGCGCTTTGAAGAAGATCGCCCGGCCATTTACTCGGCGATCTCCGAGGACGGTATCCATTACAGGTTCGAGCCGGGTGTTCGTTTCGGCCTGGAGGGGCAGCCCGTGATCGATTGCGCGGTGGTGCTGCACCAGGGTGTGTTTCATCTGTTCGCTCCCGACAATGGCGCGGGCGCGCCGCCCGGGGTGACGGGAGCAGGTTCGCGGCCACCGGAGGAGCGGCCTCGTGAAGGCATGGGCTATCACGCAACCGGCAAAGATGGATTGAATTTCACTCGCGTGCAAGACATGCGCATTGAGGGCCGCCGCCGCTGGCTGGGTAATGCTCAGTCGGATGGCGAGGTCATGCGCTTTTTCGGCACGGGCGGTCCAGGCGAACCCGGTCAGCCCGGCGGCGTCTGGGTGGCGGAAAGCCGCGACGGCGCAAGCTGGAACGTTTCGAGCAACTTTGCGTCCGTGCCCGGCGCTGATCCCGGCGCGGTGCAACTGAAGGATGGAAGCTGGCTACTGACAGTGACCGGTCCGCCGCGCCCCGGCACGCCCGGCGCCCAAGGAAAAGCGGCTGCTGTGCCGGCTCGCCCGGCGGCCGGTGATGGTCCTTGGAACCATCGTGTGCTGCTGGCACGATCCAAAGACGGGCTCTCCTGGGCGGTGGCAGGCGAAACGATTGCCGAACAGGCTTCGGTGCCGGAATTGTTTGCCGGGCCGGATGGGCAACCGATTCTTCTTTATGTTGATGCCTTCCCAGGCGCTCGCCCGGGAGTCCTGGGGGCTGCGGTGCAGAGGGCCAATGGCGCCTGGGAGAAGCGTGCCTGCAATTTGTGGGGCGCCGATCCGAATGTGGTCGTCCTCGTCGACAAATCGTATCGGGCATACACAAAAGACCGAGACGGCGGCATCCAGGCATTCAGATCAAGCGACGGTCTCAGCTGGCAACTCATCGGCGAAGCCTTTCGCGATCCGCGCTACCCCCAGGCGACCGATCCCGATGTGTTCCAGACGAAGAACGAGTGGGTCATGCTGCTATCGCTCGGCCCGCGGCTGCTGCGCTGCATTTCCCGGGGTGGGTTGAAATTCACTGCCGGCGCAATCCTGGATCTGGGCGGATCGGTCTCCGACACTGTCGGAATCGCGGACGGCTGGCGCACCTTTTTTCACGTCAACGCTGATCCCCGCACCGGCGGCAAGATGAGAATCAGATCGGCATTCACCGCGGACGGGCGCACCTGGAAGGTGGAAGACGGCGACCGTGTCGTTGCCCCTGCGGATGGTCCTGCACGATTGGGTGTGGCCGATCCTGCGCCGCTGCAACTTCAAGACGGCACCTGGCTGATGGCCCTCAAGTCATTTCGTGAGCTGCTGCAATTCCGGTGACCGGCGGGAATGGCACTAGGTTAAAGATTTCCATTGGGACCCTGAAAGGGTCCAGCAGCAAAGCCCAGGGCGCAAGCCCTGGGAACTGACGTAGAGCAAGGAATCAGCCCTGAAAGGGCGGCGCAGGCTGCTTCGTCCTTC
Source organism: uncultured Acidobacteriota bacterium (assembly GCA_964353465.1). Lineage (GTDB taxonomy): Bacteria > Acidobacteriota > UBA6911 > UBA6911 > UBA6911 > JAFNAG01. The sequence continues at coordinate 7,478 of CAYGWQ010000180.1, read as the reverse complement.
AGGGCTGTTCTCAACTCGTCACGACTGATCCCAGGGTTTCACCCTAGGCCGATCTGCAGCGCCTTTCAGGGCTCACATCCTTAAATCAGTGCCATTCGTGACTGGCGATAATCCGGATTCCTCAACCAGATCCTTACTGTGCCGTTTGTTTCGTCACGATTGCGCATCCGCTGTCCTCAATGATAGAGTGCATCGGATGCAGGATCAGGGCAGCAACCATTCATCCCCAAGCCCCGGCAGTCTATCCCGGAGCCAATTATTGGCCTTTGCCGTTCCTGTGTTGCTGGCCTTTCTATTGCGCTTCCCTCTCCTTGCGCAGCGCCCCATGCATTGCGATGAGGCTGTCCACGCGGCCAAGTTCGGCATTCTATTGGAGCAGGGGAAATATGAATACTCGACGGTCGATTTCCACGGGCCGACTCTCTACTATGTGACCCTGCTGCCTGCCAAACTCATGAGCGCAGCGCGCTACGCGGAAATCAGCGAGGTCACACTCCGCGTCGTCCCGGCCGCAGCCGGAGTGTTGCTCGTCGCCGCCCATGTTTTCCTGATCCCCTACATTGGCTTCCCGGCGGCGTTCTGCGCTGCATTGCTCACGGCGATCTCCCCGGCCATGGTCTACTACAGCCGGTATTACATCCACGAGACTCTGTTTGTACTTCTTACCTTTTGTGCGGTGCTGTCCGCTGTCCGCTACCTCCGGCAGGGCGGGGCCGCCTGGGCCATTGGCATGGGCCTATGCCTGGGATTGATGTACGCGACGAAGGAGACGGTAATTATTGCAGGTACTTGCATGGGTCTGGCGGCCTTTCTGTTGCTCTCCACAACCAGGATGCGCGGCGATTCGGCTTTTCGAATCACAATACCTATAAAACATATCGTGCTGGCCGCGGCAGCTGCCATACTGACTGCGGGTCTGCTTTTATCCTCATTTCTAAGCCATCCCGGCGGGATGGTCGACTCGGTGTTAGCCTATCGGACCTATTTCTGGCGCGGATCGGGTCACGCGACCTTCCACGAGCACCCCTGGCACTATTACCTCAACCTCTTGCTGTATTTTCGGGAAAACGGCAGACCGGTGTGGACGGAAGCTCTGATTATCGCGCTGGCTGTCGTCGGCGGTGTAGCGGCCTTCCGGAAAGGTCTGGCCGGAATGAACCCGAATGTGTCGCGTTTTCTGGCGATCTATACCCTGCTCATGGTTGTTGTCTATAGCCTCATTCCCTACAAGGCGCCGTGGAATCTGCTCGGATTTCTGCATGGGATGATCCTGCTGGCGGGTATGGGGGCTGTTTCGCTGCTCAGAGTCCTGCGCAGGCCGGCAGCACGCGGGGCGGTCGTCGCACTTTTCCTGGCCGCAATGCTCCATCTGGGATGGCAGGCGTGGGCCTGCAGTTTCCGCTATGAAGCGGATCCCTGCAATCCATGGGTGTATGCCCATACCGGCAAAGACGTCTATACCATCGTCCGGCAACTGGAGGGCCTGGCGCGAGCGCATCCGGCAAAGCTGGCGATGCCGATTCAGATCATCAGCCGTGAGAACCTCTGGCCTCTGCCCTGGTACCTTCGACGGTTCACGGCGGTCGGCTGGTGGAATGGGGTATCCGATTCAGCTCCCATCGCTCCGGTGATTCTCATTACCCCCGACATGGAACCTGTGCTGATTCGGAAACTGTACGAACTGCCGCCGCCGGGACAAAGGGAGATGTACATGAGCATCTTCGACCGCTACGTCGAGTTGCGGCCGCAAGTCGAATTGCGCGCATATGCGTCCAAGTCGCTGTGGGATGAGTACCAGCGCCGGGAAACCGGCTCTGCAGCACCCTCCGCTGGAAATTAGAACGGTCCCTCATGCGCCGGGGAGCACCCTGTGACGCATGAAAATGATGCATATCTTTGAGAATCTTCGAGTGCTTGGAGTCTTTGAGGTTAGGCAGCCGACCAACCTCTAAGGCTCAAAGGCCTCAAAGGTTCTCAAAGAGCTATTTTCAAAGCAGCCTCTCCTGCGCCGTGGCGCACCCTTCGCCGCATGAAAACGCCTTGTGCCGCAGGCGCCTTGGACTCCGGGAATTGTCAAATTCTGTGAGTCTCCGGCAAAACAGGAGTTTGCTGGCAAAATCGAAAGAATTCCCGGGTTTTTAGGTCAAGTTCCCGGCTCTCCAAATCCAATTCCGAACTGCTCCGGCAGGATTCCACACCTGGAAAGGGATAATGGGCAGACAAATCAGCCGCTAAACCGGTCGGTCCGTTCGCTGACCAACATCTTCTGAGGCTGCATGAATGACGAGGAACGTAATACTGCTTATCGCCGCAGGTCGAGTGCCGGCTGAGGTGGGCGATTGGCTTGCTGTGGACCTGCCGAGGGCTTTCGCCATGCCGTGCCGCTCCGGCCGGCCGTTGCCGCATCCGTCGTTCGCCTGGAATGCGCAGCGCCGACAGTATCTTGCCGATGCAGTCTTGGATAACGTGGATCCAGGCAGCAGTGCCTGTGCTCTCGCTGTCGCCGATCTGGACTTGTACGTGTCGCACCTTAATTTCGTATTCGGGCTGGCAGACCGGGCAAACCGCAGAGCTATCATTGCGCTCCCCCGCCTTCGGCAGATCTATTACAGGCTGCCCGACGACATGGGTCTCTTTCGGCAACGGGCCTCGAAGGAGGCCATTCATGAGCTGGGGCACGTTTTCGGCCTGCGGCATTGTGACGACCGCCTCTGTGTCATGACGTTTTCCAACTCGCTGGCAGATACCGATTGGAAGAGTTACGATTTCTGTTCAAGATGCCGGAGGCAATTGCGTCGATGAAATCAGCAGAGGATCTCTTTATCCGGAAAGCGCTCCTTCAGAGCCGGGCCGACGGAAAAGCGCGCTGCAAGACCTGCGAGCTGCGATGCGAAATCGCACCCGGAGGCCTCGGCTGGTGCAGAACCCGGGTGAATGACCAGGGAATTCTCAAGACACTGATCCATGGCGCCGTTTCGTCGATCGCCGTGAATCCTGTGGAGAAGAAGCCCTTCTACCATTTCTATCCCGGGTCACTCACACTGACCGCGGGAAGCTGGTCCTGAAACTTCGCATGCCCCTGGTGCCAGAACTCGGGCATCAGCAAAGTGGCGCCACCGGGCCGTGGCGACTTTCTCTACCCCGAACAGTTCCTTGAACTGGCGCACCGCATCGACCCACCTTAATGTAGAGGTTCCCCTGGGGGAGCCACCCACCGTTTCTCCCCCAGGGTGAAGGCTCAACCCGCCTCGTGTCGAGGCTCCGCAACGCTGCTGCGTATCAGAATTCGAAACGCAGCGAGAAAGACATCTGACGCGGCGGGCGAGACGATGTGAAACGGCCGAAATTCACATCGGTCTGCAGGAGCGTGGTGACATTAAACTCGGCCGAAGTGTCCACGCCACTGAACTGTGTGTGGTTGAAAATGTTGTACACCTCGGCCCGGAACCGCAGCGTGTATCGCTCGGGCAGCCCGAGCGGGATCCTTTTGGCGAACGTCATGTCCCAGTTGTTCACGCCGGGACCTGTCAGAATGTTCCACCCCATATTTCCGAAGCAGGCGTCAGTCTTGTTTTCCCAGCTGCAAGGAGTTGGCGGAGCGAACATCGCGGTGTTGAATTGCTTGTAAAAGGTGCGCTCGCTCTTCGGAAGGTTCGGGTTGCCAAGGAGGTTGAGCCGGGCGCCATCGGCCGAGCCGGTCATCTCGGGGGCCGGTCTGGACGTGGACGTGCCGCTCCAAGAAAAGCTTGGCGTCATCCGGGTCCCGGTCTGGAAGCGGGTAATGCCGGAGAGCGTCCATCCGTCCAGGACTGCACCCAACACTTTGCTCCCCAGGCGTTTTCCAAGGCCAGGCAGGTTGTAGACGTAGCTGAGTGCAAAGACGTGGGCGACTCCATCCGGCCGCTTGGTCACAGTGTCTGGAAAGTCGTTCATGACGCCGTAAATCATGGTCTTCGCCCATGTGTACGCCGCACTAAACTGCAGGTCCCGCGACATACGGCGCCGCGCCTGAACCTGCAAAGAATGGTAATATGTGCTCCCCTCGAAGGAGCCCATATTTATCGTGTCCCAGCCCTGGTATGGCCGGAAGTAACTGTCGGAAACAGAACGCTTCGGAGTAGTGGGGCTCCAGGGGTCAGCGTTTGCCGGATCGTACCGTGAGAACTTCGGAATACTGTTGATGTTACGGTTCTGCCGGATGTGCCGCCGCAGATTTGTCACATAGGACGCGTCCAGAACCGTCTCGAAACCGAGGTCCTGCTGGATCCCGAAACTCGCGTTCATGGCCTCTTCATACGGTTGCTCCCCAATGGTACTCTGGCCGGGGCTTTGCGGTGTAAACGCTCCGCTAGCCGTCTGGGCCACGCCGCTGATGGTGGTGAAATACTGTGTCGAAGATCTGGTCACAGGCGGATTACCGTTCATAGGCATGATCTGGTTGCCGTCCCCCCGATTGAAGAACCGGCCGAAGCCTCCTCGCAACGCGGTCTTGCCATTGCCGAACACGTCCCACGAGAAGCCGAACCGGGGGCCCAGACCTATCGCCGGCACTGTGAACATTGTCAGCGGCATCTTGGGGTTGTTGCCGTCGGCCACTTCCATTCCGTTGTTGATGTCGGGGCAAACCGAATAGCCACCGACCGAGCAGGGGACTAAAGAGCCAGCCAGAGCGCGGGGCGCAGTCGCTCCCGTGAGCCGGTCCACCGCCACCTGCTTCCCCGCCGCATCGTAGCCCGGGTAGTACAGCCTGGCTGCTTTAGCCGGGTTGAAGCTGGCGGACAAGAAAGCCGCCGATCCCAGATTGGTGTTCTCTTGAGGTTTCAAGTAGCTCAGCCGTAAACCCAGCTCCAGCGTCAGCCGCGGGTGCACGCGCCAGTTATCTTGCACGAAACCCTCCCAGGTTCTGAAGACGAAATTGCCTACGACTCTCTTCCCCTCGCTGTATGAGTTCACAATGCCCATGTAGGCGTTGGCGATCCCGTTGCCCGTGTCGGCCGGAGAGTTCAAATCGTATCCGAAGTTATAGGTTCCCAGGTAGGCACCTTGTCCCCCCTGCTGGAGCTTTGCGGTGCGTTCCCAGTATATGCCTACCTTGAGGCTGTGCCGTCCGAGTATCCAGTTGACGTTGTCGGTAACAGAGTAAATGTCGTTGTAATTGGTATAGGGACGAGACTGGCTGAAACCCGTCTGAGTCGCGCTGGGGGCGCCGAAGGAGACCCCTGGAATGTAGACCGCATGGTTAAGATTTCCCTCGCCATTGCCTCCGGGACGGTTTCCTACAACCTTGAAATCGGGATCGTTCTCGTCGAACCAATGAGGTGGGTTGTTCATCCTATCCCGAGCGACTTGGTCTTCGTACTTGATGTACCAATCCCAGCTGTTCCAACTCTTCCCAAAATTGAACTCGTTCACCAGGGTTCGGCTAAGTGAGTATGTCGCCGATATGACGTGGCCGTGGCCTGGGTTCGGATGCTTCTCGGTATAAGGCAGCCACGCCTTCTGACTCGGGACGTAGAACTGCATGTTGTAAGAGCCGTCCATGTCGTCGAAGTCATTGGCCCACCTATAGGATAGGTTCAGCTTGGGAGTCGGGTACCCGTCAAACCGCAACATGTCGTTGCGCCGCGGATGCGGCCCAGTGCTAACGTACCGGTAGTTGCGCCTGTAAGTCTGACCCGCATCCATCTCGTTCCAGCAGCCGGTTACGGGGTTCACGTCGCAACGGTTTGGCTCGGGGAAAAAGTTGAGGATGGCCAGGCCGGTCGGATCGGCCAAGTTGCTGGGGATCTTGTTGCCTGTGAATGGTACCTTGGTGACGGGATCCCGAACGGTGATCAGCGCTCCATTATTGTTGTAGCTCTTGGAGAAATCACCCTTCCGTTCCTCAAGCGTCGGCACTCTGGCGTAGGTGGTGGTCGCAACAGGAAGCTGTTTCGTGTATTCCTGCGAGAAGAAGAAGAACAGCAGCCTTTTATCCCTGTTGAAAAGCTTGGGGATGTAGGCCGGGCCTCCGATCGTGTAGCCAAAAACATCGTAGCGGTATGGAGTCTTGGGCACGTTGTTAAAGTTGTCGAAGAAGTCCTTGGCATTGAACTGCTCGTGCCGCTTGTTCCACCAGCCGCTGCCATGGAAATCACGGCCGCCGCTCTTGGTTACCACGCTGATGGATCCGCTTGCCTGCCGCCCGTATTCTGCCTGGAAATTGGACGTCAGAACCCGGATCTCACCAATTGAATCCATGTTTGGCTCGAAGTGGACGGTGCCGTTGGACCCAGTGTCCATGTCGGCAACGCCATCAACCAGGAAGCCCCTCTGGCCTCCTCCGTTAATGGAGAAGCCACCGATGGCGTTTGGGGATGTGACGTCTCTTCCTGTACTTGTATCCACAACGCCGGGAATCAGCGTCATGAAGCCGAACAGATCGCGGCCCTTCAAGGCGATCATGTTGAGTTGATCGCCAGTGATGGTCGCGGATTTCTCGCTTGACGCTGTCTGAACCGGCGTCGCCTCGGCGGTCACGATGATCCGCTCCTGGATGTTGCCAATCTGCAGCACAATCTTTCCCAAGTCTCGCGTCTCACTGCTTGCGATGTTGATCGCAGTCTCCGTGTAGCTCTTGAAACCCTGAGCCGTGATGTCAAGAGCGTACGTTCCCGGGGTCAGGTTCGTGAAGCGGAAGACCCCAACCGCGCTGGTCTGGGACGTGCGCACCGTCTTGGTCGCCTGTTCCGTAAGTTGAACATCAATCCCGGCAAGGACCGCGCCCTGTTGATCGGTCAGGGTCCCTATCAGGTTACTGGTTACGACCTGACCATAGACCTGCGAACCCAATAGCAGCAGAAAGCAGGTCAATAGCAGGATTCTTCGAATAGCCATAATCCAATTCCTCCCGACAGCTTTAGTTGGAAATTCTTAAGGTTGGTAGACAAGCCAGATTACCACGTTTAGAGTCTGTTAATGTATGCCAGGTGGCTTTTTTCTACATCAAATCCCGGGCAAGCGTCAATTAAATTCAGAGGCAACCTAAAGGAGCGTATGGCGAGACCTGGGTGAGGAACGGAGTTCATCAACAGCTTGGCTGCCGTGTTCGGAGCCTTCGGCGCAGCCGATCCGGCGATTTTGGATATCGTATTCGGCAAAGCCGCGCCCACTGGCAAGATACCTTTCGATCTTTCCGGCGATATGCCGTCAGTTATGGCGCAGGCTGCTGATGTCCCGTTTGATATGGACGATCCGTTGTTCAAGTTCGGATTTGGCCTGAGCTATTCCCGAACCGGCGGGCGCCAGCCCGGACTATTTGGGAACAAAAGATCCGAGTAGAGTCGAGGATAGGCGCGTTAGAGGACGGCAACCTGGCCATGGAAACACCTCCGGACCCGCGCAGCGGCGCCACCCTGGTCGTCCTGGATCCGCTCGAGTGGATTCACCGCCCTTATGTTCTGAGTTTTATTATGTTGTGAGTTTGACTGCTTTTCTTC
>CAYGWQ010000179.1:0-11104 GCA_964353465.1 uncultured Acidobacteriota bacterium | reverse complement strand
GAAACGCCCGCAGATTGGCGAAGGAGTCGCAGAGCAGATTGCAGCAAAAAACGCCATCCTGTTCAATCCGGTCAATGAGCGCTGGTTTGCTGAACAGTGCCGGCTCCTCATGTACAAGGTCTACGAGGATGACAAAGAGGTCCTGCCAACTTCCCTGGCTGATGTAGCAGGTTCGGAGCAGGAACTTCACAAATGCTGTGCAGAGGTTCGCATCCTGCAGCGCGTTTCTGATCAGGTTTCGGCTCAGTGAGTACTCCGGGGAAGGAAGAACCGCGACTTCTTTAGTGATCACCTGGGAACTCAGCACCCGGTCGAACGAGAATGCCTGGAGGAAGTGACCGCCAATCAGGTAGGCTTCCGCCCTTTCCGCCAACGCCGCCATATCCCTTGAAGTGAGTTCCGTGGCCCTCAGCGCCATCCCGGACTGTTGCAGGTGCTGGCGAAAACGCCCTGCGAACAGCTGGAATTCCTTCTCGAAAATGGTGACGATGTTGCCGAAATAGACAGCGAAAGTCCGCGTCAGCTGGTTTACCTGCCTCAGGACCTGTTCAAGATCAACCTCGGCGCCCGTGTGGCTTGCAAGGGATACGTCGAAAGCATCGAGCGCTTCAAACTGCCCGAGTTCGATCACAGCGTCGAGCTTGGCGGTGAGCCGGTCTCTGGCATATTCGGTGCGGTCACGCTGCTCTTCCCCTACCAATTTGGCGAAATAGTCGGGACTGGCGACCAGGATATCGACAACCTGCTCCTGGTCCAGAATGAAGGGGACCTTGCGGGCTTCTTCAATGCAGCGGCAAATCAGATCGCCGATGACAAGAACCAGTTTATTTCGGATCTCCGGAGATGTTTGCATGGTTGCCTGAGTCCGGGTTTGCTTGAATGCCGGCGTGCGGCATTTCAAGGATTGCAGAGGCACGGGGGGCAATCCCGATGATCACCCCGCCTGCGCTTCACTTCATGCTCTTCAAGATGGCGAGCAGATAGTCCCAAAATTTCTCCACCGTGTCGATGTAAAGCTTTTCGTCGGGAGAGTGCACGCCGGCGAGCGTCGGTCCAAACGACACCATATCCATGCCGGGAAACTTCTCTCCGATGATGCCGCATTCCAGCCCCGCGTGAACGGCCTTTACCGCCGGCTCCCGCCCGCAAAGCGACCTGTAAGTCTCCTTGGCGATCGTCAGAATCTCAGATTCCAGATTCGGCTTCCAGCCCGGATAGCCGTCCGAACCATGGACCTCCGCGCCGCCCAGCTCAAAAACATCTGCCACGGTCCGGCAGATCTCTTCGATTTCAGAAGCGACGGAGCTGCGCTGGCTCGTGGCAACCGTGATGGATTTTGTGCCGGTGGCAATGATGGCAAGGTTGGTGGAGGTCTGGACCAGGCCGGGAATGTCCGGGCTCATTTTAATCACGCCGTGGGGCAGGGCGGAGAGGGTCTTGCAGAGCTTTTTCTGGAGTGAACTCTTCAGGACTTTCCCTCTTCTCGCGCCCTTCAACGGGGCGATATGGATTTCGAGTCCGGGTTCCACAGTGGCGAATTCGGCCTTGATGGTCCGGTTGTACTTGCCGACGAGCTCTGCAGCCTGGTCCCACGCTTTCTTGGGGATGTACAACTTCGCTTCCACCTCGCGAGGAATCGCATTCCGCTTGTTGCCGCCCTCGATGGCGGAGAGTCTGGCCCCGAGCGGCGCAAGCTCCAGCAGCACCCGGTTGATGATCTTGATGGCATTTCCTCTTCCCTTGTCGATCTCCAGCCCTGAGTGGCCGCCGCGCAATCCCGACACCTTCAGGAGTGCGGCGATTGCCTGGGCCGGTGCCGGGCTGAAATCAGCCTTCCACGAGGCGTTGGTGTCGCGCCCGCCGGCACAGCCGACATAGAGCTCGCCTTCCTCTTCGGAATCCAGATTCAAGAGGATCCTGCTCTCCAGGAAGTCGCCGGTGAGGCTTTTGGCTCCTGTCAGCCCCCTCTCCTCGTCCACGGTGAAGAGAAACTCCAGCGGCCCGTGTTCCAGCGACCGGTCTGCCATGATCGCCAGGCTGGCGGCTATGGCGACGGCGTTATCGGCGCCGAGGGTCGTGCCGTTGGCCATCATCACATTGTCCTTGCGTACCAGTTCAATCGGGTCCTTCTCGAAATTGTGGACTTTGTCCTTGTTTTTCTCGCCAACCATGTCGAGATGGCCCTGTAAGACGATGCTCCGTACACCCTCACGGCCCGTCGAGGCAGGTTTCCTCACCACCACGTTGCCCACCGCGTCCGCTTTTGCTGCCAGGCCGAGTTTTTTTGCCGTAGCCACGATATGCTTGCTGATGGCGGCCTCGTTCCCGGAGCAGCGCGGAATCCGCGCAATCTCGGCGAAATATTTCCATACCAGTACCGGCTTCAATCCCTCAATAGCTTCAGACATGATTGCCTCCTTTGGGCCTGCATTCACAATATACAGCTTCGCGATATCGGGGGAAATCTCCAAAAGCGCGAAGTGCACGGAAACGCTCGCGTGCACTTCGTGGCTTTTGCTCTCTCTTACATGATTGCCGTGGGCGGAGCCGGTTCATCCGGGCTGCCGGCATTGGCCAGAGGCACCTTGATCATGACGAAGATCAGGGCTGCCGCCGCGACGATCATGCCGATCCAATGAGGCGACTCCAGGATCGGCGGCGGGACGCCGCGATAGATGCCGGCGATCACAAGCCCGCACAGCGCCTCTCCAGCGATCAGGCCTGAGGCCGTAAGCACCCCGGCATTCTCCACGCGGGCCTTCTGGGCATCATTGAGGTTCCGGCGGTCTCGGAGCTTGTCGGTTGTCCAGCGGATGACGCCGCCGACGAAGATGGCGAACGTCGTTTCCACTGGCAGATACATGCCGACCGAGAACAGCATGGGGCTGCGCACCTGCACCATGATCAGCGCGAAGCCCATCAGGATGCCGACGACTACCAGCGGCCACGCCATATCGCCGCCGACGATTCCCCGGGCGAGCATGGCCATGAGTCCGGCCTGAGGAGCCGCCAGTTGCGCGCTGCCGAAGTGATACGCGTTGTCGAGCAGCATCAGCACAAAGAACAGGACCGGCGCCGCCAGGATAATGCCGAAGATGTCGCCGATCTGCATCTTGGCCGGAGTGCCTCCGAGGATGTGGCCTACCTTCAGGTCCTGCAGCATCTCGCCGGCGACCGCGGAGGAGACGCACACCACCGCCGCCACGCCGAGCACCGCCGCAACACCGCCGACGCCGGCGACGCCGAGACCCACCATCAGGAGCGCCGCGACCACGAGCGTGCAGAGCGTAAGGCCGGACACCGGATTGTTGGACGAGCCGATCATGCCGACCAGGTTGCCGGAAACCGCCGCAAAGAAAAATCCCAGGATGATCATGACCACTGCGGCACCGATTGCACCGGCAACCACGGTGTTGTTGCTCAGATTCCCGGCGCCGGAAATGAAGAAGTAGTAGAGCCCGATCATGGCAACAAAGACCAGCGCGACACCGATAAAGACGGCCTTCATGTTCAGGTCGATCTCATGGCGTTCCGTGGTTTGGTGAGTCTCTGTGGATTTTCGCAAATCCTTAATGGCGCGCGCCATACCGACACCGAGCTGCTTGCGCATGCGGAAAAGCGTGTAGCCGGCGCCCACAAGCATGCCGCCGACGGCGATCGGCCGCACGATCGAGAAGTATACGGCGCCCGACAGGGCACCCCAGTCAACCGGAGCATTCGGGGGCAGGGTTTCCTGAATCCTGGTTCTCAATTCCGGGCCGAGCATGTAGGTGAGCAATGGAACCAGCAGTCCCCAGGCGAGCAGGCCACCGGCAAAGTTCAACGCTGCCAGGCGCGGGCCGATGATGTAGCCCACCCCCATGTACGCGGGGCTGATTGCCGGTGAATTGAACGTGCTCACGCCCCCGGTCGTCACCGTGGTTACGTTGGGATTGAGGCTGGTCCGCAGGAGCAGGCTCCTGCCGATCTCGCCGATATGAATGGTGAAGGTTTTCACAGGCGTAAAGATGTTGAACTGTCCAAGCGCATTGATTAGCGCTCCGAAGCCCATGTTGGCGAAGAGGATCTTTGCAGCCCTGGAGCCCCGCTGGCCGGCCTTGTGGATTTCCGAAGCCGCGACCGATTCAGGGAAGGGAAGTTCCGTATCCTCTACCATCACGCGGCGCAGCAGCGTAACGAAAAGTATGCCGAGTAGGCCGCCAATGACCATGAGCGCGGTCGACTGCCAGAACTTTTCCATCCCGAGCCCCGGCCACAAGCCCGCGAGCACAAATCCCGGAATGGTGAATGCCGCGCCGGCGGCAACGGACTCGCCGATCGAGCCGATGGTTCTCGCCATGTTTTCTTCCAGCAGCGATCCTCGCATCAGGCGCAATAGCGACATGCCGATGACAGCGGCCGGGTAGGTCGCCGCTATCGTCATGCCTGCCCTCAATCCCAGGTATGCATTGGCAGCGCCCAGGATGACGGTCATCAGAAGGCCGAGGATAATGGCCCTCAGAGTGAATTCGCTCATTTTCATGTCGGACGGAACATAAGGCTTGTGTTTCGGAGGGCCTGTCGGATTCTTAGCTTCAGCCATAACGACTCCTCGGATCATGGAAAAGAGATTGGTATCAGGTTACGAATGTCACCAGGCATTCCGCGCGCCCCCAATTATCTACGGGTTGGTGCTGCCGCGGAAGTGATAAATCGAGGGGACCAGACGCCTTTCTTGCCGGCTTCCATTACATTTCCTCGTCTTTTTTTGCGTGAGCCAGGGTCTTGACAGCCAGGATGGCAAGAAAGCAGAGGACTCCCCCCCGAAGGAGGCCGTCTAGCGCCAAGGCTCCGATCAGCGCCAGAACGGCATAGCTGGCCAGAGCTCCATACAACCGCCTGTGCATAGGTAAGGACATTGTCATCCGTTGATCTTGGTGCGCCCAATACTACCGCACTTCCAGCCGGCGGCGAACAACTCTGTTTTTCCCGGGACCGGCTGCGGCACTTTTTCTTGGCGTTTCACGATTCCATCGGTCCGGTCCGAAATGGCCATTCGGAAACGTCAGGTTCTTTGGTTTTTGCGTTTGGCATGCCGCAGGTGCTTAGAATGATTAATTTTATTGAATCTTGCCCATCACATATGTATATTCGACCCAACCCGATCAGGTGGCTGCCCCCGCGTTAGGAACGCCAACCGCAGACTCTTGGAAGGGCTTGGCGTTTCCGGTTAGGATCCCACGAACAAGCGCCAACAGCTAAATTGAAGGTGATCCGATAACACCCCTGCCGGCGCAGGATTAGCATCTGTTAAGAGGAAAAATGAAAGAACAAGGCACAGTGAAGTGGTTTAACAATGAAAAAGGATATGGCTTTATTAAACGTGAATCCGGAGATGATGTCTTCGTCCACCACTCCGCAATACAGGCAACCGGCTTCAAGTCGCTCAGTGAAGGCGACCAGGTTGAATTCACCGTAGCGAAAGGACCCAAAGGTCTCCAGGCCCAAGATGTGGTGAAGCTATAGAGGGACGCGGGGACGAGGAGTCCGACTCCTCGACGCTGATCCAAGCCGTAATTCCCATACACCGAATTGATCGTATCCGCCGGATAAGGTTTTGCGGCTGGGAGCCTGCTTCAGCAATATGGGGTCAAACCTTGAATCTTTTTTTCTTGAAGGACAAAACAGGTCATCGAGGTCTGACCCCCTGCCGAAGCGAAGTTACCGGCCTGGAGTAAACCTGTCCGTCGTGGGATTTGGCGGGCTGATGCTTGTGGGGATGGGCTGGGAGCCGGTCAACCGCCTCGTTGCCCAGTCCATTGAGAGCGGCGTCAATTATTTTGATGCAGCACCTTCCTATGGCGATGGGGAAGCCGAAGACAAGCTCGGCGCGGCTCTGGCATCCCATCGCAGGAATATCTTCCTTGCCAGCAAGACAATGCAACATTCCGTTGCAGGCGTTCGCCTGGAATTGGAGCGATCGCTGCGACGCCTTCGTACCGATTATCTGGATCTGTACCAGTTCCATGCCGTGAACAAGGCGGCAGACGCCGAGGAGATCCTCGCACCCGGAGGCGCGGCGGAGTTCCTGTTGCGCGCCCGGGAGCAAGGGCTCGTTCGCTTTATCGGCTTTTCCTCGCATTCAGTCCCGATATCCCTGGTGCTTCTGGACCGCTTCCGCTTTGACTCCATTCTTTTCCCGGTCAATTTCGTCTGCTGCGCACGCGGTAATTTCGGGCCCCAGGTGCTGGCAAAAGCGCGATCGGCGGGGACCGCCTGCGTAGCGCTCAAGTCGTTAGCCCACACCGTGCGGCGGCGTCTGGAAACACGGCGTTATCCGAACTGCTGGTATCGCCCGATCGATGACCCTGTGCTTGCCCTGCAGGCAATGCGCTTTTCCCTCTCTGAGGATGTGACTGCCCTTCTACCGCCGGGAGACGAGCAACTCTACCGCATGGCGGTCGAACTGGCATGGGCGGCGACGCCGCTCACGGACGAAGAACGCGGCCGGCTGTTCGAGCAAGCGCGCGGCGTAAAGCCGATCCTCACTGCTTCAAGGTGATGAGTCATGAGTTATGAGTGAGTAGTAAGCGGGAATGCTCAGAGGAGCCATTACTGCGCAACCATCACTCATCACTCATCACTCATTACTTGTTTCTCAGGTGCTCGATCATGTCCCGTGTCATCGATGCCAGATCCCATTCCGGCTTCCATCCCCATTCCTCGCGGGCGGAGGAATCGTCGATGGACCGTGGCCAGGAGTCGGCGATGGCCTGGTGATAGTCGGGTTCGTAGGAGACTTTGAAGTGGGGAAGATGCTGCTGGATGGCCTCGGCGAGCTCGCCGGCGCTGAAGCTCATGGCGGCGATATTGAAATCCGAGTGGTGTCGCAGCCGCGAGAAATCGGCCTCCGCCAGCAGGATCGTGCCCCGGATCGCATCCGGCATGTACATCATGGGGAGGACCGTATCCTCGCGGACAAAGCAGGTGTAGCTGCCCTTGGCAACCGCGTCGTAGAAGATGGCGACTGCGTAGTCGGTAGTGCCTCCGCCCGGCGGAGTCTGGTGAGAGATGATCCCCGGATAGCGCAAGCCGCGGACGTCGAGGCCGAAACGGTCGACGTAATAGTCGCCCAGCAACTCGCCGCAGACCTTGGTGATGCCGTACATGGTGGCAGGCTTTAATACCGTCTCCTGGGGCGTATTTTCGAGAGGCACCCCTTTGCCCCACACCGCGATGGAGCTCGGGATGATGACGCGCGCCATCTGGTAACGCACGCCGAGCTCGAGAACGTTGAAGGTGCCGTCCATGTTAACATGCCAACAGAGTTGGGGCTTCTGCTCCCCGGTGGCGGAGAGCAGAGCCGCCAGGTGAAACACGGTATCGATATTGTATTGCCTGATGACTTGGTCCAACGCGTCTATGTCCATGACATCAACAGTATGAAACGGGCCGGAGTCCCTTAGTTTCCGGGACGGTTGAGGGCGGCAGTCGGTGGCGATGACGTTTTCTGCCCCGTAACGGGCGCGCAAGGCAATGGTAAGTTCGGTCCCGATCTGACCCAGGGCGCCGGTAACCATGATTTTGCTGAAATGTTTTTTCACAGGTGAATCTCCCTCTCGACACCCAGGTAACGCGCGGCTGCAGGGGCAGGTGTGCGTCCCAACCTATAAAGACGGATTATGTGAGATATCATTGGCATGCGTCTATGGTGCTCTTTCGCCGGCGATTATGAAGCCGGGCATAGCCGCCACCCGGCCGCCCGAAGCAGTAACGATGTAGTATAGTGCGGTCGGGAATGCTGTCAAGCCAAACGGGAATCGTGAGGTGTGTTTGCCTCGAAAACGGGCTTCAAAATATAGTCGGATCATGTTAGGCTAATGCCCGTCGCATTCGGGTTTACGATTATCGAAGTATTGCGGTGCCGCTTGCGAGACTGAATTCCCACAACAGGGTGGGCCGTTAGCTCAACTGGCAGAGCAACTGACTCTTAATCAGTAGGTTGAAGGTTCGATTCCTTCACGGCTCACCAAATAACACAAAGGACTTACGGTTGCAGCATCTTCCCCGGAATCGGGTGGCGCCGGTAAGCTGCCCTTATCTGTCTTGCCTGCCGGGGTGCGTGTGGCCTTGATGCGCTACTGCTAGTCCCTGTCTTCTGAAGCTGCCTTTTGCGCTGGGTGCGCGCGGCGCCACAGGAGGGTGGCGCCGTAAAACAGGAAGCCCAGCGCGAGGGCCGCTCCCGCGGCGAGAAGGTCGCCGGCCGGGCTCTGGGTGAGAAGCCAGATGCAGAGAACCACTGCGAGCACCGGGATCACGGGCCCGCCCTTCAGCCGGAAGCGCTCCCGCTCCTCGGGATATTTCCTGCGCAGGACCGGCACCGCCAGGCAGGTAAGGGCATACGGAACAATCCTGGCTACAGCACTGATCCTGAGCATTGTGACAAAGCTACCGCTCAAGGCCAGCGCGAGCGTAAGCCCGGCGAACAGCAGGATCGAAGTGTGCGGCGTCCTGTACCTGCTATGGACCGCGGCGAGCCAGGAGGGGAGCAATCCGTCGCTCGCGAGAGCATACGTCAAACGCGGCGCCACGAGAGTGAGGGCGCTGAGATTGCCCGAAATCGAAACCAGGGCGGCCAGTGCAATGAACATCCCTCCGATCGGGCCCATGAACTGCGCGCTCGCATCCGCAACGGCAGTCTGAGATGTGGCGAGCCCCGGGAGGGTCCCCACACAGACGAACTGGATCCCGCTGTAGAGCGCCGCAGCGATCAGCAAAGCGGCGACCATGGCCACCGGAAGATCCCGCTTCGGGGTCTTGGCTTCTCCCGCCGGAATCGCGGCGAATTCGAAACCGCTGTAGGCATAGCCATACAGTAAAACCGCCTGTGAGAAGGCGGCCTGCGAAACGGGGAAACCACCCTTGAACAGTTCCGGCCGGACGAAGAACATCCCGATTACGACGAACGCAACGATCGGGACAAGTTTTGCGATGGCGAGCACATCGCCCAACAGAGCGCCCCGGCGTACGCCACAGTAGTTGACCGAGGTAAGCACGCCGGTGATGCCGACAAGGAGCGCCGCCCGGGGCAGTCCCCGGCTGCATTGGGGGACAAAGTAAGCGACAAACGAAACCATCAGGTTTGAATTCGCGGCAAATGCCGTCGCCCTGGCCAGCCACATCATCCAACCGCCGGCCAGCCCCAGCGTGTTTCCAAATGCTTCCCGCGCATAGAGATAAGGCCCGCCGGTCCCCACAAACAGCGTCGCTGCCTCTGCGAAACAAAGCACGATCAGCATTACGAATCCGCCGGAAACCAGGCAGGCAAGCGGGCTCCAAGGCCCGGTCAGCGCGGCAATGCTCGCCGGGAGACCGAAAATCGCGGTCCCGACTACGCCATTGATCGCCAGGGCGATCAAATCCCATCGGCCGACCGCTCGGACCAGATTCTTGTCTTGCGTCAAGGTCAGACCTCGAAAGAGCAGGAGATCCACACCGGAATATGGGGACGTCCACCACGTTTACCTGATTTGCTGAGATTGCTGAAATCAGGTAAACGTGGTGGACGTCCCCGATTCCCCCGATTCCGGAGCGGCCCTTGATCAGCGTAACAGCCCGGGCGGTCGCAGGTACACCAAAAAAATTTCCTTGCGATGACCCTCGCACCGATATTGCTCTCGGATGCTCGGCTCTGGCCGCTTCACTCTGCCATGCCGCGGTTGCTCCAGAGGACAGCCTGGATAGCCCGGATGATAGGTGCCGCGCTCATACCTGCCGGACTCCATGGCCAGCACCAGCCGGATGCCTTTCTCCGTGATAAACGACGATGGCCGGCACCGACATCGGCACTCGCGGGGAGCCTGGTAAGCACGCTGTCATCGGCAGCCCCCATCCGGAACTTACCGAGCTGTATGCAGAGCTACTGCACCTTGACACCATACTGGGTCACGCACTGCCAGCGCCCGTCGCGTTTCACGTAAACCTCCGTATATCTGTACTTTGCGCTGGAGTCTTTTCCGTTGGTCGTGCTTTTCTCGATATACAGGCCGTGAACAACCGCCGTGTCGCCGAACACCATTGCTTTCGTATCGCTCCCTGCGGCTGATTCTATCTTGGCTGGATTGCTCTTCATCTCAGCCAGAACCTGCTTTTTGTTTTGTGTCCGTCCCTCCCAATTGGATACGAAATCGTTGGCAAGGAATTTGTCAACGACCGCCGTATCCTTTTTCAGAATGGCAGCGGCCCAATCCTGTTCGAGCTGATATAGGGCTTGCTCGTCGGCACCGCTCGCGGTGCTGCCCGGCAGTGGTTGATTGCTGTTGGGGATACACCAATCCCATTTCCAGAACCCGTCGTTCTGACGGGAGAGGACAACGATCCAGCTCCCGGCATCACTGATGGGAGCAACTCCTTGCGCTTTTGGCGTGAGTTTTATGGTCCAGGATCCCCTCACAACCGCATTGTCGCCGACCACGCCCACGTGCTCAACCGGCGCGCTAAACTCAGACGTGAACTGGCTGTTCCAGACTGTGTGCAAGGACCGGATTGCCTCCTTGCCGGTTGCCACGGGAAAATGATTATCGGCAAAGATTGCCTTGTCGCTCATCAAAGCGGCAGCTCCCTCGGCATCCCCTGCATTTACGGCTTTGGCATAATCCTCCATGGACTTCTTGATCACCTGCACGTCAGCAGGGTCATTGACCTTCTGATCACAAGCGGAAACCAGCAAAAGCAAGACAGAAAGGATCACTGCATAGGTGGTTTTCATGGCTTCAGCTCCCGTTGAAATGTTTGAAAATCCGCGCGGTCCGGCCGATCTCGGGCACGAGCGCCTCCGGTACGGCAAATCAGGCCGTGATGCCTAGTGATGAGATCATTATACGTGGGAGCGGCTGTCTTTAGAATGGGAAAGGGCGCCGGTTGTACGGGCCAAACCTCCCGGCTAACCGGGGGCGTCTTGTCGCTGGGGGGCTGAAGACACGCATCCTTTCGATCAGGCCCCGTCAGCGCGTCAATAGCTTGCTGGACAGTATCTGTCGCGAAACTCGGTTGCAGAATGTGCCGGCCGAACCCCAGAGACATCTGAGGTACTCTGTCAAGTTTTTTATGCTCATGATTCTCTACG
>CAYGWQ010000178.1:0-11106 GCA_964353465.1 uncultured Acidobacteriota bacterium | reverse complement strand
GACGGTAACAGCAGGAAGCTGGAAGGGCAACGATTTCAATCTGTACGGAGTTGTTGGTAGGGACAGCAGGCTTGCAAGGGCCCTGCCCGATTTCTTTCCGACCGTCGACGGCCGCGCTTATTACTCGTTCGATCACGGCGGCGTGCACTTCGTCGTGCTTGATTCCGGTGAAGACAAGGAAGACTCGCACCAGTACTACAACGGCCTGGTGGATTACCAGAACTACCGCCGGGAGCAAGCCGAATGGCTGAAGGCGGATCTCGAGAGTGACGCCTGCCGCAAGGCCGCCTTCAGGATTGTCTTCTCCCATATCCCGCCGCGCGGCGCGGAGGGATTTGCCATTCAGGAGATGCGCCGGAATTTCGAGGAGCTTGCCAACAAGGCGGGAGTCGATCTCTGGCTTTCCGGCCACACGCACCGGTTTCAGCTCGTCGCGGCTACAAAGGATCAAAACACCTACCCGCTGATGATCGGGGCAAGCGATACGATCACGCGCGTGGAAGTTTCCCGGGACCGGCTCAGGCTCGTGGCCGTCCGAATGAGTGGGCAGGAATTACTGCCGCCTGTTCAGTTTGAGCGCCGACGGAGTAACCGCCAGCCCGCCCCGTGAGGTGACGCGGAGCTCGGGCGGCAGCATCCGGCCGACAGCGAGCACCGCATCGATGGTTTCATCGAGCGGGATCAGATTCAGGTAGCCGCCCATGGCCAGGTCGGCGCAGACGAAGGCACTCGACGCTGCGACAGCGTTGCGCGTGTGGCAGGGAATCTCGACCATTCCCTGGACGAGGTCGCACACGGAGCCCATGGTGTTCTGGAAAGCTATTGCTGCTGCGTCCGCCGCTTGTCGGGGTGTGCCGCCGCCGGCCTCCACCACCGCTGCTGCGGCCATAGCTCCGGCAGCGCCGATTTCGACCTGGCAGCCGGCAACCTCGGCCGCGAAGGTGGCGCGCGTGCCCACGATGACGCCGATGGCGCCGGCGGCCATGGCAGCAAAGGTCGCCTGATTTCTTTCGAGCCCGCGCTCCTCCATCAAGGTCGCCAGCACTCCCGGTAGGACTCCTGCCGATCCGCCCGTGGGCGCAGCGCAGACGACTCCCATGCCGCTGTTGATGTGCATGACTGCCAGCGCGCGTGCTGCCGCGCGTGTGTGCAATCCGCCGACTGCAAGCCTTCCCTCGGAGTCGGCGCGCATAATAAGGCCTGCGGTCGGGGTCAACAGCTGCATCTGCGGGAGGTTCTCGCTGAGGCCTTCGCAGGCAGCCGCCCGCATCAGATCGACACGCTGCGCCATTTCCTCGAAGACGTCCCGCTCGGCAATGCCGAGCAGCGCCGATTCATGAGCGAGTGCGAGTCGTCCAAGCGAGCAGGCGCGCGCCTCCGCAAGCGCCAGCATCTCAGCAGCGCTCCGGAAGAGGGGGGGCCCTTGTTTGAGGTGGGCTATTGGAGGCGATTCCAAAACGCGCGTACCCTCATGGAGTGCGGCAATAGCGGCGCGTGTCTCCGGGCTCAGGGCGCGCCGGCGTTTTGCCTGTACAAGGGTCCGGCCTTCCCGCTCCTGGAGAACCGGCGCGGCCAGCAGGTGCCCGTCGCCGGAGAGGAGGGTGTAAATGCGAATATCCGGCGAGCCGGGCAGCTCGACGAGCACCTCGTAGGCCTGACCTGTTACCGACACCGGCCAGCCGTTGAGGCGTGTGATTTCGACAGCGCCGCCTCCTATGGAACGTGCTCGCACATCGAGTGTCCGTCCTCGAGCGGCCTGGAGGCGGATGTCGGCCGCATTGGGATGATCGGGATCGGTGAGGGGGCGGACAGTGAATGCCAGATCCACTCCCCGTGAGGCAATCGCTTGGAGCGCCTCGAAGAAGCAGGGATCGGTAAGCGGAAGGCCCATGATTCCCATGGCGAAGCCCAGGTCGACACCCTGCTGGCGATAGACCTGGCCATAGGATCCACCGGGATCGAACGAAACCTGCACTGAAACCGGCGGCGCGTCAAGGAGCGCCGCCACAAGCCGCCCGATATGGTAGGAGGCGGCAGTGTGCGAGCTCGACGGCCCCCGCATCACCGGGCCAAGCACATCATTCAGGATGCTGATGCCGGCGGCACCGGCAGACCTCTCGGATTGCGGAGACGATGGCGAGACCAATGATTCCCTTCGGGTGCCTCGGGATGCTAGTCGCCAAAACAGGTGCCCACGCTGCGCGCTGCGCGCAGCAGAGGCAGATCCAATGGCACCAGGCGTTGCTTGTTGGCCACTTCTTCCAGCGGGATGTGGGTGACGATCCCGCCCTGCATCACGACCAGGCGGCCACGCTCCCCGGACATGAGCAGATCTATGGCGGCGCCACCGAACTCCGTGGCCAGCACCCGGTCGGCTGCGACGGGGGTGCCGCCACGCTGCACGTGGCCGAGTATTACGGTCCGGGTTTCGATCCCGGTCGCAGCTTCTAGGTCAAAGGCCAGTTTCTGACCGATCCCGCCGAGACGGATCGGGTCGGGGCTGGTCGGGTCGATGCGGTTGACCACCTGCTCGCCGTCCTTGGGACGGGCGCCTTCCGAGATGCAGATGATACTGAAACGCTTGCCGCGCCTCAAGCGGCCGGCCACATAGTCGCAGACGACGCGGAGGTCGTAGGGAATCTCAGGGATGAGGATGACATCGGTGCCGCTGGCCACTCCTGCGTACAGGGCGATCCAGCCCGCGTTGCGTCCCATGACTTCAACGATCATGGCGCGATGGTGGCTGGCAGCCGTCGTGTGAACGCGGTCAAGAGCTTCCGTGGCGATCATTACCGCAGTGGCAAAACCGAAGGTCACGTCCGTGCCGTGGAGGTCGTTGTCAATCGTCTTGGGCACGCCAATGCAGTTGATCCCAAGGCGGACAAAATGGGACGTAACGGTCATCGAACCGTCACCACCGATGACAATGATCGCGTCCAGGTTGTTGTGTTCAATGTGTTCAAGGCACCGGTCGGTGATGTCGCGAATTTCGGTTGAACCGTTGGTCTTGACGGGATATCTACGGGGGTCGACCCGGTTGTTGGTGCCAAGAATCGTGCCGCCCAGCGTGAGAATGTTGCTGACCGATTCATTGCTGAGCATGTGCATGCGGTTCTGAACCAGGCCCAAGAAACCGTCTTCAATGCCCATGACTTCCAGGCCGTACCGGCCGAGGGCGGTTTTCGCCACCGCCCGGATAACTGCGTTCAGACCTGGACAGTCGCCTCCTGCCGTCAGGACACCGATGCGCTGGATTTTGCCCATTACGCTTTCTCCACCGTAAGAACTGCCAAATGATTCCGCTGCAGGCATCCAATCTTCACAGGCCCTCTCCTTGCTTTCAGACCATGGATTCCTAATCGGCAATCCTATCGGTGCCGGATAGGATTACTGTCTCCTCTCCTCCTCCTTGATCCTGGTCCGCGGTCCTGTGCATGCCTAGAATGGCGAATCGGGTAGTGTAATCCTGGGTTTCGTGCCCTGTTCGAAATGGTCGAGACGCAGCAGCCACATGCCGATTCCCGCCGATCCCTGCATGAGACCGGTCTGGGCGACCAGGAGTTCCGGCCGGAGCCGGCTTTCCGCCTGGATCCATCGAGCCCCGGTCTCATCACGAGTGGCGCGGGACTGCAGATCCGCGGTGAGCTTTCTGGCGAAATCGAGATATGGGGATTCCCGTGTCAGCCGGTAGACTTCGAGGGAATACTCGGCTACTCCGGCTGATCCGCAGCATTGGCCCACGTTGTTCCAGAATCCGGGAGTCTCCTTCTCCGGGATGCCGCTCTCGATGAGACTGCGAGCGGATCGCTTGAACCAGTCCAGCCACTGAGCGTCTCCGGTGACCTGATAAAGCCGGTAGAACAGCCGGCCCGTTCCCGGCGGTCCGTGACACCAGCCGAGATAATAGAGGTGCCTGCCCCCCGGTTCGTCATGGAATATCAGGCAGGTATCCCCCTCCGTGGCGGCTATTGACTGCAGATATTTTGCTCCGGCCAAGGCAGCCTGCAGAAACTTCTGGTCTTTGGTCTCCTGGTAGAGAGTCGCTAGAAAATAGGCAATGCCTGCGGTGCCGTGAGAAAAATTCGGCATCAGGCTCGGATAGGTCGGGCTCATGGCCCACTTGAGGCCGGCGTTTTCCGGCAGGCCGAGTTCTACCAGGCGGTGTCCGGCTTGGATGGCAAGATCGCGGGCCTGCGGATCCTTCAACTCCCGGGCGGCGTAAAGCAGGAATAGTCCGGTTCCTGCGCTGCCGCTGATAATGTCGGTAACGTCGCTCCACTCGATGCCGCGGCCTTTTTTGACCGCCCGGCTGCGAATCCAATCCACGCACCGGCGAGCTGCCTGCTCAAACTTTTTGTCTGCGGTTGTCTTGTAGGCTTCCGTCAGGGTGAACCCGATTCCGGCGATTCCTTCATACAAGCCGGTCCCCCTCTCTTCCGCCAGGGAGGCGACGAGATAATCGGCTCCGGAGCGCGCGCGATCGAGAAACGGGCGATTGCCAGTCGCATGGTAGGCTTCGAGAAAGAACAGCACAACTCCCGGCATGCCGCTGTAGAGGTTGAGGCGCACGGTTTTCGCCTCACGGGGATCTGTGGGCCATGCATTACCTTTTGGTGTCCGGATCGCCGTCAATTCGAGCCACCGGGCGGCCTGGAGGGCCATGTCGAGGTAAGGCCTCTCAGCCCCTTGAGGGACCGCGAGGGAAAGGAGCAACAGTGCCGCAGTAACAGTTTTCAAGCCGGTCCTCCTTCAAGCTGCCGTTCTCGCATCATGCGGGCCGCGAAAGCGCTGCGATTGCTTTGCGCGCCCAGTTGGCGTCTTCCAGCATTGCCCGTCCGATCCCCACCAGGTCCACCTGGCCCTGGCGGATAATGCGGTCTGCGTGAGATGCCTCCCGGATGCCGCCGGTAACGATGACCGGAATGCGGATGCGCGTCTTGATGGCCGCGGCGTAAGGTACGAAATATCCCGGATCTTTGCCGGCTCCGCGTGACCCCTGCAGGCCGCCAGATACATCGATCAGATCGGTGCCGGCCTCTGCCAAGCGGATGGCAGTCTTACAGGCATCCTCCAGCTCAAGTCCTCCCGGCGTCTCATCGTGGGCGCCCAGCCGGACAAAAACGGGGAACGTCGACCCAACCCGTCGGCGAACCTCCTCGAGAACCAGAAGATGCAGCCTCGATCGGTTCTCCAGACTACCGCCGTATGCATCCGTTCGCAGGTTGGTCAATGGCGAAAGGAACGAGGAGAGCAGAAAACCGTGAGCTGCATGGATCTCAACGGCATCAAAGCCGGCGTCGCGCGCCCGCCCGGCTGCCGCCCCGAATGCGGCCGCGATTTCGTGAATCTGCGGGATCGTGAGCTCTTCCGGAACTTCTCCGGCCGGCTCATAAACATGACGAATTGCCGAAGGGGCGACCGGCCGGGTCCCTCCCAGGGTGGCCGAGGATACGCGCGATCCGGCGTGGGCGAGCTGCAAAGCGGCGGCGGCGCCTGCAGAGCGAATGGAGGACGCCAGGCGGCTCAACCCTGCAATCATGACGTCGGAACCAACTCCGATCTGCGTGGCGGAATGCCTGCCGCCGGGGTGTACGAACGCGTGCTCCACAATGATGAGCGCGCATCCGGCAGCCGCGCGCTCCCTGTGGTATTCGACGATTTTGTCGGTGATGAAGCCTTCCGATGTTGCCTGCCCCGACCACATAGGGGGCATCACGATGCGGTTTCGCAAGGTCAGTCCGGAAAACGAGAGCGGTGTCAGCAAATCAGCCATAGCCATCCCCGGGATCGTTTTTTGTCTGCAAAGCGCTAAATCCTCATTTGCTGCGCTCGAAATCCAGAGGGGCAAAAGCATGAGCTCCCTCGTCCGTCACCCAGCCGCCGACCAGCCTGCCGTAAAAGCTGTTGAGCGCCACTCGAAGCTTGACATCCCTGCCGCCACTGCTGATCGTCACTTTGCACTTCAGGACGCCTCTCTCCATCATGACGTCCGTCAGGGTTGCAGTCGCAGCGGGGGATTTTGCATCAGCGATCGTCCCGGAATACGAGTCCCCCGATTTCTGCAATATGAGAATATACCGGCTTTTTTCTGCAGAGCCCGGCAAGGCTGCGTCCCCCGCCCAGGTTCCGCTCAGGTCCGTGGTTTGGCCGAAAACCAAAGCAGGCATCAGAGCCAGGAACAGCGCGGGAAACACGACGATCGTTGTCCTTTGCATGAACACCTCCAGCATGAGCTTCATCTGCGGAATGATCCTCAAGGATCCTATTATAAATGTATTCATAGGAATTTCCCGAATCATGGGGTTCCTGGAGCAGATATAAAATCTTCCAGCCGGGAAAGTCAAGCCTGCTGAGTCCTCGCAGTTCCGGCTTCACAGGCCGGCTCAGAGATATCCATCGTGAAATCGCTATCCTTCATGCTGCTATTTTGATAGGTATTATGTTGGTCAGCCACTATCGCCACCTGGAAACTGAGGAAGGGCAGCCTTTCAGCAGGGATCTGGTGGTGCGCGGCTCCGAAGAGCATCTTGCCCCGATCCTGATGACAGCGCTCGCGACCGGGCTGGCGCTGCTGCCGATCGTCCTCGGCGGCAATAAGCCGGGTTATGAAATCGAGCATCCACTGGCTGTGGTGATCCTGGGAGGGTTGGTGACCTCAACGGTGCTCAACCTGTTTCTCATGCCGGCGCTTTATTTACGGTTCGGATCGCGCAAGCGGCAGGTTTCGCCGTGAGAGGCTCGGGTCTGAAAGGACAGGCCGATGATTTTTGCAGCCGGGATCACGGCATGCTCTGATTGCGAATTGCCTGGCGTTCACAATCGGCACCGTGCACTGGCGTGTTCCAATGTTTGGATGGTTTTTGCTGCAAAATGGGATTCGCTCCCTCGCGGCAACGCCCCGGAGGGGCCGAAAGATGGTAGCCGGGGGTGCAAGCCCCAAGATAGGATATTGCATTTAAGGAGCCCCGGCAGGGGCGAAAGGCATTTGTTCGCAACCTTTTTCTGTCGCCCCCCGGGGCTTGGCGCTGACTTCGGGCCCAACCCCGGGCTGGCGCCCGGGGCTATTCTCTTGCCGTCCCTTCGGGACTGGGCTAGAGGGTGGACAGATTTCGTGATGGAAACCAGATAGGGGGTAGGACCAATGCGAATCCTTATTGCCGGCTTCCTCTTGTCGTTGGCGCCGCTTTGGACCGCCGGCGGCGCAGCGGATCGACAAGCTGGGCTTAAGCCCGGTGACGAATGGCTGTCCGCATTAAGCTCTATTGTTGAAGCGGAGCGAGCCTTCAGCCGTGCCGCCGCGGAAAAGGGAACCAAGGAAGCCTTTCTGGCCTTTCTGACGGAGGAGGCAGTCTTATTCCGACCGCAACCGGTCCCGGGGAAGAAGTGGATGCTGGAGCACGCCGCTCCGCAGGGAAAGTTGAGCTGGCGGCCGATATATGCCGACGTTTCTGCAGCCGGGGATCTAGGCTACACAACCGGACCTTATGAATTGCGGAAGGATCCTGGCGACCCGGTCGCTGCCTCCTTCGGCAACTACATCACCATCTGGCAGAGGCAGCCGGACAGCACCTGGAAGGTACTGATTGATCTTGGCACAGCCAATCCTCCTCCTGCGAAGCCGGCGCCTGACTTCAACCCGCTACAGGCGAAGCCCTCCTTAGCCAAGAAACAGGGGATGGGCGTCGATGCGGTGTCCAGCATGCTGGCCGGCCTGGATCGAAGGTTATCGAACCTGAGCGCAACCAAGGGGCCAGCGGCCGCCCTTCGCCTGCATGTGGAGAAAGAAGCAAGATTTATGCGCGCCGGGCGCCAGCCGGCAGTCGGTGCCCGGGAGGTGGAACCTCTGTTGCCGGCAGAACCGGGGATCTGGACCTGGGATCCTGCCAAGTCCGGGGGCTCCATTTCGGGGGATCTGGGATATACCTATGGAGCTTTCCAGCTTCAGCCCGCAAAGCCCGGGGAGAGCCCCGCACAGTCCGGATATTACCTGCGCATATGGAAAAAACAGCCGAACGACGAGTGGAAGATTGTGCTGGACATCGTTGTGCTCTAGCGACGCGCTCATGATTATCTTCATATATGTCAATAATTTATCGAGAGGTTTGCAGTGAAACACCCTCGCCATCCTGCCTTCAAGCCCCGTTTTGGAGATTCCTGCAATAAATTCGCTTTGTTGCTCCCCATTTTATGAGACAATTATACATTTTGTGAGGAAGGACTGCTCGACAGCCTCGAGGGGACGGGGCGAGCTAGATCTTTCTCTAAGGGTAGATAAAACAACCCGCGAGGAGCGCCTTTGGCGGGGCGACATCTGAGCAAGCGGAAGCATTCGCTCTCAGTGGCGGCCGTGTCTGACTGGAGTATGCGCCTCGTTTAACGTTGGAGAGATGAGTAGCCATTCGATTTCGGCCCTGTCACGCGCAGCGGTCGATGGAATGTAAAGCTCCCAGACTACTATGCACAAAGGACTTGACAAGGAAACTCTCGACCTGACTTTGCAGGCCATCAACGACTTTACCGCTGCACGGCTGCCGGAAAACACCCTGTTGCAGCTCGACGCCACCCATGAGTTCCCCGAAGCGGTCGTCAAGGACATGTGCGGTGCCGAGCTGGGCATCCAGCTCCTTTTCATACCCGAGGAGTTCGAGGGTATGGGAGGCGGGGCGTTCGACGTTTACCGGATTTGCGAGGAGATGGCGCGGATCGACCTCGGTGTCGCCACCAGTGTACTCGCTACATTTTTGGGGAGCGATCCCATAGTTTTCGGGGGAACGTATGAACAGAAGAAGAGATGGTTGACCCGCATTGCGCGTGAGGGGCTGCTCATGGC
This sequence comes from uncultured Acidobacteriota bacterium, assembly GCA_964353465.1. Taxonomy (GTDB): domain Bacteria; phylum Acidobacteriota; class UBA6911; order UBA6911; family UBA6911; genus JAFNAG01. The sequence goes on along the minus strand of CAYGWQ010000178.1, from coordinate 2,276 downwards.
TTACGGCGCCACAGAGCCGGAGGCGGGCAGCGACCTGGCCGCTTTGCGCACCACCGCCACCCCGGTCATGGAAGACGCTAAGGTGGTGGGCTACAGGATTAATGGGAACAAGCAATGGATCAGCAACGGCGGCGTAGCCGATCTTTATAGCGTGCTGGCTCTGACTCCGGCCGGCCCGAGCTGGTTTGTCGTGGAAAAGGGAACCACCGGATTGGGCCACGGCAAGCCCGAGGACAAGCACGGTATTCGCGCCAGCAACACGGCCACGGTCTCTCTCGAAGATGTCTATGTCGATGTCGATCGCCTGGTGGGCGGTCAGGAGGGAATGGGGCTGATCCAGGCGCAGTTGGTATTTGGCTACACCCGTCTCATGGTGGCTGCCTTCGGCCTCGGTGCCGGTTGGGCGGCGCTCGACCGAGCCGTGCCCTATTCCATGGGAAGAATCCAGGGCGGCACGCCGCTCTCCGAGAAGCAGGGATTCACCCACAAACTCATCGTTCCCCACGCCGTGCGTCTCGAGGCGGCCCGCTCTTATATTGAAGAGACCGCAGAGCGCATCGACGGCGACGGCGACAACTTGAATACCGAGGGGGCCATTTCCAAGTACCTGGCGACGGAGGCCGGCAATCTCGCGGCCGATGCCTCGATCCAGGCGCTGGGAGGATACGGATATACCAGGGAATATATTGTTGAGAAGATCAAACGGGATGCGCGGATTACCACGATCTATGAAGGAACTTCTGAGATCATGGAAATGACCATCTGTCGCGATCGCTGGCAATTGCATCTGAAAACGCATGGGCAGTTCTATCACGACATGGGACGCGGCATCGAAGAACTGGAGGCGCGGCACCCGAACATGGGCGCCGGCATCGCCGGCCGCTGCCTCCACACGCTGGCTGAAATTCTCGAGATCGCGCGGATTCACCGGTTGACCCGGCATCAGCACATTCTCTTTCGCCTCGGAGAGCTGATCGCATATGCCGAATGTGCCGGCAGCCTGGCCCGCCGTGCGGCCCGTGCGGCTGAAGGGCGCTTGAACGACAAGGCCCACTCACGTTTCGGGCCTGCAGCATTGGCGGCCATGAGCCGGACCTTTGCCCGCGAGGCGTCAATGAAACTGGCTGCAGAAGGCATGCGCTGGCTTGTGGGTGCCGCCGGTCTGCAGGACAAGGAGATCTCCGACCTCGCAAACAGGCTGAGCCTGCCTGCACTGCACCGCGCGCAGGCCGGCCTTATCAAAGATATGGACCTGGTTGCGGACATGCTGTACGGGCGAACCTCTGCCTGAGACGCGGCAGGGTCATCGCATCGGTTCGGAGCTCGGGAGATTTGCCTGCGCGCGATGGATTCCTGATGCAGGGCTGTGATCGAGACGGTCCTGCGGGCGGCCACTCCAGAAGGTCACCCATCCCGACTGCAGTCGCTAATCCGGAAGTGGCGGCTCCGCAGAGACCTTTATTAATATCCGGAAGGAGCAGGCTGTAATGAAAGTTTCGGCTCACAAAGCAGTCGCGATTGTCGGCGTGGGCGCGGTTTTGCCGGATGCCCCCAATGCCCGGAGGTTCTGGCAGAACATCAAAGAAGGACTCTACAGCATCAGCGAGGTGAAACGCGAGCGCTGGAATCCGGACCTTTACTATGATGCCGATCCCAAGGCTTCCGACAAAACCTATTCGAAGATCGGCGGCTGGGTTCGTGAATGGGAATGGGATCCCCTGAAGTGGAAAATGCCGATACCGCCGCGCGTCAGCCAGGCCATGGATCTGACCCAACGATGGGCCATTGTGGCGGTGCGGGAGGCTCTGGCTGATTATGGGTACCCGGGCCGCCCTCTGGACGCGGAACAAACCGCCGTCATCCTCGGCAACGCCATGGCCGGCGACAATCATCTCTATTCTGCTGCCCGCGTGCTGGTGGCGGACTATACGGATGAGCTGACGCAAACCCGCAGCTTTTCAGGATTGTCGGCCGACGCCCGCAAAGCGATCCTCGATCAGCTGCGCGCCGGGATCGGGAAGCGCTTTCCGGAGATTACGGAAGATACCATGCCCGGAGAGCTTGCCAACATCATCGCCGGGCGAATTGCGGCGCTCTATGATTTCAAGGGACCCAATTTTGTTGCAGATGCCGCCTGTGCGTCTACCATGGCAGCGATGAGTGCCGCTATTGGCGGCCTCGTGGAAGGAGACTATAACGCAGTTTTGACGGGCGGTATCGATGCCAACATGAGCCCCTCCACGTTCGTGAAGTTCTGCAAGATCGGCGCGCTCTCA
>CAYGWQ010000177.1:0-11134 GCA_964353465.1 uncultured Acidobacteriota bacterium | reverse complement strand
GACCCTCGACCTCCGACCTCGGACCTCAGACCTCAGACCCTCGACCTCAGACCTCAGACTGCCGACTGGAGAACAGTCGGCAACGGGCTATTGACTCTTTTCCGCCGCAAAATTCGCTCAGCCCTCTTGCCCAGCCCCAGAGGGTCGGTAAGATAATAGCCCCGGGCGCAAGCCCGGGGTAGGCAGGAAAACAGCGCAAAGCCCTGCAGGGGCGACAGAATCATATTGCGTACCAATGCCTTTCGTCCGACACGTCCAGATTCTGACTTCTCGCTTCTGGCTCCTGGCTTCCAACGAGAATAAAATCCACCTGATTCTTCGCATAACGGGCTAAGTTCGCTTTGCCGGCCAACCCAGGGGGCAAAAGTGGAGCAAATCCCGCCTGAGCGCAGCATCTTCGGTGCTATACTCCTAACGGGAGCAGGGAGCGACCATTGAAGTCCGCAGTATCTCTCGAGGGGGCATATCCCACTGCGGCGGATTCATGGGTACCGTTTGGCAATGCCGGGAAGTTTGACGCCATGATTCTGGTCACCCGAGCAGTAAGGGCGATTCCGACGCACAACCCGATGCAACAAAAGCAACAGGATCTTCGTAGTTGCTGATGAGAGTTTTGTAGGCATGGAGGCAGGATGGGGCAGGACTCGAGCCCAAGAGTATTGATTGCCGACGATCAGCCGGATGTGGTCGAGGCGCTGCGTATGCTGCTCAAGACCGAGGGCTATCATACGGAAGCGGTGGCATCTCCTGCGGGTGTGCTGCAGGCTCTCGAGGCCCGCGATTTCGATGTCCTGCTCATGGACCTGAATTATACGTGCGATACTACCTCCGGACTCGAGGGGCTCGACCTGTTATCCCGTATTCAACTCATTGATGGCGGGCTCCCCATCGTGGTGATGACCGCTTGGGGAAGTGTCGAACTGGCAGTGGAGGTGATGCGGCGCGGCGCCCGGGATTTCATCCAGAAGCCCTGGGAGAATTCGCGCCTGCTGACGATTCTACGCACGCAGATCGAGCTCGGACGGGCGCTCCGGAACGGAAAACGGCTGGAAGCTGAAAATCGATTGTTGCGCGACACGGTGCATCCGCGGCTCATCGCCGGTTCCCCGGTCATGAACCCGATTCTGGACCTGATCGCGCGCGTCGGACCCTCCGACGCGAACGTGCTCATCGCCGGAGAGCACGGCACCGGCAAGGAAGTCGTGGCGCAATCCCTCCATGCCATCTCCCTGCGATCAAGCAAGCCCATGGTCACTATCAATGCGGGCGGGCTCGTGGAAGGAGTTTTCGAAAGCGAGCTGTTCGGTCATGTGCGCGGCGCCTTCACGGATGCCAAGGCCGATCGCGTGGGCAGGTTCGAGTTGGCCGAAGGCGGCACGCTTTTCCTGGATGAGATCGCCAACGTGCCTCTGAACCTCCAGGCCAAGCTCCTCCGGGTCCTCGAACTGGGCGAATACGAGCGCGTCGGTTCCTCCAAGACACGAAAAGCGGATGTCCGGATCCTGAGTGCCACCAACGCAAACCTGAATGAAGAAGTCAAAGCCGGCAGGTTCCGGCAGGACCTGCTCTATCGCCTGAACACGATCGAGATCCACCTTCCCCCGCTGCGAGAGCGGGGTTCGGATATCCAACTTCTTGCGGAGCATTTTCTGCGTCAGCACGCCGCACGCTACCGGAAGCGCATCACAGGATTCGATGAGCCTGCCCTTGAGATGCTCCGGGCCCATCGCTGGCCCGGCAATGTGCGCGAGCTTGACCATGTGGTGGAACGAAGCGTGCTCATGGCGGAAGAGGGTACTGTCTTAACCAGCCACCTCTATTTAAAGACCGAGCATGTCGCCGACAAGCGGCTCGAAGACATGAGCCTGGAAGATGTCGAGTGCTTTCTGATCCAGAAAGCACTGGCCCGCTACGACGGAAATGTGAGTCGCGCGGCCGACGCGCTGGGCTTGAGCCGCAGCGCGCTCTATCGCAGGCTGCAGCGTTATGGACTGTGACAAGTGAGTACTCCGAGAAAACTGGAAGGTGACGGCTTTCTGGCCAGACGTTATGCTACGCTGAGAGCATCTCGGCTCAAGCAGCGCGGTTTGCAGACCAGTCACGACTCCCGCATTGTGATCCTGGCGCTGGCAGGCGGATTGCCGGCAGTGATTGTCGCCATGTCCTTTCTCTGGTTGGGGGATTATTCTGCCAAGGTCGAGTGGACCCTCACCGCCATGGTTCTTGGCTTCTGGCTCGGATGCTCATTCGCGTTGCGCAGCCGCGTAATACGGCCTCTGCAGACCATTGCCAATCTCCTGGCAGCCCTGCGGGAAGGAGACTTCTCCATTCGCGCGCGCGGCTACGATCGCGCGGACACGCTCGGCGACGTAATGGCAGAAATCAACGCCCTGGGGGCGACTTTGCAGGAGCAACGCCTCGGAGCCGTGGAGGCAACGGCCTTGCTGGGCAAAGTCGTAGAAGAGATCGATGTCGCCGTGTTTGCCTTCGATGGGGACAGGAGCCTCAGGCTGGTAAATCGCGCCGGCGAGCGGCTCCTCGCGCAGCCGGCGGACCGGCTCGTGGGGCGAGGAGCCGCCGATTTGGGCCTGGCGGGCTTTCTGGAAGGCGAGGAGGCCAGCCTGCTGGAGGTTTCCTTTCCCGGCGGGAGCGGACGATGGGAGTACCGCCGCACCACATTCCGACAGGATGGGCTGCCCCACCAGCTGCTGGTACTTTCGGATTTGACTCGTGCCCTGCGCGAAGAAGAAAGGCAGGTTTGGAAGCGCCTCATCCGCGTTCTCGGGCACGAACTAAACAATTCGCTCGCCCCCATCCGCTCAATTGCCGCCAGCCTGGATCGCCTGCTGACGCGCAACCCACGCCCCGACGACTGGGAGGAGGATATGCACCGGGGGTTAACGATCATCGGCAACCGCGGCGAAGCTCTCAGCCGGTTCATGGAAGGCTATTCGCGCCTGTCCCACCTTCCACCCCCTCAACGCCAACCGCTGGATGTGAGCACCTGGATTCGGCGCGCCGCGGGGCTGGAGACCAGGCTTGCTATAGGCGTCGTTGAGGGACCCGAACTCGTCATCCTGGCGGATGGAGATCAGCTGGACCAACTGCTCATCAACCTCCTCCGTAACGGCGTCGATGCCGCGATGGCCACTCGCGGTGGCGTCCAGGTGGGATGGACCAGGATGGCAGGCCAGCTGGAGGTATGGGTGGAAGATGAGGGGCCCGGCCTCCCCAATACCGGCAATCTGTTCGTCCCCTTTTTCACCACCAAGCCGCATGGTTCAGGGATCGGCCTGGTGCTGAGCCGCCAAATAGCCGAGGCGCATGGAGGCTCGCTTACGCTCGCAAACCGGGCCGAGCGGCCGGGGTGCCGGGCTCTGCTGCGACTCCCCATCCAGCCTGCACATTAAATACACGATTTCAAAAATACGCCAACCGTAACTCAAATGCCGGTAGCCGCTCCAACGGCGTATGCAAACCACGAAATAGACGAAATGCACGGCGCAGCATAGCCGCAACCAAAACTATGCCTTAACACAGAGCTGCGGAGAAAATGAGCCTCGAAGAGGCGGCAGATATTAGCCCCGGCCGTGAGGCCGGGGTTTGCAGGCAATTGGCAGGAGCGCCGAAGGTGCGGCACATGACATTCGTGCCGGTCCTTCGGACCTCACTTCTCGATCTCGCGCACCCCCGCCCTCACGGGCGGGGCTATTCTCTACCGGCGCTTCGCGCCTCGCCGCTTTGCATTTCGGGGTTGGAAATCCTCTCCTTCGTGCAAGGGAGTTGCAGGTAAGAAGTGCGAAACGTCTTTCGTGTATTTCGTGGTTCACTGTTTTAGCTGTCTCCCGCCGCGCGCTGTCTTTCTGCTATGGCTTCATTGCGCCAAGTGCCGATTCCCACACCAGATCTACGGAGACGTTATTCAGGCATGTGTGGAGGGCCGCCGGTTCATGCTCACACGCAATGCAGCCGAGGGTATTCCGCAAGACTTGGATTCGTCTGCCGACAGGTGCCCAGTTCGCGGGCGCTGTCGGGCCGAAAAGGACTACGCACGGGAGCCCGAGCCCGGCGGCGAGGTGCGCAATCCCCGAATCATTGCCGACATAGAACCGGCAATGCCGCAGCACCGCCGCCAGCAGGCGCAGAGGGAGATGGCGCGCGAGGTATGCGTCAGGACCCAATGCCGCAGCCAGATCTTGACCCAATCCTTCCTCGGCCGGCCCCTCCAGCACCAGCAGCGCTCCCCGCGCGCGCAGCCGCTGTCCCAGTTCCTGGAATCGGTGTAACGCCCAACGCTTTGCCGCGCTCCCCGCCCCCGGATGAATTGCCATAAGAGGCCCATCTCCGGACCAGCCCTGCCCTTGAAGCCACTCATGGCCATGTTGACAATCGACGGAATCAACCCGGATTTCCGGTATGGGCGTCTCCGTGGGAACCGGGAACCAGGGGCGCAAGGAATCGATGAACAGGCGGGAAACATGCCGTTGCTCCCCTGAACCGGGCTTCCAGTCTGCCGCCAGGAACCAGGGATGCATTTGCGCCAGCCTGGCCGTAAACCTCTCCTCCCTGAACCCGGTCCAGGACAGGATCCGGTCAAAGGAGCGCCAGAGTTGCTCATCTTCGGGCGGCACAGACTCCGCACTATGAAGGCGATAGAGCGGAAGGGAGGACAGTGAAAGCACACGGTCGGCGTAACCTGATGCCACGGTGCCGGCAAAATCGGTGTTTGCGGCAAGTGTGAGGCGAGCGTTCCGGAGGCGTTCACGCAGTACCGCCAGCGCCGGGAGGGATAGGATGATATCTCCCAGCGCTCCGGGATGGAGGATCAGGATCTCCACTATTCGATCACGAATGAACTCAAGCTGTTTTGATTGGCGATGCTGACCTGAGCCGCCACATTGGAGGCAATCTGGGCGAAGGCCTTGCCTGCCGGTGATTCAGGCTCCGCCAGGACGATCGGCTTGCCTACGTCGCCACCTTCCCGTATGCCGACCGAGAGGGGCACTTCACCCAAAAAGGGCACCTCATACTTTCGCGCCGTCGAGGCGCCGCCCCCATGATTGAAGATAGCGGTCCGGGTGCTGCATTTCGGGCATTCGAAATACGACATGTTCTCCACAATCCCGAGGACTTCGACTCTGACTTGGCGAAACATCATGATCGCCTTGCGCGCATCCTGCAGGGCTACATCCTGCGGCGTGGTGACCACAACGGCGCCCATGAGCGGTACCGTTTGTGTCAGCGATAGCTGGACATCTCCCGTCCCCGGCGGCAGGTCCACCAGCAGGTAGTCAAGCTCACCCCAATCCACCTGGCGTATGAATTGCTGGATCACACTGTGCAGCATGGGGCCGCGCCAGATCAGCGGCGTATCTTCCGCCGCCAGGAATCCCATCGACATGACCTTGACGCCAAAATTGGCGAGCGGCTGGATTCGATCCTTCACCGCGTGGGGTTGCCCCGTGATGCCCATCATCAATGGAATGTTCGGGCCATACACATCGGCATCCAGCAAGCCCACCCGCGCACCCGCACCAGCCAGGGCAACGGCCAGGTTCACCGTAACCGTGCTCTTTCCGACTCCACCTTTGCCGCTGCCGACGGCAACAATATTTTTAACCCCGAGTATTTCCTGCTTGCCGGCGCCGGGCCCGGCTGCAGTCACCCTGGCAGACATGCGGATCTCGACCTCGCGGACACCCTTGACATTCAAGACCGCCTCCCGGGCCTGATCCTCCATCTGCTTTTTGACGGGGCAAGCGGGCGTCGTAAGCTCGATGGTGAAAGAGACCTTACCCGAATCCGTTTTCAGATCCTTGATAAAACCAAGAGCCACAATGTCCTTGTGGAGATCCGGGTCCTTGACCTTTCGTAATGCCTCCAGAACCGCCTGCTCCAAAAGGGAGATGTCGATACGTTTTTCAGAATTCTTTCCCATGGGGCGTAAATATATGCCCCGCAATAAGACCTGTCAACGAACCCGCCTCCAACCGCCTGGGAGGCGCGAAGCGCCGGTCAGCGTACTCAGACCTCTGACCTCGGACCTCCGACAAAGAAAGACGGTTGGGAGGAATGAAGTGTTTGTCAATCCTCATTCGGCAAAGGAGGCTCTCCGGCGCATGAGGGGCTGCTCGGAAAATAACTCCCGAGATCGGGCTAACATCCAGCGCCACTCGTGACGAAGGGCTTTAGCCCGTCAAAACTGCAAGCCGAACCCCGAAATCGCACCCCCTGCAGATTTCATGTGCCTGGAGCTTCAGCCCCCCAAGCAGACGGGCTGAAGCCCCACACCACGAATCACTGATTCCCAGACGCTTCAACACCTTGTCATTCCTCAATAAGCACAGATTTTCATGCGTCACAGGGTGCGTCGCCTCGCACATGCGGGAACTGGAGCGAATTCCAGTCTTGCGGCTCGGCCACGCCCAGGGATTGTCGAACTGGTTTGGGAATTGGCTACTTTTTCAAGAGGTATAGGACCAGGGTGACAACGAGGCTCAGCAGGATGCAAGTGGTGATCGGAAAATAGAAGGAGAAATTTTCCCGTTTGATGGCGATATCCCCCGGCAACCGACCGAGCCTGAGGAATGGAAAAAAGTTCGTATAGCTGAGCAGAATGCCCAGGATGATGAACACGATGCCGAGCGTGATCAGCAATCGACCCAGCGATCCCATCAGACTCTCCAGTGAGCCCGGGGGCCCCCTTCCCTCTCGCAGAACCCAAACTCGAAGTTCAGCCGGGGATGAGAAGGGAAAACCCGATGGCTCACACTACAGAATCGTAAGGTTTCGACTTAGTTGCAGCTCTCCAGCTGGTTGAAGAAGTACGCTGTCTCAAAAGCCGCCGTTTCCGGAGCGTCGGAGCCATGCGTGGTGTTACGTTCGATGGAGATGCCGAACTCCTTGCGTATGGTGCCCGGCCCGGCCTTTGCCGGATCCGTCGCCCCCATGAGATCACGCCAGGCCGCGATGGCGCCCTTGCCCGACAGGATCATCAAGACGACCGGCCCTTCCGACATATAGGTGGTCAGGCTGTCGAAAAACGGCCTTGCCGTGTGCACGGCATAGAATCCCTCCGCCTGCTTTTTGGACAGGTGGGCCATCTTGAGTGCTTTGATCTTCAGGCCACGGGCTTCGATCCGTTGCAGGATGGTGCCAATCAGGTTCCGGGTGACTCCATCCGGCTTAATGATGGCGAGGGTCTGCTCGATCATCGTCCCCCCTTCAATGCCTTGGCCACGGCCTCGCCAATATCAGCGGGACTGGTCACAACGTGCAGGCCGGCGCTCCGCATGGCCGCCATTTTCTCCGCGGCGGTCCCTTTGCCGCCGGAGATGATGGCGCCCGCATGCCCCATCCTGCGGCCCGGAGGCGCCGTTTGTCCGGCAACAAACCCAATCACCGGCTTCTTCACATTCTGCTGGATGTAGGTAGCCGCCTCTTCTTCCGCCGTGCCGCCGATTTCGCCCATCATGACAACAGCGTGCGTGTCCGGATCCGCATTGAACATGATGAGCGCGTCGATGAAATTTGTGCCGACAATCGGGTCACCGCCGATGCCGATGCAGGTCGACTGCCCAAGGCCCCGGCTCGTCAGTTGCCCGACCCCTTCGTAAGTCAGCGTTCCACTTCGGGAGACGACGCCCACGTTCCCTTCCTTAAATATGCTGCCGGGCATGATGCCGATCTTGCATTTCCCCGGCGAGATGATGCCCGGACAGTTGGGCCCGATCAGCCGGCTCTTGGAGCGGGCAAGGATGGATGAAACGCGAACCATGTCGAGGGTGGGAACCCCCTCGGTAATGCAAACGATCAGGGGAACTTCGGCCGCGATGGCTTCCATGATGGCATCGGCGGCAAACGGAGGGGGAACAAAAATGACCGTAGCGTTGGCGCCCTCTTTCGCGACGGCATCCGCGACTGTATTGAACACGGGTATGCCCTCATGGGAGGTGCCGCCCTTGCCGGGCGTCACGCCGGCAACCACTTTGGTACCATAGGCCACGCACTGCTGGGTATGAAACGTTCCTTCCCGTCCCGTAATCCCCTGCACTGCCAGACGAGTATTTTTATCAACGAGTATGGACAAGGCAATTCTCCTTATGTAGCCAGTGCAACGACTTTTTCCGCAGCGTCCTTCATGCCGCCGGCGACCGTGAACTTGAGCCCGGAGGTCCGCAGGATTTCCTGGCCGCGTTCGACGTTCGTCCCCTCCAGCCTGACCACCATGGGAACGGTAACGCCCATGGATCGTGCCGCCTCCACTACACCGCTGGCGACGATGTCGCAACGCATGATGCCGCCGAAGATGTTTATGAGGACCGCTTTCACCTTCTTGTCACCCAACAGGATTTGGAACGCGTTGCGAACCTGCTCGGTAGTAGCGCCGCCTCCCACATCGAGGAAATTGGCCGGACTGCCGCCCGCAAGTTTGACGATATCCATCGTCGCCATGGCGAGGCCCGCGCCGTTCACCATGCAGCCGATGGTGCCGTCGAGACGGATGTAATTGATGCCGTACCGCGAGGCCTGGATTTCCAGCGGATCCTCCTCGTAGTAGTCCCGCAATTCCACCAGTTCTTTGTGGCGGTAAAGCGCGTTGTCGTCGAAGTTGATTTTGGCGTCCAGAGCAAGCAGCCTGCCATCTTCTGTAAGCAGAAACGGATTGATCTCAACCAGCGATGCATCCGTGGCCTCAAAGGCCCGATAGAGAGCAGTCATGAACTTGACGGCCGGCCCGAACAATTCGCCGGTCAGACCCAAACCGAACGCCAGGCGACGGGCGTTGAAGGATTGGAAGCCAACAACCGGATCGATGTATTCCTTGTTGATCAGATGGGGCGTTTCTGCGGCCACCTTCTCGATATCCATGCCCCCTTCCGTCGACGTCATAAAAACCGGCCGGTGGCTGGCACGATCGATGACGATGCCCAGATAAAATTCCTTCTTGATGCGCATGCCCTCTTCGATCAACACTCGCCTGACCGTGCGGCCTTCGGGGCCGGTCTGGTGGGTTACCAGGGTCATGCCGATGATCTGGTGAGCAAGTTTCTCGGCTTCTGTAGGACTGTTGGCGAGCTTGACTCCGCCCCCCTTGCCGCGTCCTCCGGCGTGGATCTGCGCCTTTACCACGACGGTCCCACCAAGACGGCTGGCAATGTCATAGACCTCATAGGGACTCGACGCAACCTCGCCGCGGGGAATGGGAACCCCGAACTGAGCTAGTATTTTTTTGGCTTGATACTCGTGTATCTTCACGTGACTTCCCCTTCCCTGGATCGCCCTACACATCCCAGGGATTCATCAACAGGTAGATAAGGATTGCACTCAGCGGAGCCGGTAGGGCGGCCCCGATGGAACGGCGTATTCTATTTCAGCCCCATGAGGCAAGCAATGAAAAACCGCCCCGGCGAAGAGCGTGCTAGAATGAATCATGCTGATATGCCCGAAGTGCGGCTCCGGATTGGAACCGGCCGAAAGCCGCACGATCCCCTGCACCTGTGGGGAAACCTACCCTCGTCTCCCTGCCGGTGGTTTGGATTTTCTCCAGGGAGGAGAATTTCCGGATTTTGACCTGGACGAGGATGACTTTCGGCAGCGCGCTCTCCTCGAACAAGAAGCAGAAGGAGTTGCGGCGCGCATGGACAACTTCATCATCCCCATGGTCCGGCGATATGCCCTCCGTGCGGGCAGGGATCTGCACGGCCTTGCCGTCCTCGACTGCGGGTGCGGCAACGGTCTTTCCGTGGACATCCTGCGCGGGCAAGGCATGGACGCATGGGGGATTGATGCCGGGCGCTCGCGCCACCGGCAGTGGCAGCAGAGGCAAGCGCGCGCCTGCCTCCTGTCGGCCAACGCTCTTCGGATTCCGTTCGCAGACGCTACCTTCGATGCCGTACTGTCTTCCGGGCTCGTGGAGCATCTGGGAATCCACGAGGAGGAGGCCGCGGATGGCTATCATGCCTACCGGCTGACCGACTGCCACAGCCAACGCCGCCAGTTCGTGGGAGAACTGGTCCGGGTGCTGAAGAGCGACGGCTTCATCCTGCTGGATCATCCCAACGGCGCTTTTCCCGCAGATTTCTGGCATGGCGGCGAGGCCGGCAGCATTCGTTGGCACCCGCCCCACGGGGACATGCTTCCGCGCTTCTCGGAGATCGCGGCCTACTTCCGGGAAGCAGATGCCCTCCTGAAATTGGTCTCACTGTCGCCGAGCCGCAGGTTGAGCTTCAATAAGGTGGGCGCCCATTGGTACGGACGAGCCTTCACGCCGGCCATGAAATCCTGGCTCAAGGTAATGGACATTCGACTGCTGGCATTTCTGGCCCGCAGTGTCCTGAATCCCTACCTGGTTACGGTAGCCACCCGGCGCCCCGATTTCCGCTCCTGGATCTATCCCTCATGAGCAGGAAGCGCAAAAAGCAACGAGGGCATTTCTGCTGGTGCTGCGGCCAAATTCGGCCAAACGAGAAGTTTTCCGGCAAGGGCCACGCCCGCCATCTTTGCCGGGATTGCTCCCGGCTGGGCAAAGCAGAGCTGAACTATCGTCAGGCCATCCGCAACCTCGAACGTCACGTAACGTGGGAGGGCATCATCGGACGGAAACGCCGCAAGTCCTTCCAGAAGTTCCTAAGTCATCCCGACGAGCGTATTCGCCAATATGCGGAGCAACTCGCCGCTGAGGATGTAAGGGCCCGTGCCCTGCAAAGAGACTCTGATCGGGAGTGGGAGGAAACCGAGCTGGAGGGGTGTGAAATCGAGCCGGAATATTCATATGAGGATGAAGTGGGCGAAAACATGAGAATGCTACCGCCCGAAACCGAGGACCCCGGCGACGACGATAACCCATTCTAAAAGAACAATTCGCAACAGAAGCTATTTGAATCCGTTAAGCCGGTCGACGGCAAGCTTGAAGATGTTCCCATTGCAAGGGGTGGTACCTGTCGTAGAGGCGAAGGGCACGCAGCCTGTCACTGGGGTCCTGGCTATACTGACGGAGCGCGAAGGCGAAAAGCTCCGGGGAATACGGGTAGGCCTCTTTGAGGTTGGACGCATCGTACGGCAATGTCGATCGTGCCCCTATAAGCGTATCGCCCCAAGATCACTCTTGCCGCAGTGCCATCATGGGATCGAG
>CAYGWQ010000176.1:0-11143 GCA_964353465.1 uncultured Acidobacteriota bacterium | reverse complement strand
GGTAGTTCTTTCCCGGCTCTGGGCCGAATGGCGCAAGTCCCTCGTGCTCGTCCAAACCGATACGGTCATTGGCTGGCATCGAAAGGGATTTGGACTCTACTGGAAGTGGAAGAGCCGCCGGGGACGCATCGGGCGTCCGGGGACAGCAAGGGAGATCCGAGAGCTGATCCGCAACATGAGTACATCCGCAGTTGCGGGACGTCCGAGTTTCTGGCCCTTACGGGGAGACGTCCCGGATTTTTGCAGGGTCGCAATGGCCTCGCTCTTGACGGTATGGGGCTGATGGAACCATAATGGTATGAAAATGGTTTGACGGAGGAATCGTGGCAACCATAACCGTAAAAAATATTCCTGATCCTGTCTATGAAAGGCTGAAGGCATCGGCCCAAGTCCACAAGCGCAGTATCAACAACGAGATCATCATCTGCCTGGAGGCTAACCTGCTTCCCAGGCGGCAGAACGCCGCTGACATCCTGGCCAAAGGCCGCAGCCTGCGGGCACGTGCGATAGGAGCCCCTCTCAGCCTTGCTGAACTGAATCGGGCGCGGAGGCGAGGGCGTCAATGATTGTTGTCGACACCAACCTGATTGCCGCAGTGTTCATGCCGACCGAGGCGACCGCAATCGCGGAGCGGGTGTTAAAGCGGGATGATGAATGGGCTGTGCCCGGTCTTTGGCGCAGTGAATTCAGAAATGTCCTGGCGACCGGAATGAGGACAGGGAGATACGATTTCACTTTCGCCCTAGAGGCGATGCAGGGCGCAAAGGAACTTGTGGCGGGAAACGAGTATTTGCTTCCCGACATCATGGTCCTGCGTTTGGCTCATGAGAGCGGCTGCAGCGCCTATGACTGCGAATTCGTGGCACTCGCCGCAGAACTCGGTGTCCCTCTGGTTACCTTTGACAAGCAACTCATCAAAGCATTTGCGAAACATACTGTGACGCCGTCCGTCTTCCTGTCGACACGGACTCAAGCCTGACATTGAATCTCGAGGCTATGGCTGTCCCTGCCAATAATTCCGTATTGACTGAAAACATTGCACTTGTCTATTCGGGATGCTACGTTCTGCAGCCATGGGCAATATCTTGATTTCGATGATCCACACCCTGAGTCGTGGCCTCCGGACACGTGCTGTGCTGCTGGCAGAAATCCTGGCTCTTCGTCACCAACTCGCGATTCTGAAGCGGTCTGCCAAGACGCGCCCTCGCCTAGGAAAATCTGACCGGTTCCTCTGGGTCTGGCTCAGCCGCTGGTGGCCTGGATGGCGGAATTGCCTCCTGATCGTTAAGCCGGAAACCGTGCTTGCCTGGCATCGGAAGGGATTTCGGCTTTATTGGACATGGAAGAGCCGGTGGCGCCGCCCTGGTAGACCCGATACCACCCAAGAGATTCGTGATCTGATTCGGAAGATGAGTATGGCTAACGTAACCTGGGGCGCACCTCGAATCCACGGGGAATTGCTAAAACTTGGCATCGAAGTGTCGCAGGCAACAGTCGCCAAGTATATGGCCCGCCGCAGTATGCCTCCTTCTCAAACCTGGCGCACCTTTCTTGAGAATCATCTCAAGGAAATGGTATCCGTCGATTTCCTGGTGGTTCCGACTATCAGCTTCCGAGTCCTGTTCGTATTCCTCGTGCCGGCTCACGATCGCAGACGCGTGCTGCATTTCAATGTAACGGCCCATCCGACTGCTGAATGGACCGCAGATCAGATCCTTCAAGCATTTCCCTGGGATACGGCTCCTCGATACCTTCTCCGCGATCGTGACGCCATCTATGGCGACACGTTTCGCAGGCAGGTCAGCAGCATGCGAATCACAGAAGTCCTTACGGCCCCTCGATCACCCTGGCAAAGTCCTTATGTCGAGCGCCTGATTGGATCGGTCCGAAGAGAATGTCTCGATCACATCATCACGATCAACGAAGCATCTCTTCGTGCAACGCTTCGATCCTATTTCTCTTATTATCACGATAGCCGCTGTCACCTCGGACTGAACAAGGATTCACCGGAACCCAGAGAAGTCCAGTCACCCGATAAGGGCAGGATCGTTGAGATACCAAAGGTGGGTGGGCTTCATTATCGCTACGAGCGACGCGCAGCCTGATCGTGCACTTCCTGGGTTCAGCTGGGTAACACCAAATCTGAATGCAGCTATGCCCTGCCGTCCACCGGCGTTTTAAGGCTGCTTCCCTGTCCCTGGCGAATTGCTAATTTGTGGTACAAGCCCAGGCAATTCCAGGATTTGTTACAATAAGGAGATGCGCGATCTCGTCATCCTTTTCGTCCATGTCATCGCTACTCTTGCCCGACTCTTGGGTCCGGGCGGCCTCCGTTCTGTGGTCGCCGAGTCCGTTCTCGTCAAGCAGTAACTCCTGATCCTCAATCGTTCGCGGCAGCGGTCACCCAATCTACGCACTTCAGATCGCCTTGTTGCCGGTTTGTGTGCTCTCCTCATTCGCCCCGCCCGCCTGATCCGTTCAGCAATCGTACTGAAACCTTCGACTCTTTTGAGCCTCTACCAGGCTCTGAGGAACCGAAAATATCGCCTCCTCTTCTCATCCAATCGCAGGCGTAGGCCCGGACCAAATGGGCCCAACAAAGAACTCATTGAAGCCGTTGTCCAGATGAAGCAGCACAATCCCGCCTGGGGCTGTCCGCGAATTGCTCAGCAGATCGCCCTGGCTTTCGACATCCCAATCGACAAAGACGTGGTTCGAAGGATTCTCGCCAGTTACTATCGGCCGGCAAAGGACTCCGGAGGTCCATCCTGGCTAACCTTCCTGGGCCACATGAAGGACAGCCTCTGGAGTATAGATCTGTTCAGGTGCGAATCGGCCACGTTGCGGACCCACTGGGTCCTGGTCGTCATGGATCAATACACCCGCCGGATCATTGGGTTCGGCGTCCATGCCGGAACCGTCGATGGTGTCGCACTTTGCCGGATGTTCAACCGCGCCATTCGATGGCAACGCTGGATGCCAAAATACCTCAGCTCCGACCATGATCCCCTTTATCGGTTTGGGCAGTGGCAAGCCAATCTGCGGATACTGGATGTGACCGAGATCAAAACCGTCCCCTATGTTCCACTGTCCCATCCCTTTGTGGAACGGCTGATCGGCACCATTCGACGCGAGTACCTGGATCGCACGTTGTTTTGGACGACTGCGGATCTCGAAAACAAGTTGCTCGATTTCAAACATTTCTATAATGGCCATCGAGCACATGCAGGCCTTGAGGGTCGCACGCCAGAACCGAGCATTGACGGGCTTCGATCACCGGTGAGTTTCCGTTCCTATCGATGGCAGAAGCATTGTCGAGGGTTGTATCAGACACCCATCGCGGCATGACTCTGCAGCACGGACTTTGGAGCATGACAGCGCGTTAATCAACGACAAGGTTGATAATCGGAATCCCCATCGTGCACGGATGACCAACCCCGTATTGATTCACCGAGCTTTCGTGTGGTCCCGGGACTTCAATCCGTCGCTGTATTTCAGAATCATGGTTCTCCAAAACCTGGGCCGTGGGACGTAGAAAATGCTGAAGAATGAGAATTCGCCAGGGACAGCATCGATCCACAGGGCCAGCGTGCCCGGCTGGCCATTGAACAGCATGCGTGCGGGATCAATGGCAATGGCGACATTGTGGTACACATGACGAGGATCGCCATTGCGGGTCAGCCGGGCCGGCGCACCCAGATCGGCATCTATGCCTCGGATCAGCCACGGTCCGGGACCAAGAAACTGCTCCCGGGGAACAGAAGCCAGGGCTTCCACGAGTGCATCTGAACGAAGATTGCAGTACGCAGCAATCTCCTCCGCATAATATCGGCGAATTCGTTCCAGTTCGATGCTTTCAATGCCCGGACCGCCGATCCCATCCATCTAGGCTCCTTTGGGAGGATCACCCGTTTCGGATGTCCACCAGAGATTCAATTTGGAGAGATCCGAGGAACGTATCGCGACAACCCGGATGGTACCTCTCCAGGCATAGGCCGGCCTGTCGAAGGGCCGGGGCACGAACCTCGCTTCTTCAGATCGGCACAGGCGCTTCAGCACGGTGTGAATAGATGCCAGGGGATTCGCATATCGTGAAGTGTCAAATCCCATTGCCTGGAGTTGCTGGCGCACTTCAGCGGCCGTCATGGGATGCCCGGCAGCTTTAAGCACCATGCGGCAAGCGTCCGTCAATCCGAGGGCAACGGTCGGCGTCAGGTTGCATAAACGCTAGAGGCTGCCCATCGATGGCTCGAGTTGCGCAATCCGCTCATCAAGTTCCGCGCGCCTTTGGGCCAGGCGTTCGTATTCTCGGATGGCTTCCTCCAATGCTCGCCGATATTTTTCCGCGCTCATCACAGATATTTAGACATAATGTATAAATATCTGTCAAATCGCGTGCCGGACGTCCGCGCGCTTCCGCACCGCTCAACACCGTACCAGGCAAAATATCTGCAGAGCGCACCGCCCAGACCATTGCCATGCCCACCGGACATCTATTACCCTAGGCTGAAGTCGGCGCGACCATGTTCTGTCGCAAGCCTCAAAGGAGATCTATGGAAATACAATTCCTCGGCGCAGCCCGCACCATTACCGGATCCATGCATCGGGTCAAGGCGAACGGCAAGCAATTCCTTTTTGACTGCGGCACCTATGAAGGATCGCGCGGCGAGGCGATCAAGCGAAACAAGCTGGTCGACTTCTTCGACCCCGCAGAGATTGATTTTGTCATTTTATCCCATGCGCACCTTGATCATTGCGGCAACCTCCCCTCGCTGGTGAAAGCCGGCTTTCACGGGCACATATTCTCCACGCCCGCGACCATGGACCTCAGCTCGGTGATCCTGGCGAACCAGGCGATCTCGCTGGAAAGAGATTTCGAGTACCTGAACAAGAAGAGTTCAGGGCAGGGCCCCTTGCACGCGCCCCTGTATCAGCTCAAAGACATCGGGGACACGCTGAAGCGGTTCGTGTGCATCAACTACCACCGCGAGATCCAGATTGCCCCCGGCATCCGCCTGTGCTTCTACGATGCCGGGCACATGCTGGGCTCGGCAATTACGCACCTCACGATCGAGGAGCAGGGCACAACCACCACACTGGCATTCTCCGGTGACATCGGCAAGTCGGAAGTCCCACTCCTGGGGGACCCGGAACCGATTCCCGACGCGAACTACTTTATTTGCGCGGGGACCTATGGGGGAACCTTGCACGAGCCGCCTCTCGTCCGGGAGAACAAGCTCAAGGATCTGGTGGAGACCGCAATCGAAAACAAGTCCAAGGTCATCGTCCCGTCCTCGGGTATCGGCAAGACACAGGAGTTGGTCTACATGCTCTTCCGCCTTTTTCAGGCCGACAGATCCAAAGCAATCCCCATCTATCTCGACAGCCCTTTTGCGGCGAACAATACTTTCCTGTTCAAACTGCATCTGGAGTGCTTTGAACCGGAGGCGGCCGATTTTCTGCTGCACAACGTCAATCCCCTCGGATTTGAAGACCTTCACCTCATCGCTTCGAGAGAGGATTCCATCCGGCTCAATCACAAACGCGGCCCCTGCATCATTATTACCAGCTCTCCGATGTGCGAATCCGGCCGGGTTCTCCACCACCTGGCCCACAACATCGAGGATCCCGATACCATCATCCTGATGGTGGGGGCGACCGCTGAGAATACCCTGGGCGCCAAACTGGTTGCCAAGGAGCCGGTCGTGAAGATTCTCGGCGAGAACTATCGCGTGCGCGCCGATGTGCGGGTCATCCGTCTCAGCGGCCATGCAGACGCCAACGAACTCATGTCCTTCTGCGATCATTTTGACAGGGACAAAATGAAGCACATCTTTCTCGTTCACGGCGAGATCGCGCAACTCGAAACATTCAAAAGCCGCCTGGAGGAAAACCGCTTTCAGAATGTGACCATCCCGGAAGACCTGGCCGGCGTCCGGCTGGATTGAATGAACCTCTCGGAATCTACGCAACCAAGCGCGCTTTCCGTAAAACCGCGCCCGGTTTTCAGGCAAGCCGCTTGAGGCCGAGAGCGGCAAGTCCCCAGGCA
The DNA here is from genome assembly GCA_964353465.1 of uncultured Acidobacteriota bacterium. Lineage (GTDB taxonomy): Bacteria > Acidobacteriota > UBA6911 > UBA6911 > UBA6911 > JAFNAG01. The sequence goes on along the minus strand of CAYGWQ010000176.1, from coordinate 5,094 downwards.
ATTGCGAGGATGGCGAAGCTCAATCCATTATTGCAAAAATCTTCGCCGGATAAGCATATAATGCGGGGAATTATTGCGGAGCTGGATTCATGAAGGAATGCCCGGTATGCCATCAGCAGTTGAGCGAAGACGTGGCGGTTTGCCCCATTTGCGGCGAGAAAGCCAAAGCAGCGCGGTCGGAATTCGAAGGCTTCCGGATCCTGGAGTTTCTGGGTGAGATTGGCGGCATCGGATTCTACCGGGCCAGGGGCGAGAAATCGGAAGCCGATCTCCTGGTGCGCATCTATGAGCCGCAAGGCGCCCTGACTGCCGATCAGATACAGAGATTTCAGGAGCTTCTGGAAGCCGTCAATCAGATTGACTCCGCCTATCTGATTCGTTCCACGCCCCTGCGCCGGGCGGCCACCGGGGAGTGGTATCGCACGAGCGAATGGGTGGAAGTCATCTCCTGGGGCGACCTCATAAGTTCCCGCCTGTTTACCGACACGCACCAGCAAAAAGAAGCCCTCCGCTTGTTTCGCCAGCTGGCTCTGGCATTGCATGAACTTCACAAGCACGGACTGCTGAATCCGGAGTTGACCCACGACGACCTGCTGCTGTATCGCGACGGGCACGGAGACATCGCCGTCAAGCTGGACTATAAGTACTCTCAGTTCATTCAGAATCTGTCGCCGGTCAATCATCTATCGGATGAGAAGGTGAAATCTTCCCATCCGGATTTTCTCGCCAATCGGCCGCTGGATGCACGCAGCGACATCTGGTCGCTCGGCTTCTTCATTATCGGCCTGCTGACCGGAAACAAGGACCTCCGGGATTCTGCCGCGGCGGCGGATCCGCTGGAGATTCCCCCAAAGCTCAAGATTCTCTTGCAGCAGATGGTGGATCCGGATCCCGATCTGCGCCCCTCCTCCCTGGCAACCGTTGCGGACAGATTGTCGGCGATCACCGACCGGGATCTGGCACAGGCGGCAAAGGACTACAGCAGGAGGCGTGTCGCGCCCTTCTCCCGCTTTGCCCTTCCTGTCGTGCTTCTTTTTCTTGTTGTTTTGGGCGGCGGCATCTGGCTGACCCTTTATTACCCCAAAAATGAAACCGCTCTCATGATGGAGTATGCCAACCGATATAACCGCTCGATGGCTTTTGTGGCTGTGGAATACAGTCTAAAGTCTGCAACGAAAGAATATTATCAGGCCGCGGCCTCCGGAACCGCATTTCTGGTCGACTCCCAAGGTTATCTGCTGTCTAATCGTCACGTGGTCTGTCCGTGGACGGAAGATCAGAGCTTTTTTCAGGCCCTGCGGGAAATCATGGGCCGGAAGGAGCAGCCGGTTTTTTCCTGTCGCCACCTGCTGTGGTTCGAGGGGGAAAAGGCCTTTAAAAAGGCTGCGGTGCTGGGAGAAAGCACTCAGCTGCAGGATCGATTGTACGTGGAAAACGCCTACCGGTCCGATGGGCAGCCTGCTGTCCGGGTTGCGGGTGTCTTGCCGGAGCCGCAAGGATTAGGGCAGCGCATTCGTTCTCCGCTGGGGGATGATGCCGCGGTGCTGAAGATCGACCGGGTCCCCATGGGACTCGAGCCTCTGCCGCTGGCGGACCCGAAGGCATTGGAGAAAATCGGCAACCTCGCGACGGTAATGGTTCTGGGATTTCCTTTGAGCCTTGAGGCGCAGGAAGACAACCGCGTGAAATCCAATGCGACGATGGGGCATGTGCGTCGCAACTATCCGGCGGTGATCCAAATCAACGCGTCGATCCACTCCGGCAATAGCGGTGGGCCGGTTATCAGCCTGGACGGGAAGGTCATTGGCATCGCCACCGCAGTCAAAATTACCCGCGGTCTCCTGATGAGCAGCGGATTATCGGACTTCGGCCTCATATTCCCTGTGGATCGGGCCGTCCTGCTTCTTGAATCCGTCCGCACCGGCAAAGCTGCCTGGGATGGCATTATTGATCCCTCCCTGCCAGCGAAGCTGAAGTCGATTGAAAGCGCGGCGCGGCAGGGCAAGTGGCAGGAGGCGCTGGCAGCTGTGGAGGCCGGGATCAAGCAGCGCAAAGACCCGAGCCTGCTCTACCTGGCCGGGCACCTCTATCTCGCGCAACAGGATTTGGCCAGAGCGAGGATGGCATTCCAGGATCTTGCCAGCATAGTGGGGGAAGGAGCCTTGCCTCGCTTTTCCCTTTACCTCTGCGACTGGCTGGCAAAGTCACCTCAGGCTTCCGATGAGCAGCACCTGGTACAACGCAACTGGCTGGCTCCCGGAGAATTTTACGGTTTTTTGACCCGCCTTCTTGCCGGCAAAATCCCGGTGGAAGAAGCGCTCTCCGATTATGAAGACCGGAATGAAAAGACAAAGCTTCATTACGTTGCCGCCCTGGTCAAGGAGCGGCAGGGAGATCTGCCCGCTGCCGAGCAATTGCTTCGGGAAGGGCTGATGAGCGCAGGATCCGAAGATATCAATACGTTGCTGCTGCAAATGCAGTTGAAGCGTGTGCAGGCACAGCGTCCGGCCCTTATCCGGGATGCCATCCAGAAGCAGAGTTATCTGGCGGGCTGCCAGCAGTTTCATGAGCAGCTCCAATCAGCCGTCCGGCAACAGACAGCGCTGGCAAAGCAGACGGGCGCGCTCTGGCAAGCCTTGAGCGAGGTGGAAGATTCCGAAATCAGCGACAGCGCCCTTCTCGCAGCTGCACTGAAACAGAAACTCCAGCTTTATACGAACCTGGCGCAACTCGATGCGGAAATCCGTTACGTTCATTTGCTGCTTGGATTCGTGCATGCTGAGCTCGGGGACTGGCAGGAGGCGGAAAAATGGTTGGATACTTATTTGGCTCGAAGCGGGCGTGAACAAGGCAACCGGCTGGCGGCAGGATTGATGCGCGCGCAGATGCGAGCCGCTTCAGGCGACGTGGTTCCGGGCACCGAAGCTTTGCGCACTTATGCCCGCCATACTGCCGATCCCTGGTATCGGGATGTGGCTCGCTGCCTGCTGGGGGAGATTCCCGAAGAGCAGTTGGCCATATTGTCGGAAGAGAATCCGCCGTTGAAGCTGGCCTTCCGGACGGCCCTGGGTATCCAGATGGAACATAAAGGGGAGAAGGAAAAAGCCATTCAGCACTATTCGGAAGCTCTGGAGTCCTATTTGGACGATTGGCTGGAGTTTGCATTTGCCCGTGCGCGCATCGTCCTGCTCCGGGGCACCAAATAGGCGCCGGCCTCCGCTTGATCCTGCGATTCAGAAGATGCCAGCATCCAATGTGCCGGCCATGCGCGTGTAAATAATAATCAGCCGGGAACTCATCGCGTAGGACTGGATCCCCCCCGGGGTCCGGTTTGCCCTCAAGTAGGTGTCGATAGCGGCGGCATTGACATCGCTGAGCACGCCGCGGTGCCGGGTCACGAATCTCATGCTTTCCTCGATGTCCTGCTGGACGCCCTGAGACCGTCGGGCCGCAAGCTCGCGGGCCTTGTCGGGATCGGCGCGCCGCAATTCGCGAAGGAGCTGCTGCTGTGCAAACAGGTATCCGGAGTAGCGGACGTAGGCATCCCGGGAATGAATGCACGCCAGAAATCCGAAAAAATTGGCCTCGTCTTCACTGACTATGCCGCGTTGATGAGCTTTCTCGTGAGCAATCGCTTGGGGAAGGTTGCATTTCGGCAATTCATGGTTGTAATTAGCTTCACCGGTCCACGGACTGTAAAAGCCGCCGATGAGCGTCGCACTCAGCATGAAGGAAGCCAGTATCGGCTTCGCTCGCCCGCGTACGGCAGCAAATGCCGCAGGCAGGCTCAACCGGGTGGCGACCGCGGCATACGCATCCTCGAGGGACGCATCCATGCCGGCAATGCGGCCGGCGGGCTTGCCGGATTGTTCCGGATCCCGAGGGCCGGCAGCGAGTGCGAACTCACGGTTTGCATGTTCGACAAGCTTTGCACACCAGAGCTCCAGCTCCTGCCTGGCGGCGTCTGCGCCGGGTTGAATCGCAAATTTAGACCAACGTTGACGGGTTACGATGTCGGCTCGCGCGAAATTGAATGCCCACGCCGCATAAGCCAGCAGGATTGCCAGTCCGAGGGCTCTGCCGAGCCACAAGAAACCGCATGCGGCCGCGTTACATGCATGGCGTTTCCGCTGAGCCACCTGGATCACTCCACGGGTTGCCAGGAAGAGCATATACAACACCAAGACGAGTGCCGCGATCTCGGCGATGCTGAACGGCACTAGCGCGGAAATCCGGGCGAGCGCTCTTTGGATCCAATGACCGATGCGATTGGTGTATTCGCGTTCGACGACACCGGGGATCCTTGCCAGGAGCGCGGTCAGAAGCGGCATCGCGCAACCGGCCATCAGCCAAGCCAGGCGTGTGAGTGCTTGCAGTGGTTTGTCGTCGCGACGAGCCGAGCCGACGCCGAGCCCCTCGCGCACTTGTGTCCACAAAGTGCGTCGGAACTTCGTATCGGATGAGTTCATAGGTCGTTGGCCGTACGAGCTCCTGTAACGCAACGCCAATCGAGGAATTCTCACGGGGTTCCGGATGAGATGGAGCCTGCTATTAAGTGGTTTCGCGCAGAATCCACGGGAAACAGGCACCTGCTCCCTGGCGCATTTTTCGGATCCCAGCCGCTGCAGACACGCGCATCGGCCGGTCTGCCACGGAACACCGCATTCCGCGGCGCATGCTATCGCCTATCGGGAATCCAAGTCAAGTATGAGCAGAAGGCACCGTGTCTGCAATTCATGCCAACCAGTGGAATCCTGATGGCCGCAGCGGCGGCATGAGAATGGAAATTTCGCAGAGGAGCAAAATCGTTGACATGAGGCTTGAGGATGCCTCAGGATGTCCCGCGATCGCATTAGTTAGTTTTTGTCGCGAAACTCGTTGTCCGATCTGCAGCGGACGTCGGGATGATGTCACATGTGGGGGCGGGCTTTAGCCCGCGCATTAAAGACAACAACCACGATACGGTTGATTTCATGAGCGTAATTCATTTGTTTATAAGGCGATGTGTGCATTGAGGCATCGATCTCTCATTCATGTAAACCGGGCACGGGCTAAAGCCCTTAAGCGCTAAGTTAAGTCATTTCGGCATCGCTG
>CAYGWQ010000175.1:0-11156 GCA_964353465.1 uncultured Acidobacteriota bacterium | reverse complement strand
GGGCGAGAGGATTCGAACCTCCGACCTTACGGTCCCGAACCGTACGCGCTACCAAACTGCGCCACGCCCCGTCTAGAGTCAGAGCGAAATGCTAGCGTAAATTGGTCAGCCGATCAACCCAATTCCGGGCACCCGCAACCGGCGAAAGAAACGGGGCGCGTCCTTGCGGAGCAACTGCGCAATCGCATAATCCGTCTGATCCCGCTGCAGCGGCGTCACCGAGATGTAATGCTCCATGATGGCTTGGTAATCGAGCGGAATCTCCGATTTCAGCCGATCCTCCGTAATCTCGGCGGCATCACGGCCAACCGCAGCGTCCTCGTCAAGGAAATTGAAGTGGGGAAAGTGGAGTGAGCAGCCCTGCCGGGTGATTCTGACTCCGCGGATTCTATGCACCGGAATGTTGATATTCAGGCAGATGCCCCCACTGAACTTCTTCTCGAGCACGTTCTTGACGAGGAGCTTGATGAACTTCACACCCTTGCTATAGCGGATGGGGCTGTCGTCGTAAGCCTGCGAAATCGCCAGGGCAGCGATGCCGCGCCGGGAAGCTTCCCGCGCCCCCGCCACGGTGCCCGAATACATGATATCGTCGCCCAGGTTGGCGCCGCGGTTGATGCCTGAGATCACAAGATCAGGCGGCGACGAGAGAATGTCCGACAGCCCGTAAATGACGCAATCGGCCGGTGTGCCGTTTAGAGAGTAGTGGTTTCTGTTGAGCTGCTGAATCTCCAGCGGGGAATGCACCGTAATACTGTGGCTGATCGCGCTGCGTTCCCGATCAGGCGCCACCACAGCAATATCGCCAAAGTCCTTGGCGCACTCCTCCAGAATGTGCAGGCCTTCCGAATCGATACCGTCGTCGTTTGTTAGGAGAATCAGAGCCACGATAAAAAAATTGGTCGGGACGAGTGGATTTGAACCACCGACCACACGCACCCCAAGCGTGTGCGCTACCAGGCTGCGCTACGTCCCGACCGCAAAACCATCAAATTTCACAGTATCACTCGCGCGCAAGCAAAGTCAATATATTCTCAAGCTCCTCGCGGACCTGATTCAGCCTCTGGGCGGGAGCCTGTAGAGCTGGTTTGGGCGCCGTATCGACCGGAGTTTGGCCTGTCGAAAGGGCTGGTGACCTGTCGCCTCTTGTGCCCCTAGAGAGCTGCTTGCGTGCCCCGGCGATTGTAAACCCTTCTTCATAAAGAAGTTTTCGGATCGTCAGCAGCAATTCAATGTCCTTCGGCCGATAGGTCCGCTGTCCAGCGTTGTTCTTCGGCGGCGCCAGGCTGGGAAATTCCGTTTCCCAATAGCGGAGGACATGAGGCTCGACGCCTACGATCTCGCAAGCCTCACCGATGCGGTAGTAGAGTTTCTCGGCAACGAACTGCATGATGATCAGAGCGACTTCAGATATTTGGAGGGCCGGAAGGTAACTACCTTCCTGCCCGGGATTACGATCGAGTCCCCGGTTTGGGGATTGATACCTCTTCGGTCCTTCCGCACCATGACGCGAAAACAGCCGAAACCGCTGATCACGACTTTTTCTCCCCGGACCAGCCGCTGCTTGATGATTTCGAGAATCCGGTCCACGATCTTCAGGGCGTCCGCGTACGACATGCCGCCGTGGATATCATGGATCGCTTTGCTGAGGTCGTTCTTGTTCACGTCCCTGCTCTGGAGATGCCCATTCGAACTTGGATCCGGCTGGGTTTCATGCGCCGCTCAATAATACTAGTGATGCGCACCGCTGGTGTCAACACACCTCAGAGATAGGAGTCAGAAGGCAGGAGTCAGGAGTCAGAATGGAGCGCTGGCAAGCAGCATATGGCAGGAGTGCGCTGAATCAGATATTGCCACGAGTTCTCATTCCGGCAGTTGCCTTGAGCCATTGTAGCATCAACCTCTTTTGATTCTGACTTCTTCCCTCTGACTCCTGACTCCTGACTCCTAGCTCCTCGCGCACAGGTCAGATTAATTCACCCGTCCCAAGACTGAGGTCCGAGTTCTATTTTCCCTTTCGCTTGCGGGGCGGCTTGGTCCGCTGACGAATGCGGATCGGGGTGGCATGAAATCCGAAACGCTGCCGGAGCTGGTTGACCAGGAAGCGTTCTACCGAAAAATGCAGGCGTTCGCGGCCCGAGGTGAAGATGACAAAGGTAGGCGGCGCGGAGCGCGCCTGGGTGATATAACGAATATTCAGGCTTTGCCCGGGATTGCCGGCGGTCCAGATTTCGGTCAGATCCGGAGCGAAGATATTATTCAGAAGCCCGGTCGGGACGCGCAGCTGCCGCCCCTCCCAGGCTTGCCGGATCATGTCGAACAGTTTCGAGACTCGCTGGCCGGTCAGGGCGGAAATAGTCACAACCGGGGTGTAGGCCAGGTACTTCATGCGCTGGCGAACGGAGTCGGTGAACTTGTCAACCGTGCTCTGGTCTTTCTCGATCTTGTCCCACTTGTTGGCCACAATGATGATGGAACAGCCGGATTCTTCGGCATAACCGCCGATCGCGGCGTCGAGCTTGGTTACGCCTTCCTCCGCATCCAGCAATAGAAGCGCCACATCCGCTCGCTCCAGGTTTTTGCGCGCCATCACGACGCTGATCTTTTCCGTGCGTGCCTCGGTCCTGCCCTTGCGCCGGATCCCGGCCGTGTCAATGATCTTGTAGCGCTCGCCATCCCGGATCAACAAGGTATCGACGGCGTCCCGGGTAGTTCCCGGGATCTCACTCACGATCGCCCGCTCCACCCCGAGCAGCCGATTCACCAGCGACGACTTTCCCACGTTGGGACGTCCGACGACGGCGACCGCAATCTCCCGTGCCTGCTCGGGTGCAGGCTCCAAAGTGTCCGCGCCGGCGCCGGCGCGGGCGGCCATTGCATCCAGCAGCTCTCCGACTCCCCGGCCATGCTCCGCCGACACGGCAAACAGCTCTTCCGCGCCGAAAGCGTAGAAGGCCGCCGCATGATCATCGATCTTCGGGGTGTCAATCTTGTTCACCACGACCCAGATTGGTTTCCCCGACCGGCGAACAATGGGAAGCAGCTGTTCGTCCGGCGGGGTCACCCCCGCTCGCCCGTCCACGATGAGAAGCAAGAGGTCGGACTCTTGGATGGCCTTCCCGACCTGCTCGAGGATTTTCTCGGGAATGATGTTGCGCACATGCGGTACCATGCCCCCGGTGTCCAGAACCTCGAAGGTCCGGCCGGCCCAGTTGACGGCTGCATAAATGCGGTCGCGCGTAATGCCCGGTTCATCGCCGACAATCGCCTTGCGGGCGCCGCACAGCCGGTTGAACAGGGTGGATTTGCCGACATTCGGCCGGCCGACGATAGCGACACGGAACATATAGGATTGACTCCGGGCCAAAGCATAGGGAGCCGTGTCCCGGCGGTCAAGGTCAATATGACAGATGCTGTGATTCAGACACTGCATCGCTTGAAAAGGATACTATGATAGGCTGAGGGTATTTTCGGGAGGAACATCGGTATGACTCGAGTGAATCGCCGGGCTTTTATCAGGCATGTAACCTCAAGTGCGGCTGCGCTCGCGGCCGCCGGCCAAGCCGGGGCCAAATCACGGACCACCATGAAGGATTCGAGCGCCGGCGCGCAAAGTACGGGAAGGAATCTCGCAGATCCGGCTTTCCGCCCTCTCCCCCTGGGATCGATATCGCCGCAGGGCTGGCTGCGCCGCCAGTTGCGCATACAAGCCGACGGGCTGAGCGGTCACCTGGATGAATTCTGGCCAGATGTCGGCCAGAGTCAATGGTTCGGCGGCCAGGCCGAGGGCTGGGAGCGCGCTCCGTACTGGCTCGACGGAGTGATTCCGCTTGCCTGGCTGCTCGACGACGCCCCTTTGAAAACGAGGATCACCGGCTACATGGACTATATCGTTACCCACCAGCGGATGGACGGCTGGTTCAGCCCTTACCCGGTGGATGCTGTTTCCAAGCGCTATGACATGTGGGCCATCCTGCTCGCCGACAAGGTGCTTGTTCAGTATCACGAGGCTACAGGGGATAGCCGGATTCTCAAAGCGGTGGAAAAGAGCTTACGGGCCATGCAGGACGGCATGGACCGCACACCGCTCTACAACTGGGGAAGCTACCGGTGGTTCGAGGGCCTGATCCCGGTTTTTTACGTTTACGAAAAAACCGGAGAGAAGTGGCTGCTCGATCTGGGCAGGAAGCTGCGGGCACAGGGATTTGATTATGCGGAGTTCTACAGGGGAGAGGATGTCACGATACCTACACCCAGGCGTGGGCTCTGGAAGTGGGGTAAGCACGTCGTTAACACCGGCATGGCTGCGAAAGCAGGGGCCCTGTCCTGGCGTCTTGACCGGCGGGACAGCGACCGGACATTCGCCACCCGGATGATCGAGATCCTCGACCACTACCATGGCCAGGTGACTGGAATGTTTACCGGTGACGAATGCCTGGCGGGAAGGAATCCGGTCCAGGGGACTGAACTCTGCGCTGTCGTTGAATTCCTTTACTCGCTCGAGATCCTGATCTCGGTTTTTGGCGAGCCCGCCTGCGGCGACCGCCTCGAAAGAGTCGCATTCAATGCCCTGCCGGCCACATTCACCCCCGACATGTGGGCGCATCAGTATGACCAGCAGGTCAACCAGGTGCAGTGCACGATCAATCCCGATCACATGTGGACGACGAACGGCCCCGAATCGAATCTATATGGCCTGGAGCCGAACTATGGCTGCTGCACATCGAACATGCACCAGGGATGGCCGAAGTTCTGCGCCAACCTCTGGATGAAGACACCGGGCGAAGGAATTGCCGCTATCGCTTATGCGCCAAGCACGGCAAGATTCCAGTCACGCGGCGTACCCGTTTCGGTCGCCCTCGAGACCGACTATCCTTTCCGAGAATCTCTGAAGATCAGCGTCAAGACAGACCGGCCTGCCCGTTTCCCGCTGCTGTTGCGCGTGCCGGCTTGGGCTGAGGGAGCCACTCTCAAAATGGCCGATCGATCCGAGATAGTCCTCAAAACCGGATCATTCCACCGCATCGAGCGGGAATGGACCGGTACCGTCGAGCTTGGCCTGCGATTCCCAATGAGAGCCAAAACCAGTCTCCGCTATAATGAAGGCCTCGCCATCGAACGCGGCCCGCTCGTCTACTCTCTCTCCCCTGGAGAAACGTGGACCCAAGTCAATGCCGACAAGCCACACCGGCAACTTCCTCACGGCGACTTTGAAGTCCGTCCTTCCACGCCCTGGAATTACGGATTGCTTGTGGACGACAGGAACGTGGAGGCCAGCTTGCGTTTCGAGGAGCGACCGGTCGGCGATAAGCCATTCTCTCCCGAAGGTGCCGGAATAGCTGCCAAGGTCATGGGCCGGCAGCTGCGGAACTGGAGGCTGGCGCATGGTTGGGCGTCTGAGTTCGCGCCTGGGCTTCAGGATTCACCGGAGCCGCTCCAGGAGCTGACCCTGATCCCTTACGGCTGCACCAATATTCGCGTGACTGAGTTCCCCAGACTGCGAAAGTAGGCAACCGGAGTCAGGGCTGCATGGTGCTTAGTTAATTTCTGTCGCGAAATTCGGCGGCAGAATGCGCCAGCGGAGCCCTGGAAGGGCGGAAAGACAATAGCCGGGGGCGCAAGCCCCCGGATAGGATATTGCATTTATGGAGCCCCGGCAGGGGCGACAGTCATCGGTTCGCAACATTATTCTGTCGCCCTGCCAGGGCTCCGCGCTGCTTCCTGGCCCAACCCCGGGCTCACGCCCGGGGCTATTATCTTGCCGCCCCTACGGGGCTGGGCGAGAGCGCGGAGCGAATTTCGAGACAAAAATCAACCAAGCGCCATTCGGGTCTTGACTTTGGAGTGCGCCGGCTGGCTGCCGGTTTTACGCCCTTTCGAAGGCTGCATCGAACGCGATCCCGCTCGGCTTGAAGTTGATCTTCCGGACGAACGTGCACGCTTCGGCCGCGCCATACTCCCGATCCATGCGTCCGTCTTCCCACTCCACACTGAGCGGCCCGCCATAGCCGATATCGTTGAGCGCGACGATGATTTCCTCGAAATGAATGTTTCCGTGGCCGAGACTGCGGAAATCCCAATATCGCCGCGGATCCCCAAATTCGACGTGACCCCCGAACACCCCCACGCTGCCGTCCCCATGGCCCCACCAGGCATCTTTCATGTGGGTGTGATAGATGCGGTCGCCGAACGTCCGGATGAACTTGACGTAGGACACCCCCTGATAGCCGAGGTGCGACGGATCAAAGTTGAATCCGAACTCCTTGCGCTTCCCAACCGCCACCAGCGTCCGCTGCGCGCTGGCGATGTCGAAAGCGATCTCCGTCGGATGCACTTCGAGCCCGAACTTCACCCCACACTTCTCAAACTCGTCCAGAATCGGCTGCCACATCCGGGCGAAAAGCTCGTACCCGTCGTCGATCATCTGCCGGCTGACCGGCGGAAACGAGTACAGCAGGTGCCAGATGGGGCTGCCGGTGAAACCGTTCACCACTTCAACCCCCAGATTCCGCGCAGCGTGTGCCGCCATCATCATGTTCTCCTGCGCGCGCTTCCGCACCCCATCCGGCTGCCCGTCCCCCCAGACGTCTGCAGGCAGAATCGATTTGTGGCGGCCGTCGATGTTGTCGCATACCGCCTGCCCCACCAGATGATTGCTAATCGCCCAGGTCTTCAGCCCGTGCCGGCCGAGAATCTCGTGCCGAGAGTCGCAGTAGGCCTTGTCTCGAGCCCCCTGGCGCACGTCGAAATGATCCCCCCAGCACGCCAGTTCCAACCCGTCAAAACCGAAGCTCGCCGCTTTTCCCGCAAGGGTTTCCAGCGGCAAGTCCGCCCATTGCCCGGTGAAGAGTGTCACAGGTCTGGTCATGCCCGTCTCCATTCTTGGTTGTGAATCGTCAATCGCACTGCTGCCAAAATCAATTCAAGAACCACGAAAAACACGAAAAATCAATTTCGTGTTTTTCGTGTATTTCGTGGTTCAGGCATTTGGTTGCGGCCGTCAGGCTGCGCTGCGCCTCGGTGGTGAAAATCCCTTCCTATTTCGCGGCTGCTACTCGCTCCGCATCGCACGGCCTGCGACCAGCTTGTGAATGATGCGGTCCATCCCATAATACCGCCCGCTGCCCATCACCAGCGTCACCAATAACCCTGCAGCCTCCACCAGGTTTTTGTTGATGATCAGGTAGCTCCCTTCCGAAGGCAGCGAATAGAAATACCCCACAAAGGGCGGATTGCAAAAGTAGTAGAGCAGGATCAGAAGCAATCCCGCCCCGCTCGCTGTGCGCGTGAAGCACCCCAGCATCAGGCCCGCCCCGATCAGGATCAGCCCCCAGATGTTCATCAGATTCACATAGTAGAGCACTTCCGGGCTGTTGGCTATCCAGTGGAACATATCCGTCAAGGGTCCCCGCGCCTGCAGCAGAAACGACGAGGCCGACCAGTTCGGCTTCTGCAGCTTCGCAATACCCTCATAGAGAAAATGCCAGCCAATGAAAATCCTCAGCAGTGCCAGCGCGACCGTCTGTATCCGGGTGTTTGTTTCTCTTTCCATAGCGGTCCTTCGTCTCATGCTCCATGTAGGGGTGCCATTCTCTCCGCCCGTTTCAAATCCTGAATTCCTCCGGCGTGAATGCCAGCCGCTGATTCGCTTCGATCGCCTCATTCACTTTCAGCACCGTCACCGCCGTCTCGTATCCCACTTCCGCCGGACAATTCAGCTGCGCCGTCCCCCGAATGGCATCGAAGAAATTCTCCAGGTGAGGCTGGTGATAGGGATCCATCAATTCGACTGGAATCCGGTGTTCGTCCGGAGATACCGATTCCCGCACATCCAGGACCGCCCCCAATTCCTCCGTCCTGGCCGCCTGCATCTTCGGTGCCGCAATGTAACCCTTCTGTACCCACTCATCCCACGCCGGCGCCGAGATCTCCCGGTAAATCGATCCCGAGTAGGTGGCTTCCGATTCCGATACTACCAGCGTCCCCTGGTCCCCCATGAACGTCTCGAAATAACCCTGGCTCCCGTTCGTCGTCTGCGTCTTGTAGTACGCCCGCACCTTCCCTGCCGCCGTCTGATACTCGTAGATCGCCAAAACCGTGTCGTACCATTCGTGCGTCGCCGGTTCATAGTAATCGGTGCCTCCGCTCGCGATCACATAGCTGGGGCTAGCTCCCAGGAACCAGTTGAATATGTCGATCTGATGCGATCCCAGATCCACGATCGGCCCGCCCCCCAGCCCCTTGTACCAGCGCCAGTTCCGGAACTGCTGCATCGACTTGAATCCGTATTTCTTCAACCGCTCTTCCGGAATCAGATATCGCTGCGGCCAGCCATTATCCGGCTTCACGGAACGATTCCACTGCCCCTGAGCCGTGACGATCCGGCCCAGCAGCTTTGCCTCCTGCAGCAGCCTCTCGTAACAGTGCAGATACCGCGGATTGCTCCGCCGTTGGTGCCCGATCTGAAGAAGCTTGCCCGTCTCCCGGGCCGCCGTCACCATGGCCCTTGCCCCTTCCAGCGTGTTCGACATCTCCTTCTCGCAATACACGTGCTTGCCCGCCCGCAGGCAATCGATCGCGTGCCGCGCGTGCCAGAAGTCCGGCGTCGCAATCACAACCGCGTCCAGATCCTTCTCCTTGGCCAGCATCTCCTGGTAGTCTTCGTAGCCATTCACCTCGAAATTGAACTTCTTCAGACGATTCACCAACTTCCTCTGGTTGTACTCCGTCCAGATGTCGCAGATCGCCCGAAACCGAAGTCCCGGAATCTTCATCATGGCATTGAGCAGGACTTCTCCCTGATCCCCGCCTCCCAGCAAGGCCACGTGAATATCCGCAGGCTTGCTCACCGGTGCCGTCTTGCGGGTCCGCGCCTCCAGAGCTGCCTTCTCATAATCCGACTGCTTCTTCACCGCATACCCGAAAAGGCCGAGCACCGGAACCGTGGACAGTCCCTGCAATATATCCCGCCGCCCAATCGCCTTTCCCACCTCATTCCCCGGGGGGCTCTGTTTGTCCTTTTTATCCTGTTCTTCCATCCACGAACCTCCAGTGAATTACTGTGCCGAGACATCGCCCGTTCGAGTCCGTTTTCCTCACACGCACAGCGTCAGCGCGCCGGCCACCACCATCCGCAATCGGAACGCTTCATGTCAGTGGCGGCCTATTATAACCGATCGGCAGCATTTATTAGCTCCGTTTTCGCACTCCATTATCAGGCAGAACGGAGGCATGTACAAACAACATGCAAGTATCTCATCTCGTTGGTGCATTGTGTCGCCATCTGTTCAACGTGTGAAGCTGGTCAGAAGGTGCGGTGCAGAAGGATTGCCGGGATCGGATGTCAAGATGCGCGCCTCGATGCCGGGATATTTCTGGCACAGAATTGCGATTTCGTCCAGGGGCATGATCATGAAAGCCGTGGAAAGTGCCTCTGCAACTGCCGACGGCGACCCTCCGGTCTCAAACATTCCCGCCGGCACGCCTGCTTGTGCTTCGCGAGGGAACGCTGCGGCAAGCGCGGCCACCGCACCTGAAACCCACACCGCTGCACGGTTGCGCACAGGCACCCCGGTCCGTGGGTCCACGATATGGTCTTTTTTACGAATGCCTGAAGCGCTCCAGCACTCGCGCCGCGCCATCATGCGCGCCAGCACGGGGCTCGGGCCGGGGGCCGGAAGGCTGATCGTCAGCGGCCATCCGTCTCGGCCCGGCGGCGCATCCAGTGCGAGCACGGAACTGAATCCCCCGTGCACGAGCGCATGGCAAATCCCCCACTCCTCGAGCAATTCGCCAGCGCGATCGATGGCATAGCCTTTGCCGATCCCGCCCAGATCCAGGCGGACGTTGTCGGCGTGGACCCGAACGAGCGCATCGGCCGGAGACAGCTCGATCGCGTGGAGGCCGGAACCCAACGCAACATCAAATGCTCCTCCCGTTTGAAGATGGAAGTGCCGAGCCATCAGCAGGCATTCCATTGCCCACGGACCCACCGAGGTGGTGTCCCCCGAATTCAGACGGTTGATCCGGGATATGTCGCTGCTGCTGCGATAGCACGTCAACTCCGTTTCGAGCCGGTCCAGCAGATCAAATGCGGCACGGGCTGCCTGCCCGGCATAGCCCCGGTCTTCGTGTACGCAGACGATCTCAAAAACGCTTGCCATCGCTTTATGGGCAAACCGGTGAGGATGGATCAGAGCATCGGGCTCGCTGCGGAGCAGGCTCGGTGGCGAGGTATCGTTGCTGTTCATGTTTGTATCATGCAACCGGACGGTCTATCGACGGGCTCAGCTCGGTGAACAGCTTCGGTCCTTGTTCTGTGACGTAGAAGCAGTCCTCGAGACGCACGCCGAATTCGCCGGGAATCACAATCATGGGCTCATCACTGAAGCACATGCCGGGCTGCAGCGGAGTTCTGTTGCCGCGCACCAGGTTGGTCCATTCATGGCCGTCCAGCCCGATGCCGTGACCGGTACGGTGGGGCAGTCCCGGAACCCTGTAATCCGGCCCAAACCCGGCATCCGTAATCACCTTGCGGGCCGCGGCATCCACGGTCTCGCACGCGGCACCGACCTTCACAGCGGCCAGAGCCGCCATCTGCGCTTTCTTCTCCAACTCCCAAATATCAATCTGGCGCTGCGTTGGCTTCCCGAGAACGGTCGTGCGGGTGACATCAGAACGGTAACCATCGACGGCACAGCCCCCGTCGACCAGCACGATATCGCCTTCCTTGAGTTTCTGCGGCTGAATGCTGCCATGCGGAAAGGAGGAGTACATGCCGAACTGTGGGCTTGCCGATCCTTCCACGCCGAGATCCCGGAACGCCGCTTCCACATTGCGCCGAAAATCCAGTTGCGACATGCCCACGACCAACGTGGCAAACGCAGCTTTGTACGCCGCCATCGTTATGTCGAAAGCTTTTTGCATGAGGGCGATTTCGACCGGCGACTTGATCATGCGACAGCCGGCGGTCACGGGATCGGCGCTGACATACTCGATGCCGGGCGCTTCCCTCCGCGTGCCGTCGAACAGGAAGAAGCGCACCCGCTCTTCGAGTCCGACACGCCCCGTCGCAATGCGCTGGGCCCTTAAGATCCCGCCGCCAAGTCGATACGGACTTTCGTCCTCCTCCCAGGTGCGGATGTCGATCCCGAACT
>CAYGWQ010000174.1:0-11247 GCA_964353465.1 uncultured Acidobacteriota bacterium | reverse complement strand
TGGCGGTCCAGGCGTAGCCGGCGGTGGCTTCCGCATGGCAGGACCGGGAGGGCGCGGAGCGATTTTCCAGCAGCCGAAAATCCAGGGCAGCATCTCCGAAACCTTCAGCAACTCGGCATTGAATGCGCGTGCCTACTCAATAACCGGACAGACGCTGCCGAAACCGGTGAATATCACCAATAATTACAGCATCACCTTGGGAGGAGTCTTTCCATTTGTCAAGTCAACGGCCACGACCGGAACCGCCGGCCGCGGCGGAGCCGGTGGAGGGGGTGGCGGCGGCCGCGGGGGCGGCGGACGGGGCGGCCAGCCCGGGTGGACTTTCAGCTATAGCGGCAGCCGCAATCGCAGCGCGCAGGACATCCTTACAACGGTTCCGACGGAACTCGAGCGCGCCGGTGATTTTTCCCAAAGCCTGGTCCAGGTTGTGACGATCGATCCGGCAACGGGACAGCACACCACGAGCGTGAAGCCCGTCCAGCTGTATCGTAATCCCACCGATCCCGCTTCCCGATTCACGAAAATCACTACGCCGGATCCGATTGCGGCCGGCTTGCTCGAGTACATCCCGATGGCAAACCTTCCATGTGCGACGGACCTGCCGTGCGTGAATAACTACGCCATCCAGCGCAGTCTGCCTACTTCATCAGACCAGTTTCAAGGATCCGTCAGCGGCCTGCGGCTCACTTCTAAAGACAATATCGCGATCAACTACAGCATGCGCCGCGGCAGTTCCCGGAACAGCACGAGCTTTTCGGGACTGGATTCAACCCAAACGAACTTCGCTCAGAACATCGGCCTTTCGGGCACCCACGCATGGAAAGCGCGCCTCATGTCCAACTGGCGGATCTCGCTGAACCGGACGCGCACTGAGAGCACCAATGCCTTTGCCTACATCAAGGATGTGGAGGGCGATCTTGGCATCACGGGAGTCTCGCGGGAGCCGATCAACTGGGGTGTCCCGACGATCAATTTTACCAACCACGGCGACCTGTCACTGGCGGCGCCATCGCTAAACCGCAATCAGACTTTCACCGTCTCGAGCGGAATTAACCGGATGGGGAACAAACACAGCATCCAGGTCGCGGGAGACGCCAACTGGAATCAACGCAACACGCGAAGTGACAGCAATGCACGCGGCACATTCGTATTCAACGGCTATGCCACGGCGGGAGTGGATGCGAACGGGCGGCAAATTGCCGGGAGCGGCAGCGATTTCGCCGATTTTCTCCTGGGCCTGCCCTACTCCACATCACGGCGTTTCGCGGACCCGGTCAGGAACCCGTGGGGCAACGCCACCTATCTCAGGAACCGCACCTACAGCCTTTACATCCAGGACAACTGGCAAGCGCGCTCCAACCTGACTCTGAAGCTGGGCTTGCGTTATGAATACAACGGCCCATCGTTCGAGAAATACAATCGCCTGGTCAGCCTGGATGCGGCTCCGGGTTTCACCGCCGTGGCACAGGTATTCCCCGGCCAAACGGGACCGTTGAGCGGGCGGTCTTTCTCCCGGTCGCTCGTCAACCCGGAAAGATTCAATCTGAGCCCTCGCATCGGCATCGCCTGGAAGCCGACCGCCAGATCGCGATTCGTAATCAGGACCGGCTACGGGGTATTCAAAGACAGCTCCGCCTACTCATCGATCGTAGGCCAGCTTGTGAACCAGCCGCCATTTGCGGTTACGCAAAACTTGCCCACAGACCCTTCCAATCCGTTGACTCTGCAGAATGGATTTGCAACCGATCCCAGCATAACCATTCTAAATACGTACGCCATCGACCCGAACTACAGGCCTGCATATGTTCAGCAATGGAATCTCGATGTTCAGACCCAGATCTCGAGCCTCTATGTTCTGAACGTAACCTACATGGGCTCCAGAGGGACGGGTCTCAGCATCACCAGGGCTCCCAACAGCACCGGCAACGTCGGCAACTTTTCCTTCCAGACCAACGGCGGCAGCTCGATCCTGCATGCGGTCAACTTCCAGCTCATTCGCCGCTTCTCTCATGGCTTCAATCTGCAGAACCAATATACCTTGTCGAAAAGCCTCGATAATGTGCCTACCGGTGTAGCGCAGAATGACGCCAATCTGGCGGCAGAGCGGGCCCGAAGCGATCAGGATCAGCGTCACAATTTCCAGACGACTTTCGCCTATGAGCTGCCAATGGGGCAGAACCGGAAGTTTTTTGCCGGCGCCTCGTCCAAGCTGCTCAATTTTGTTGCCGGTTGGACTCTTAATGGCAACTTCACGATGGCCAGCGGAAGACCTTCGAGCGCGCGCTATACCGGCAGCGGCGGGTCCTCCAGCGCGGCGCTCTACAATGCGCTGCGCCCCGATGCTACGGGGATTTCGCCGGACATCCCCTGGGGCGACCGCACGCTCCTGGCATATTTTAACACTGCCGCTTTTGCCATTCCTTCAGGTTCTTATGGAACTGCCGGACGAAACACCATCACCGGACCTGGAAGCAACACGCTGAATCTCTCTATTCACAAGAACTTCCGCCTGGACGAGAACAACCGCAGGGTTGATTTCAGCTGGCAAGTGCAGAATCTTCTCAATCATCCCAATTGGGGAAGCGTAAGCACGGCGGTCAATGCGCTCAACTTCGGCCAGGTTACCAGTGTGCGGGCGATGCGGTCCATGACCATGAATCTGAGGATCAACTTCTAGAGGCGCGCACTATGTCCAATACCCGGATAAAAACAAAACAAATACCGTTGGGCCGGCTTGCGCTTCTCTGCCTTGCGAGCCTCCTCTGCTTCGTGGCGGTATTGGCATCCTCACAGACGCCGGCGCAACCGGGGCAGGCCGCCCAAACACGCAAGCCGACTTATCTGGTCGAATCCAACCTCGTGGCAGTCGACATAACGGTACGCGATCGCAAAGGCAACCTGGTCGGCGACCTGACCAGGAACGATTTCAGGGTGTTCGAGGACAACATACCTCAGGAAATCATCACCTTTGCCGCAGAGAATGTGTCGATAGGACCTCCGCCCATCGTCGCCGCAGGGCCGGGCGCAGCCGAGCCGGCAAAACCGGCGGCGCCGGTAGTGAACCTTGCGCTCAACCCCGACCAGCCGCCGAAAAAGGAAGATCTGGAGGGGAAGCGGCTGGTTATTTTGTTTTTTGACCTGAGCTCGTTGGGAGCCGAGGACTTGATCCGTTCGGTGGACACTGCTCGCGAGTTCATCGGGAAACAGTCCGGTCCCCAGGATCTCGTGGCGATAGCGACCTACAACAGCATCCTGGAGCTTGTGCAGGATTTCACGAACGATCGCGATGTCCTGCTCAAAACGCTCGATGTGATTTCATCCCCGGACTCAGGAGAGGCAACGGTAGAGGATCTGAGTGATCCGGATACTTCCGACGAAGTGTTTGTGCCCGATACCGTGCAGTTCAACATCTTCAACACCGACCGCAGGCTGTCGGCCCTGGAGACTCTGGCGAAAATGTACCGGGAGTTTCCGGAGCGCAAGTCGTTGCTTTATTTCTCGAGCGGCGTGACCACTACCGGAGTCGAAAACAACGCTCAGATTCGCTCCACGGTCGACAATGCCAACCGCTCGAACATGTCGATCTACTCCGTCGACAGCCGCGGCCTGGTCGCTTTGCCGCCCGGTGGAGGGGCGTCGGCAAGAGGCGCGGGAGGCAGAGGCATGTTCAGCGGCGCAGCTATGATGCGCCAGAGATCCAGTTTCTCGGGCTCCCAGGAGACGCTGACGACACTGGCGCATGACACCGGCGGCAAAGCATTCACCGACTTTAACGACCTGAGCCTGGCGATCAAACAGATCCAGAATGACACTCATGTTTATTACGTGGTGGGCTACTTCAGTGCCAATACGAAGGAGGACGGCAAATATCGCAAGATCCGTGTCGAGGTGGCGCGGCCCGATGTCAGGGTGGATCACAGGCCGGGATATTTCGCCGCGAAAGCCTTCGGCCAACTTACCCAGCAGGAGCGCGACCTGCAGCTCCAACAGGCCATGAATGTTGACCGGCCCTTTGCAGACGTGCCCGTGATCCTGCAGGCCGACTATTTCCGGAAAGACAACAACACCACCCTGGTTCCGATCTCGCTCGAGCTCCATGGCGACGGCTTGAAGTTCGAGGACAAGGGAAGCAACAAGGAAGGCAAGTTCGAATTCGTCGCCCAGGTATCAGATGCCAAAGGGCGGGTGACCGGCGTGGCACGGGATGCAGTGCAGGTGAGGCTCCCGGCGGATAGGGCAGAGAAGATCAAGTCCGGCGGGATCCTTTATTCCACAGGATTTCAGCTGCGAGCAGGCGAATACAAACTCAAGTTTCTGGTGCGTGACAACGGCACCGGGAAATTGGGAGGCTTCGAACAGGCGCTTTCCGTGCCGGCGCTTGATCTGAAAAAGCTGGATACCAGTTCCATCGTCCTGGGCAGCCAGCTGATGAGTGCCAGGGGAGACGCCGGATCGGGTGTCGCGCACCAGGGCATGATGCGGCGATTCCAGGAACTGGGTATCGGGTACGATCCGCTCGTGGTCGGCAACCGGAAAATCGTGCCGAGTATCGGCAATGTCTTCCTCAACCGCCAAACCGTGTATGTCTTTTTCCAGGTATATGGGGCCGCGGCCGATCCGCAGAGTGACAGACCTTCGATCCAGGCCTACCTGATGCTTCTTAAGGACAATGTAAAGATATTGGAAGCCCAGCCCGACCTCGTTCAGGACTGGACGAAGGAAACCGCATTGCCGGGATTTGAGGGCCGAGGAGGTCCCGGACGGGGAGAACGGGGGGGGCCTGGGGGGATGAGAGGGATGGGTCGCGGCGAGTTCGGAGGCCAGGGACCTGGAGGCAGGGGAGCGCTTCCCATGGAAGACCGAAAAGGCGAGGCAACGGTTGCGATTTCCATGCCCTTGAAGAGTCTGAAGAAGGGAACCTACACACTTCAGATCCATGTGCGGGATACGATTGCGGGCGCCAATCTCTTCCGGCGCGTTCCCATCGTGATTCAATAGTCAGAGAGTTCGATCTCCTCAAATCCTGAAGGGCAGAGCGAATTGCGCGACAAAAACCAGGCTAGTTTCTGTCGCGAAACTCTCATCGAGTCTTCGCAGCGCGGCCCCGGAGGGGTCAGCAGATAATAGCCGGGGGTGTGAACCCCCGGATAGGATGTTGCATTTAATGAGCCCCGGCAGGGGCGAAAGATCTTGGTCGGCAACCATTTTCTGTCGCCCCTCCAGGGCTTGGCGCCGGTTTCCGGCCTAACCCCGGGCTTGCGCCCGGGGCTATTATCTTTCTGCCCCTCCGGGGCGCGCCTGCCGGCCGAACGAGTTTCGCGACAAAAACCAGGCTAGCTGATGCCGCGGAACCTGGATTGCAGGATGGCGATCTTTTCCTGCAATGTCGGCTCGGGTTCTTTAGGCTCCGGTTCCACCGGCGGAGGTGTAGGTCTGTGTGATGGTGCGCTGCCGCTGCGGGGACGAGAGGCTCTGCCGGGAGAAGCGCCTCTCCCGGAGGCATCGCTCATGGCGGGAGCGTCGTTTCTTCGGAGGTAGCTCCTGCGCCTGTGCGGCCGTTGGTGAGCGGCATCAGTCCGCCCCGCCGGCTGGGGACGAGGGGCTTCACCGGCTGGATCGGAAGGTGCTGCCGGATCTCCAGCCGATGCGGCGGGCTCGGATGGGGCCGCTCCAGCAGAGGATGCAGCCTGCTCGGGCTGTGATGGCCG
Source organism: uncultured Acidobacteriota bacterium (assembly GCA_964353465.1). GTDB lineage: Bacteria > Acidobacteriota > UBA6911 > UBA6911 > UBA6911 > JAFNAG01. The sequence continues at coordinate 5,539 of CAYGWQ010000174.1, read as the reverse complement.
CCGGTGAGGTTTTCTGCGCCGTTTCGGGATGGCAGGCATCAGTGCCTTCATTGACAGACCGATACGCTTGGTCTCCACCTCAACCGAAATGATCTTTACCTGAACCAGGTCTCCGACCTTGACCGCCTCGCGCGGGTCACGGATGAAGCGGTTCGACATCTGGCTAAGATGGACGAGGCCGTCCTGATGGATGCCGATATCAATAAAGGCGCCGAAATTGGTAACGTTTGTGACGGTCCCTTCCAGCGTCGTGCCCACCTTCAGATCGGTAATGTCTTTGACTTCGGCCCGGACCTTGGGCGGCGCATAGGTTCCGCGCGGGTCCCGTCCGGGGGCAAGCAATTCTTCGCGAATGCGCACCAGCGTGGGCATGCCGATGGTATCGGTAACAAAATCCTCGATCTTGATCGCAGAGATCAGCTCCGGATTCGCGATCAGATCTGCGCTGGTGACATTCAGGCCGGCCGCCATTTTTTCCACAATCGGATAGCAATCAGGGTGGATCCATGACCGGTCCAGAAGAACATCGCTTTCCGGGACGCGCACAAACCCCGCTGCCTGCCGATATACGGTCTTGTCCACTCCCGGGATTGACAGGAGGTGGGAGCGTGCAGAAAGCGTTCCATTCGCGCTGCGATGAGTCACGATCCTTCGGGCCAAACGGTCGCTCACACCTGAAATGTATCGCAGTAAAGAGAAGCTCGCAGCGTTCAGGTCTGCACCAACCCTGTTCACGCAGAACTGCACGGTTTGAACGAGCCGTCGGTGGAGCTCTTTCTGATCGACGTCATGCTGATATTGCCCTACGCCGATCAGCTTGGGATCAATTTTCACCAGCTCCGCCAGCGGGTCCTGGAGACGGCGTGCTATGCTCACCGCTGAACGAGTGGACGGGGCCAGGTCCGGCAGCTCTTCCCTGCCGATACGCGACGAGGAATAGACGACAATTCCGGCATCGTTCACCGTGGCAGTCAAAACGCCCTCTATGGCGGCATCAGCCAGGATCTGGCGCAGAATCGCCTCGGCTTCACGCGCCCCCGGCCCGCTTCCGAACGCCAGGGCTCTGACATTGTGTTTCTGAATCAGATCGAGGAGGGCACTCTTTGTACCTTCGATATCGCTCCTGGGAGGCCGCGGATACACAACCGCCTCTGCCAAAAATCGGCCCTGCTCGTCCACTGCGGCAAGCCGGTATTCTTCCCCTTTTCCTGCGTCCACGCCGATGACCGGAATGCAGCCGCAAGGCGGCGACATTAACAGGTTCTCGATGTTCTCCTGGAATACACGGATCGCCTCCCGGTCCGCACGCTCCTTCAGTTGGGCCCGCACTTCGGTCTCGATCAGGGGACGCAGAATCCTGCTGTAGCTGTCGCGGACAGCTACCTCCAGGATCGGCGCAAAAGCCGACTCCCGGTCCCGAATCACCGCGTCGGTTATCATCTGAAGGGCTTTGGCGCTGTCGCATTGGATCGATGAGGTGAGAACACCTTCCTTCGTCCCCCTTCGGATTGCCAGAACACGATGGGAGGGGATCGAAGCGACCGGCTCCCGGCGATCGTAGTACATGTTGTACTTGGTTTTCAGTCCTGCCTTGGCCGGGACAACTGTGGAGATGACCACACCTTCTTTCCACAACATTTCCCGCAGCGCCTTGCGCAATTCAAAGTTTTCTGCGATCCAATCCGCTAGGATCTCAGAAGCTCCCTGCAGCGCCTGCTGGCGGTCGGCCACGCCCTTTTGGGGATCTATGAAAACATCGATGTGCTCCTCCAGGGTCCACGCATCGGGATCCTGGCCCCAGATGTACTCGGCCAGCGGTTCCAAACCCTTCTCGATTGCCTCACCCGCCCGGGTCCGGCGCTTCGGCCGGAAAATGTGATGCAGGTCTTCGATGTCCGCCTTTTCCCAGCAGCCCTCGATGCGCCGGCGCAGCTCTGCGGTCAGTTTGCCCTGTTCCGTCAAGGCCTTGGCCAGTGCGGCCCGCCTCTCCTCGAGCTCCCGGTAATAAATCATGCGATCCTGGATGGCGCGGACATTGGCTTCGTTCAAACCCCCGGTTGGTTCCTTACGGTAGCGGACGATAAAGGGGGCGGCAGCTCCAGCTTCCAAGAGTGCGAGGGTGGCCGCGACCGAGCTTTCGGGCAAGGCGACTTCTTGCACTATACGTCTGATGATTGCAGGATCCATGCGCGTTATTCTTACCGAGCCTTGACGCAGAATCAAGGTATTATCACCGGATCCGCTTTTCCCGGCAGACAATATTGAGCACGGCCAGCTCGTCGAGCACGGGATTGTATATATCCGGCGCGATGGGTCGCAAGACACCCCTCGTCTGTATCCTTCCGGATAATATCAAATCCGCGCCGATTGCAGCCGGGAACGAGACAGTCCGGGACATGGCCGAATCGACGTGCGGGACACCGAAATCGACAAGCCGGGAAGTCACCTGCTCCCGGCTGCCGTCCGGAAATTCGACCCGAAAATCGTGATAGAGCGCGATCATGTCCCGCTCTCCCGGTCGGAAGGCCAGTGTTTCGAACATGAGTTCGCCCAGGGCGTCGAGCGGAGTGCTGCGATCCGCGCGGAATCTTCTAGCCGAGAACATGCCGAGCCACTCCAGGTTCCGGATCGGGCAGGAGTCTCTGGGAATTCCCAGCCTGGCTGCCACCGCGCTCCCGAGGTCTTCGGAGGGGCCGCAGCCGGTGAGGCCGCGCATGAATTCAGCGTATGTCTTGCCACTGACATCGACCTCGTCCAGGGAGAGCAGGCCGAGCCTGCCGATTTGGAAAAGGCAATCGCACCAACCCATGTTGCGCAACGTGGCACGGTACATGGTCTGAACGCCGTCCAGGCCATAGATGTCGATGTAGCTGATCGAATCGCGATTCGGATAGGCTTCAAACTCCCCCAAACCATCGAAGGCGAGGATGTGCATATCCCGAAAGAGGCGATGCGGAGGCACATCAATCTGGCGGCCATCGAGGAGGTAGCGGGCACTGTTGCGGCCCGCCAGCAGTACTCCCCTGGGCGCCCAGGAGAACTTGTAGCCGAAGGGATTGTCGTTGGCCTCCGGGGCGGGCAGACCGCCGCAGTACGAGCGGAGTGCCACAACACGGCCCCCGCGCCGGCGTACCCCGTCGATGACACGCATTGCGGACATGTGATCGATGCCGGGATCGAGCCCGATCTCGTTGAGAACCGTAACTCCGGCCGCAAACGCGCTCTCGTCGAGCTCCTGCATGGCTGCGGAAACGTACGACGTCGTTACCATGTGCCGCCGACGGGAGATGCACAGCCTGGCAACCTGCGGATGATAGGAAAACGGCAGCAGGCTCACAGCAAGATCGCAATCTTCAACGAAGGACGCAAGTAGGGCCTCATCCTGCACGTCGAGCAGGCAAGCCTTCCCGTTCGGATGACCGGCCAGGATCTCCTGCGCTCTCCGGACGAGGAGCGTTCCAATGACAACCTGATACCCCTTGTCGAGCAAATAACGGATCAGCGGCCGGGCCACAAGTCCGGATCCCAGCACAAGCACTCGTTTCATGACACTACTGTCGCCTCGCTACGAAATCTGGTGAGAAATGCAGGTTAATGCCCGGAAGCCTCCTGCGCGATGCCTCAGCACCCGCCCGCGGAATGCGCACTCTGGTCCAGGTATTGCTGGAGATGCCGGTACGAGGGCATTAGCTCGCCCCGATGGACAATGACGGCTTTTTTGAGATGTGCGGGCAGCTCGAGATGCTCAAAATCGGCATGCCAGTCCGCAGCGGCAAGGTCGCGCACAATGTCGCGAAGAACGGTGCTGAAATACTGGGAGGATTCGCGTGGAAACTCGCAAGGCAGGTTGTCAATCGCCATGATCGCCGGCCCTGTGCCAAAGACCCCATCACAAGCGGAGTCCGTCTCAGGATCGTACACGAAATAAGGATTGTCCGGCTTGGTAGCTTTGATGGTCAGCTCGATACTGCCCCTGATATCGCAGCTTATGTCCCCGATCACCTTCAGCCGGGGCTGCGCACCCGGAACGTAGGTTTTGCGCGCCCAATCCCGCGTCACCAGCCGCGGATAGCGCTCCTCCCAGTAGATCGCATTGACCAGCACGTCGATGTAGGGAAGATACGCCTCGAAGCGGCTGTGATACTGCTCCGGATTCCGGTAGAAATCCTGCAGGTCGAACGGCCTGGTCGGGTCCGGCGGCCGGACCGTATCCTCCTCCCGAAAAACAACCTTGAAAATATCTCCCCACTCCGAGGCCACCCCTGCTTCAGCGGCAAGTTCGCTTACGGCGATTTCCCTTACGCGCAGGGTATCGAGCACTTCCTGTGCGCCCCTGGAAACATTGCCGTATCCGGTAAAAGCGATGACCAGGGGGCGCAAATCCTGCGGCAATCCCACCCGCAATATCTGCTTGCCCAGATCGGCCATGTGCCCTTTGACGGAATCAAGATCCCGGTAGGCATATGCATGCCTGACCTGGGCAAAAGGCGTCTGCACACCCGAGGCGGGGAGACGCTGACCCAGACAGCGAAGCGTCTCGACCATGCCCGCATAGCCGGCATGACGGCCGAAAAAAATGAGCCGGCGATTATTCTCGTCGGCAATCTTCTCGTAGTCGACGAGCGAGCATCCCAGTTCAAGCAGGCATCGCAGCATCGGCATGTTGTGGGCCTGCCCCTTGGTAACATGGGCAAAAAACGCATAGGTCCGGCCCGGCATGAGCAAGGCTGAGGGAATCTCCTTGATGGCAAGGATCAAGGAGGCGGGGCTCAGATCCTCGCTTACTGCAATGCCCGCTGCCAGATACTCTTCGTCCCTATAGACGCGGATGGAGGATGATTGGACCATGATCCGGAGCCCATGAATGGCCTGAAGCTCGGCCAGGTCAGCGGGAATAACCGGAACCCGCCGCTCCCATTCGTTTTTGTCCTCTCTGCGAATGCCGATGAAGCCAGCCATGCTTTCCGGCCTTTCGAATCATCCCCGCCGATGGGTGAGCCTTTCCAGAGACTATTCGCAGTTCCAAGGAGAATCGATCAGGAATGGCGGCGGCCGTTGTCAATCCCTGGAACCGCACCTGGTACGCTGCATGCCGCGAACTGCGGGCGGGAAAAGCTATTTTACATCAAGACGATGTAACTCGCCGCCTATTGCGCCTCACTCTGCGGCATACGCCGGAAGCCGACAATTTTGGATACCCAGAACGGAGTGAATCGCGACAGGTTGGTCCCGATGCTCGTTTGGGCATGATAGAAGGACTTGCGGTCGGCGACAATTCCGCAGTGCTTGAGGTTATCGAAAAAAACGATGTTGCCCTGATTCCAGGCCTCACCCGATCCGGGCTTGGGCAGGCACATATATAGAATCGAAAGAGTGTAATTGCCGATTTCCATGATTTGTCTCCAGTTTTAATTTCTGCCGCCAGCCGGTATCAACAAATCTTAGCACAGATTCGGCAGGGTTCTCCGGCAAGCACTCAACGATGGGTGCAATTGGAAGTGGGACTCAGTTGCTTGCCGCCGCTTTCAGAGCGAATTGG
>CAYGWQ010000173.1:0-11260 GCA_964353465.1 uncultured Acidobacteriota bacterium | reverse complement strand
GCGGTGGAACTGCCGCGAGCGAGTTTTGAGACAGTCTCGGCGGCCGGGGCCTACCGCGGACGGCTGATGAACGAATTAATGGCGAACAGGAAGGCTCCGGCGGCAAGGGCCAGGCTACCTCCCAGGATCTGCTCGCGAGTGGCGCCAAAAAGGATGGCGACGGAAATCAGGACGGCCACAATCGGCACCACAGGCCCCATCGGAATCACAAAAGTCGGCCGTTTGACCTGGCCTTCGAAGCGCTGTCTGCGCAGGATCAGCGTTGACGCGCACGCTCCCGTATAGGTGACCAGGAGTGCCACCGCGCTGACCACTGCCAGTTTGACGAAGGAGCCCGTCAGCGCCAGGACAAGCGCCACGCTTGCGGAAAAAAATCGCATTGGCAGGCGTGCGAAACCGCGGATGGATGCGGCCGAACCATCCCGGAAGCTACCCATTCTCAGCCAGGGCGAAGAGCATGCGCGATCCCGTCAGGATCTGCCCCGCATTGTTGCCCGTCATGGAGATCACCGAGCCGATGCCGATCAGCAGGGCTCCGGCGCCTCCCATACAGAGTGAGGCGGCATCCGCCAGCGATGTCTTTGACGATGCCAGATTGGGGAGTGTGCCTGCCGCGACGAGCTGGGTCAAAGTCATCACAACGGTAACAACGGCAATGGTCATTACCAGCGCGAAGGGGATATGGCGCCGCGGGTTGCTCGCTTCGCCGGCAGGCACGGGAACCACGTCGTAGCCGCCGAATACGAAGATCATCAGCAAAGCCGCCGTTCCCATCTGGTGCCAGGTCACGGGCCCCATGAGCCCAGATGCAAAGGATTGAAGAAAAAGGACCCGACGCCGATGAAAACCGCGAGGGGCAACAGCTTCCCGATGGTCAGCAGGTTGACGGCCCAGGCGCTTTGCCGGATGCCGACAACGTTGATTGCAGTGAGGAGGACGGTCAGTCCGATGATGACGGCGCTGCGCCCCCAACCGGCCGAGGCAGCCGGCCAGTAGAAGCCCAGAGCCAGAGCCAAGCCGTTTACGATCGAGGAATGACTGGCCACACGCGTGAACCACTGCATGAAGCCGACCTCGAATCCTGCGAACCTACCGAAGGCTGCGCTCGTGTAAAGGTACAGACCGCCGGTGCCTTCAAACCGGCTTCCCACCTCGGCAAAGCAAAGGGCCACCAGAAGCGAAGCCAGACCGGCCGCCACGAAAGCCACAGCGCTCCAGGCGCCGAGCTGCGCGGCTACCTGGGAGGGCATCAGGAATATCGCTCCGCCGATTACCTGATTCACGCCGATGGCCGTGAGGTCCCAGCGGCCCAGTTCGCGCCGCAATGTCTGAGCATCCACCGGTCTCTTTGCCGATGATCTCATGGCATCTGCAGGCCCCGACCGCAGTAGGCCCCGGCCGCCGGACGGGGCTTGGAGTGTCGTTTTCTTATAGAGCGCCGCCTGGCATCCGGCGCCCACTGCAGGCCCCGACCGTTAGTCGAGAAGATCCTGCATGTATGCATACAGGGCGGGCGAGCCGCCTGTGTGCACAAACAGAATGTTCTCGTTTTTCTTGAAGAAACCCTTGCGGGCCAGGTCGATCAAGCCGGCCATCGCCTTGCCGGTGTATACTGGATCCAGCAGGATACCCTCGGTCCGGGCCAGCAGTCTCACCGCTGCGGCCATTTCAGGGGTAGGGATCGAGTACCCGCGACCGACATAGTCGCCGAAACACAGCACAGCATCGCGGGGGATTTCCGCCCGGATGCCGACATGAACTGCAGTTTTCTGGACCAGGTCATACACGAGCTTTTCCTGCAACTCCTTGGGACGGCTAACGTCGATGCCGACCACCGGGATGTTGCTGTTGTTGCCATGGAAGCCCGTAACCAGCCCCGCATGAGTGCCGGCACTGCCGCTGGCGCAAATGACCCGATCCAAGTTGACGCCCTGCTCGAAAGCCTGGTGCAATATTTCCTCGGCGCAGGCGACATATCCGGTTGCCCCGATGGGATTGGAGCCACCTCCGGGAATGACATACGGCTTGCGGCCTTCCGCAGCAACTTCATCCGCAACCGTCCCCATTTCTTTCAACATGTCCGAACCGCCGGGCACAACTTTGATCTTCTCGACCCCCAGGAGCCGAAACAGGAAGATGTTGCCACTCGCATCCGGCTTGTAGCTGTTCGGAACCCGTTCTTCCAGCACCAGCCGGCACTTCAATCCCTCCTTCACGGCTGCCGCGAGGGTCAACCGGCAATGGTTGGATTGCACGGCGCCGCAAGTGATCAGGGTGTCGGCGCCATGTGCCAGAGCATCGGCAACCAGAAACTCGAGTTTTCGGGTCTTATTTCCGCCGGCCGATAATCCCAGCAGATCGTCTCTCTTGATGTAGATGTTCGGGCCGCCGATTGCGGCGGAAAACCTCGGCGCGGCCTCGAGGGGAGTAGGCCCCTCCGTGTATCGCCTGCGGGGAAAGCGTGCCAGATTCATGTAAAAACCTCCGTATCCATTTGGACCGATGAAAGTAAAAAAACCAGGATCGATGAAAAAAGACAGCCCAGCTTATGCGAAGAGCCATCCCAGCTCAAGGCGGTTTTCCCCCGATCAGGAGCGGATCTGCAACACCGCAGCACCTTCCAGGCGCCCCTTCCGCACGCCCTCGAGGGCCGCATTAGCCTGTTCGAGTGGGAAAACGACCACTTCTGCCTTTACGTGCGCCCTGGAGGCGATCTCGAAAAACTCCCTGCCGTCCTGCCGCGTAAGGTTTGCGACCGAACATATCGAGCGCTCCTCCCAGAGAATCTCGTAAGGGAATGCCGGAATGTCGCTCATGTGAATGCCGCCGCAGACGATGATCCCTCCCTTGGCTGTCGCGCGGAGCGCAGCCGGGACCAGCGCGCCCACCGGAGCAAAGAGGATTGCCGCATCCAGCTTTTCCGGCGGCAACTCCTGGGAGGAGCCGGCCCATACCGCTCCCAGCCGGCGTGCGAAGTCCTGCGCTTCCAGGTCGCCGGGCTTGGTGAAAGCATAGACCTTCTTCCCTTCGTAGGCAGCGATCTGCGCCAGAAGATGCGCGGCGGCGCCGAAGCCGTAAAAGCCGAGCCGCACGGCATTCCTGCCTGCCATGCGATAGGACCGATAGCCGACGAGCCCGGCGCACAGGAGCGGCGCCACTGCGACATCGTCATAGGAGTCCGGCAAGCGGTAGCAGTAGCGGTGATCTGCAACGGCATATTCTGCATAGCCGCCGTCGATGTTGTAGCCGGTGAAAAGCGGATGGTCGCAGAGGTTCTCGCGGCCCTGGATGCAATAGGCGCACGTGCCGTCGCTGAATCCGAGCCATGGGACTCCGACCCGGTCTCCCGGGGACAATCCTCGAACTTCGTTCCCCGTGAGAATGATGGTGCCGACGATCTCATGGCCGAGAACAAGAGGCAGCTTAGGCTGTTGGAGTTCTCCGTCCGCAATGTGCACGTCTGTCCGGCAAACGCCGCAGGCTGCAATTTCGACCAGAACCTGCACCGGCCCCGGAGCGGGTACCGGTAGCTCCATCGCCTGTAGCGGCTCCCCGGAAGAGACCAGCACCATCGCACGCATTTTTTGAGGAACTCCCATGGATCACCTCCCGGCACTGGCCTCGGATCTTCGAGCATCGACCACGGCTGTCGATCCATTCAGCGCGCTGTCCAGGTCCTGGTTTTGTTTTTATCGAAGAAGTCCATCCCCGGCCCCTCTGAAGTCAGCATGAGGATCGCCCGCGCCGTCCCGGCATCGTCGTTGAGCACCAGTCCGGGGGAGCTCTCTTTATCCACAATGCCCAGGACAGCGCGCGCCTTGTCCGATGCATCAAAAAACCGCAATGCTGTGCGATCAGGCGCCGCCACCAGCTGCGTGCCGCCCCGTTCCGCAGGTCCGAACAGGTGAAGGAACGGATCGTCATCCGCAGTCAAGCCGAGCGCGGCTTTGGCTTCGCTGTTCCGCCCGAGCAGCCCCACGGCCGGTCCCCGGTTGGTCACGCTCAGGTTCAGACGCTTAATCCCGGCGCCGTACAAGGTCAGCAGCGGGCCATTCTCGGTGATGCTGAAGGCGGCCGCCTTCCGGGTGTTGCCTTCGTAGAGAGTGAGTCCCGCACCGTCGGGCTCCGCGCCCAGGGAGAGAGAGGCCTTCTCGCCGGTTTCATAAAAAACCAGGGCGGGCCGGTCGGCAAAGAGGCCCAATTCCGCGCGCTTTTGGCCTCGGCCATCCTTGAGGACGAATTTGCCGGCTTCGAGCGCCTTGGCGACGTTCAACGTTCCGGCTTTGGGGGTCTTCGCCTGGCCCATGAGGAAGACGGCAGCGCAGCCCAGCAAGACCAGGAATCCGGCCTGACGGAGCCGGCGGTTCTCGCGCTCCAGTCTTTCGATACGTTTTGATAGGGTCGTCAATGAAGTGTCTTCCGGTTGCAAGGCTTTCTCCTCCTGCAGGTCAGTTGCGCGGCGGACGCCGGCGGCTGTCCGGCGTCCGCATAGGAAAGAGGCAAAAAAAGCACGAATAGGTATCGACATCCCAATAAGTTTATGCGAGATTTAAGGTTTAAGCTAACGGGTATTATAGGTTTTTCTAATTCACGGAGGAATGTCTATGAATATCACCCAAAAACGCTGGTCCGTGCGCCTGGTGGCCTTGCTCTTGCCTGTGATCCTGGCGTCGGGCTTATACGCCCAGAGCTCGGACCCGCAGACTAATTCGCAGGCCGTATCCGGGCAGAAGACGACCATCCAAGGTGTCATCGTGAAGCGCGACGCGGACACCTTGACGGTACGCAATGCCCAAGGATCCAATATCGTCGTCACATTAACCAACACTACCGCAGTTAAGGAAAAAAAGAGCAATTTCTTCCGGGCCGGCCGCAACTATGCCACAACCCAGTTGATGCGCGGTTTGAACATCGAGGTTACCGGCAGAAGCGATGCCGCGGACAAGATGGTCGCGGACCAGATCAGGGTCAAGGATTCTGATTTTCGTTACGCCAGCTCGCTCGAGACTCGGGTTGAGCCGGTCGAGACCCGGCTGACCGAGGTGGAAACCAAACTGGTCCAGTCCGAACAGAATGCGCAGCGTCTTTCCGGCCAGGTCGAAGAGGTTACTTCGATTGCCAAGGCGGCGCGCAGCGCTGCCAAGGCCGCCCAGGACACCGGGGATTCCGCCAAGCAGGCAGCGGCGGATGCTGCGCGCGAGGGAACCGAGGCAGCCAGAGCTACGGGCCGCGCCGCCAACGAACGCATCTCTTCGCTGGACGATTACGACGTGAAGAGCACGACCGCGGTGCGTTTCGCCCTCGGCAGCGCCACCCTCACCAAGGAAGCCCAGGGGCAGCTTGACACGCTTGCAGCGGCGGCCAAGAATGAAAAAGGTTACATGATCGAAGTGACCGGCTTTGCCTCGTCCGAGGGAGATGCAACCGCCAATGAGCGCCTGAGTGAACGCCGGGCTGATGCGGTAGTCCGCTACCTCACGGAAAATCATGCGATCCCGCTGCGCCGGCTGGTAACCCCCTTCGGCTTTGGCGCCAAGCAGCCGGTTGCCGATAATGCCACCCTTGACGGCCGGAAACAGAACCGGCGTGTCGAGGTCAAGATTCTGGTGAACAAGGGCCTGGTCGGGCAGACCATCAAGTAACGCTCGAACTACAGCTTGCCGGCGGAACGGTCCGGGCAGAAAGAGCCTGCACTATCGGTGGGCCTTCCAGCCCCCGGCAAGCGGAGAGGGAGTTGGCAGATCAAAGCGGATTGATTAGCATGCGATTTCACATCTGGCTTTGCCTGCTTGTGCCTCTTTTGGGCCCGTCACCCGCAGGCTTGGAAGCATTGGGCCGGATGCAGGGTACATCGGTTCAGATCCCGGCTAAGCAATTCCCCCCCCAGCCGAGTCAACCCATCAGGGTGAGTACCAACCTCATCCAGGTACCCGTGTCGGTAACGGATGCAGGGGGGAATGCCGTCAAGACCCTGCAGAAGGAAGATTTCCTCATCGAGGAAAACGGCATTCCCGTGGCCATCGCTCATCTGGGCGAACCCGGCGAGACCCGGCTGGAGATGGTCCTGGTATTCGATATCTCGGGGAGTGTATACGCCAGATTCGACTTCGAGAAAGAGGCAGCTACCAGTTTTCTGCAAAAGGTATTCCGGCCGCTTGATGAAGTTTCGATCCTGTCGATCAGCTCCGCGCCGAAGATCGTCCTGAATCGGGCTACGACGCTGGGAGTCGCGCTGGAGGGCTTGAGCCTGTTGAAACCATCAGCGGCCGACACGGCTTTCTATGACTCCGTGATCGCAGCTGCCCGTATGTTGCAGGAGCCGGCAGACCTGGAAACCCGCCGGGTCCAGATCGTGCTTTCCGACGGGGAAGATAATCGCAGCGAGCTGCAGTTGGCCGACGCGCTGAGGGAAGTGCAGCAGGCGGACTGCATCTTCTATTCGATCAATCCGGGCGGCCAATCGATCCGGCTGAACAAGCTCAGCCTGCGTGGACAGCAGGGCATGGAAACGCTGGCAGCCCAGACCGGCGGTGCGGCTTTTCTTGCCGACAAGCTGCAGGATCTGATCGGGATTTATGGCAGGATCGCCGCAGAACTGCAGGCGCAATACCTGCTCAGCTACTATGCTCCGGACCAGAAAGCGGACGGCAGCTTCCGGCGCATCGCAGTGCGCGTGCCGAAGCAGCCCGAACTGCGCATCCGGGCGCGTCAGGGCTACTACGCCAGGAAAGCAGCCGCAAAAGAAGGGACCCTGCCTAATTAGTTTCTGTCGCGAAACTCCGCTCGAGTCCTCGCAGCGCGGCCCCGGAGGGGTCAGCAGATAATAGCCGGGGGTGTGAACCCCCGGATAGGATGTTGCATTTAGTGAGCCCCGGCAGGGGCGAAAGATCTTTGTCGGCAACTATTTCTGTCGCCCCTTCAGGGCTCCGCGCTGCTTCCCGGCCCAGCCCCGGGCTTGCGCCCGGGGCTACTATCTTACCGCCCCTGCGGGGCTATATTTAGGACCAGAGCGAGTTTCGCGACAGAAACTAATTATCCCGTTACGATTCACATAACGGGCTAATCACACGACATCATGCCGGGAGCGGTGTGGTGGGAATGCGCAGTGAATCGACGAAACGGGTGAAAAATTCGAAGGCGGCGGCTACGGCAGCCAGTTCGATGATCTGCGAATCCGTAAAAACGGCTCGGATCGAATCAAAAAATGCACCATCAATTTCAGCGGCGGAACGGTGCAAACGGTCTGCAAAACGAAAACCGAGCTTTTCGCGCTCGGTAAAAGGTCCGGGCTCGAAATCCGGAATACTCTCCGCCTGCGCCACGGTTGCTCCCTTCTGCTTTGCCAAAGCAGTGTGGGAGGACATTCAATAGTCGCAATTCTGCAGGAAGGCCACGCGAGTGGCGATGAGCTCTTTGTACCATCCCGGGAGGGCGCCATCCGCCATCAGCGGTTTCAGAAAGCCGGCGATCCCGAGGGCCAGCTCGGGAGTGCGGGCGATGGTCTTGAACATGTAGGGAACCACTCCACGCTGCTCCAGAAGCTGGTCGTAGAGCGCGCCGATTTCCGGCGCGACCTCGCTCCGCTCCAGCATCGGCATGCGTAATTTCCCAGCGTCATGGCATAGCATCGATCCCGTCTCCTGGGCCGGATGACTCAGAGGTATTATGACGCGCCAGGAACTGCTGTGCAAAAATAATCCAGCCCTTGTCAAAGCATCTGCAACCGCCCGACTCGCTTTTTTAAACCACGAAATACACGAAATCGATTTCGTTTGTTTCGTGTATTTCGTGGTTTGAAGTGTTCTCAGGCGCGGGTGACCGGCATGGCCTCGGCAACATCGACGGTATTGCCGCCCGACTGCTTCCGGATTTCGATCGCCAGCGCCCTCTGGCCGTTGATCAATGCCAGCTTCCTCATCTCTTCGTATCCGTCCGCGATCGAGGCCACTTCATGCAGATGTACCTGCACGCCGCGGATGGTCTTGACAACCAGGTTTTGAAAGCTCTCGGCGGCGGCAAACTTGCCGTCGATGCGCACGAGCTCTTCCAGCGAGCCGTGCTCGATCTTGCCCGCCGGCACTTCGAGGTTTTCCCGGCGCAATGCCACCACCACGTCGGGCACGGCAAGGCCATAGCTCTTCATCCGGTCCGGATCGAGGAGGACCTGGATCTCGCGTCTCTGCCCACCCACGATGGTGAGCGAACCCACACCTTCAATGTTTTCGAGGCGCCGGGCAATGACCTTTTCAATCAGGGACGTGAGCTGCTTGGGGGAGAGCTGCTCGGATGTGACGGAGAGCGACAAAATCGGAAGATCCGCCGGGTCCAGCCGCTCGATCACAGGCTCTTCCACGCCGGCCGGAAAGTCCCGGCGCAGCGCGCTAATCTTGCTGCGCACGTCCTGGGCCGCGTTGTAGATATCGGTGCCGAGCTCAAACTCGACGACCACACTCGAATATCCTTCCGTAGTGGTCGATGTGATATGGCGCACGCCTTCGATCGGATTGATGGCTTCTTCGATCCGTTTGGTGACCTCGGTTTCCACGGTTTCCGGCGAAACTCCCGGATAGAGTGTGAGGACGCTGACCACAGGGAGATCCACTTTCGGGAAAAGGTCCGTGGACAGCCCCCGGTAGGAAAAGATGCCGAGCACTACCAGCCCGACCATCAGCATGGTGGCGAAAACCGGCTGCTTGATGGAAAGATCCGACAGTAACATGGGTTATTGCCCCCCGGTTTCACGGTCCGCTGCAATCCGCACAGCCGTGCCATCCTTCAGAGAAGGCGCTATGTCCACGATCACCTGGTCGTTTGCGGCCAGGCCGTGCCGTATCCAGAGCAGATCCTTGCGACCTCCCCCCACCTGGACGGAGCGCCGGAGCGCGCGGCCGTCGGAGACAATGAAGACACTGCCTGTATCCGACTGCTCCTGGTCCACCATCAGGGCGGAGCGTGGAATCACGATCGCCTTGCTCTCCACTCGCACTTCGATCTCGCCGAGGGCAAACATGCCGCTGCGCAGCTCTCCGCCGGGATTGCCGATCTTGACCGCCAATTCCGGGACCGGCACGGCGTCGGGGGCGGCGGCGCTGCCCCCCGCTGTCCCGTTGCCGCTGCAGCCCCACTGCCCGGCTGCCAGCCAAAGCAATAAGACGATGGTTAGTGCTCGTCTCTTCATCACCGGTTCCCCTCCCCGTCCAGGATGAGCATCCCGCCCGCCAGCCTCAGCCGGGCTTTTGCCAATTGATGCAGATAGGTGGCATTGATCACGGCATTGCGCGCGATCGTGAGAGCCGTCTGCGCATCCGAGACATCCAGTGTCGTTGCAGCGCCGTGCTGATAATTGGCCTGCATCATCTGCAGCACCTTTTCGGCCTGCGTGACATTCAGCAGCGCGGCCTCAATGGCTTTCGCTGCCGCCTGGATCTCGAGTTGTACATTGTTCTGCAGTTGCGCCAGGTTGTGTTCCGCAGCGCGCAGCCGGGCGCCGGCCTGCACAATCAGTCCTGCCTTGCGCCCCCCATCGTAAAACGGCAGCCGGAAATTGACTGTGACATTCCAGCGGTTGTAATTCTGGTCGAACAGGTTCTTGGGATCCCGCGCGGTATACCCATAGCGCGCTTCCATGTCCACTTTCGGTTTATTCTCGGCATGTGCCAAGGCTTCAAGCAGCCTGGCTTCATCGACAAGCCTCTGGGCAACGAGAATCTGCGGGAGGGCTTTCATTGCCTGCGCCTGGATATCCGCCGGCGACTGCCCTGCCCAGGGACGGTACTCCAGCTTCCCGTCAACCTCCGTGGGCGCATCGATATTTACGACGATCAGGTTGTTGAGCGCTGAACGGGCTTGCCGGATGCTGTTGTCGGCGCGGATCAGCTCCGGTTCCGTGTTGGCCAGGCTCACCTGGGACCGCAGCAAGTCGACCTCGGTCGCCACTCCATTCGCAAAGCGGCTGCGGACCTGTTCGAGGTGCTGCTCGCGCTGCTGATTGGTCTCGCGCACGACCTCCAGGTTGGCTTGGGCCAGGAGGAGGTCATGGAATGCCTGAAACACCCTGTAAGCCACGCTCTGGCGCACCACCTCAGCGCAGCTTCCTTTTCTCGGCGGCCTTCCAAGGCTAGCTTTATCGCAGTGCGTATTTTGCCCGCAGTATAGAGCGGCTGCGTCACGGCCACCCCGTAATCAAATGGATTGGAGGTCTGGGGAACAAGCAGGGCGCGAAAATCCGGCGGTACATTGTCGAAGCTGCCGCTGTTGAGAATGCCGGGATCCCTCATGCGCAGGCCGTATCCCTCCAGGCTGACCTGAGGGAAGGCGTCCGCGCGCACCTCGGTGATTTTCCCTTCCAGCTCCTCGAGCTGGTCACGCGCGATCAGGACTTGCGGATTCCGCTCCAGCGCGAGCCGGACCGCCTCGGCCAAGGTAAGCGGCCCGGCGGGAAGCTGCGCCCATGCAACCGAGGCGCCTGGGGCGGCAAGAATAGCGGAGGCGAGAAAGCGGCAAACCCATCTCATATTCTCAATCCTCATCAATAGTATACCGATCGGTATACGATCATCGGACCCTGCAGCCCTGGAGCAGCAGGTCAACGCACTGCTCCGCGCGCCTGCGCGTGAGTGTCGGCCGTCCCGCAACCAGATGTTCGAGTTCGGCAATGAGCTGCATGCCCATCAATGCATTCGCCAGATCCAACGCCTTGCCCCGCAGGCTACCGTCATCGATGCCCTCCTGGAGCACTCCGGCGATGATATTCCTCTGCTCCTCCATCTCCTTGATGTAGTCGAAAAGCGGGTGCTGTTCGCCGGGGGAAAAGATCATGCGCAGGACAAATTTGGCGCGCATGGCATCCTCCTTTGTGGCACGGAAATCGGTGTCCACCATACGCACGAGGCGCTCGCGCAGGATTCCCCGGCTCTGCGGCGCGCGCAGCAGCACTTTCTGGTAATTGCCGAAGGAGTCGATCATCAACTCGCGGTATAGATGCTCTTTGCTGCGGAAATGGTAGTAGAGAACCGGCTTGGTCAGGCCGGCCGCCGCGCAGATCTCGCGCGTGGAGGCGCCGGCAAACCCCTTCTGTGCGAACACTTCCATCGCAGCCTTCACAATCGCTGCGCGCCCACTGCGCATCACGGCCGCCATTATGGTCAAATGGCTTTGCCGATCGGTATAGCCATGTCAAGAGGAAATCGACCCACTGGAAGTAGAGGTAGGCCCCGGCCGCCGAGACTGTCTCAAAACATGGCGTCCCGGAGGGACGCAG
>CAYGWQ010000172.1:0-11315 GCA_964353465.1 uncultured Acidobacteriota bacterium | reverse complement strand
CGGATTTGTGTCCTAACCGGGGGCTTGCGCCCCCGGCTATTATCTGCCGCCGCTCCGCGGCTGATTCAGCAATGAACCCTTGCGCTGGAGCTGCCGCGAGGGAGTTTTGAGACAGACTCGCCGGACGGGGCTAAGGATATAGCATAATAAATTCAGAGCGCCGTCTGGCAGCCGGCGCCCACTTGCAGTCCCGATTTTCACGCGCTTGGATGTGCCCCCGACATATCCCAGTTTCCAGTTGCAAACATAAAAGCCAAACGGCTATCATTCAATCATGCAACGCGATCCATGCGGATGCGAAGCCGGCTGATCAAAGGGATCAGTAAACCCTGGATTTCAGAAGGAGACGGATAAGCGGTTGAGTTCCGGGACTTAAAAGGTCCAATCGAACAGTCAGTTTACTAATCACCAAACACTTATACCGATACCGCGAATCCGTTGTTCATTTCAGCGGCTTCCCCTGGCCGATCCCGCAGCCTATGCGGTTATCGCAAAGGTAGCGCTCCAGCGGCGCTTGCTCGCAGTTGAGACTCTCACGGGACTTACCGACGTACCAATGGCTTCCCGTAGGGTATACGGGACGGCCCAGTGCACTTCTCTCAGTATGCAATCGAGGAGTGTGGCAACGAAACCGGACGATCACTGACCCGGTTTCGAGGAACAACTTTCTCAGACCGAGGAATTCCTATGAAAAACTACCTATTCAGGATAGTTGGCTCGATGCTGCTGGTGACGACGATCAGCCTGCCGGCCTTCGCACAAGGCGGCGGGTCAACCGCTTCGCTTTTTGGAACGGTCATCGATCAGTCCGGCGGCGTAGTCCCCGGGGCCACGGTACTGGCCAAGAATGACGCCACTGGCACGGAGGTCAACACCGTCACGGCGGATAATGGGACCTTCACCATTCCCGCCATGTCCGTCGGCACGTATACCGTGACCATTACAGCAACAGGCTTCAAGCAATTCATCGTTGAAAAAGTCAAGATGGAGGCAGGTGTCCCCTCTAGCATCCGCGCCGTCCTTCAGGTCGGCAGCCGGAACGAAACCGTCATTGTCACCGGGGGCGCTGAAATCGTTCAGGCAACCTCGGCGAACATCTCCACCACGATGGGCATTAGCCAGATTGCCAACCTGCCGCTTTCAACCCGCAATGCTCTCGATTTCGTCGTTTTTCTGCCGGGCGTTGACACGGCCGGGATAACGCGCAACGCCACCTTCATGGGCCTGCCGCAGGCGGCCGTCAATATCACGATTGACGGCGTCAACGCGCAGGATAACTACAACAAAACCACCGAATTTTTCGTGCGTGTCAGCCCGCGCCTGGACGCCGTAGAGGAGGTTACGATCTCCACCGCCACGCCAGGAGCCGAGAGCGCCGGCCAGGGCGCTGTCCAGATCCGGTTTACGACGCGCCAGGGGAGCAACGACTTCCATGGCAGCCTCTACGAGTATCATCGCAACCAGGTTTTCAACTCCAACTACTGGTTCAACAACCGCGACCAGAAGCAGACCTACGATGGTACGAGCACACCCTGCACGCCGCAGCAACTGGTCAGCGAATGGGAAAAGTGCAAGGCGCCGCGCGATCCGTTGAAATTAAATCAATTTGGCGGCCGGCTGGGTGGTCCCATCATGATTCCCGGGCTCTTCAACGGCAAGGACAAGGCACTGTTTTTCGTTAATTTCGAGGAATTCCGCCAGCCCAATGCAATCTCTCGACAGCGGACGGTCTTCAATCCGCTGACGGAGCAGGGCATCTTTCAGTACAACGTTACCGTTGGCGGCCAACAGCTGGTCCGGCAGGTCAACCTGCTCCAGCTGGCAACTGCCAATGGACAAACGGCCGCCATTGATCCGGTAATCGGGAAGCTGCTGGCCGACATTCGCACCTCGACGGCCCAAACGGGCGGGATTCAGCAGTTGAGCGATCCCAACCTGCAGCGGTTTACCTTCACAAACACGGGGCTGGTGATCAATCATTTCCCGACCGTCCGTTTCGACTTCAATCTGACAAGAAAGCACCACCTCGAAATCACCTACAATTACACAAAGAATATCCGCACCCCGGATATTCTCAATAGCAACGATCCGGCCTTTCCGGATTTCCCCAATTTCGGTACGTATGTATCCCACCGTTTTGTCACCGGCGCGGCGGTGCGTTCAACCTTGACGCCGAAGCTGGTCAACGAGTTGCGTGTCGGCCTGTCGGGGGGGTCTTCGCTTTTCAGGCCCGAGCTGAGCGCCTCCGTGTTCAGCGGATCACTGGCCAACCAGGCAGGATTCGCCCTGGGTCTGAGCGCGGCAGGCATCACCAACGCTTTTACCACGAATGCCCCGAGCCGCCGCAACACGCCGACGCAGGTAATCGAGGAAACGCTCACCTGGGTCCGGGGTACGCACAGCCTCAGTTTCGGCGGTGCGTTCACCAACATCGGCCTCTGGACATGGAGCCAGGCTCGCGTGGTGCCCGCGATCACCTTCAGCGTCAACAGCAACGACCCGGCGATCAGCATGTTCAATACCACCAATTTCCAGGGAGCCGCTTCCGCGGATCTCACCCGAGCCCAAAACATTTATGCGGTATTAACCGGACGCGTCACCGCCGTCACCGCCGACGCGTACCTGGACGAGAAAACCAATCAATATGCCTACCTCGGGCCCCGGACCAATCGTGGCCGCATGCGCGAGCTCGGGTTTTTCGCGCAGGACTCCTGGCGGGCACGGCCGGATCTGACGCTCACCTTCGGGTTGCGCTATGAACTGCAGCTTCCCTTCGTGCCTCTCAATGAGAGTTACACCACGGCCGACGTCTCGGATCTGTATGGGATCTCCGGGTATGGCAACCTGTTCAAACCCGGCACGATGACAGGACGGGACACGCAGTTTACCCTGTATAAGAAGGGCATAAGGGCCTACAACCTGGACACCAATAACTATGCGCCGAGCTTCGGCTTTGCCTGGACTCCGAAAACGAGCAATCCCTGGCTCAGTCGAATCCTGGGCGAGAGCGGAAGGACAGTCTTCCGCGGCGGCTATTCGATTGCCTACAACCGCTATGGAATGGCGGAAATTCAAAGCCTGTTCGCCGCCAATCCGGGAAGCTTCGTCAATGGCACGCGCAGCATGACCCTGGGCAACCTGGTCACCAATGTCGGGAGCGACAAGCTGCCGGTCTTGCTGAGGGAGACAAGTCGCCTCGGCGCGGCTCCTTTTCCGACTGCACCGACTTTTCCGATGATCGGGGCAGTCAGCAATTCGGTCAACATCTACGATCCCATTCTGAAGACTCCCTATACACAATCCTGGAGCTTCGGCATCCAGCGCGAGATCACCAAGGACACGGTCGTCGAGGCGCGGTACGTAGGTACGCGCAATCTCGCAGGGCAGACCACCTACAATCTCAATGAGACCAATATTGTTGAGAACAACATGCTCAATGAGTTCAAACTGGCGATGGCGAACCTGCAGGCGAACATCGCACAGAACCGCGGAAGCAACTTCAAATATTACGGGCCGAACACCGGCACGTCACCCCTGCCGATCAGTCTTGCTTACTTCAGCGGATTGCCGGCCGCGCAGGCCAGCGATCCGTCCAAGTACACCTCTACTCAGTTCTCCAGCACCACATTCGTCAATCCCTTGGCTCAGATGAATCCCAATCCGGTTACCTTCGCGGACAACCTGTGGAGTGACGCGACTCGCCGCGCCAATGCCCTGGCTGCGGGACTTCCGGCCAACTTTTTCCTGGCGAATCCGGGTCTGACGGGCGGGGCCAACTACACGGGCAATGGCGGCTACAGCCGCTATGATGCGATGCAGATCGAATTGCGCCGCCGCCTGTCCAAAGGGCTGCTGATACAATCCAACTATGTCTGGGCGAAATCATTCAGTTCCTCCAGGGTCTCCTTCCGGGCGGCGAGGGTGAACACTCTCGGAAGCGCGCTCACTCATGCTTTCAAGATCAACTGGGTCTACGAGATGCCTTTCGGGCGCGGCAGGGCGATGTTTGCGAGTATCGGCAGGCTTACGGACGCCCTCATCGGCGGCTGGGAATTCCACGGCACCGGTCGCGTCCAGAGCGGCCAGCTGCTTGACTTCGGCAACGTCAGGCTGGTGGGCATGACGCGGCAAGAGCTCCAGGAGATGTACGGCCTGCATTTCGATAATGCAGCCGGGATCATCTACGCCCTGCCGAAGGACATCATCGACAACACGATCAAAGCCTACAGCGTGAGCGCGACTTCCAGCACCGGTTACGGCTCCCTCGGGGCACCCACCGGACGCTACTTCGCGCCTGCCAACACCGCAAATTGTATTGAGGTGTACGACGGCCAATGCACTCCGGTAGAGACTCGCATCAAGGGCCCGATATTCACCCGCTTCGACATGAGCCTCGTCAAAAGAGTGCATTTCACCGAGAGGGTGAGCTTTGAACTGCGTGGCGAGGTCTTGAACGCCTTCAACAACGTCAATTTCTATGGCGTCGCCAATCCGGGCAGCAGCGCGACCTGGGGCCAGATCACGTCGGCCTACCGGGACGTGTCCAACAGCCAGGATCCGGGCGGCCGTCTGGTTCAACTCGTGGCGCGGATTACCTTCTAGCCCATGTCCTCAGGGGAGGAGCCTGGCGCAGCCACGCTCCTTCCCCCCCCCCAAACGCCGCGCGCGCGTCGTTCCTCCCGATTCCGCGTTAAAGGCTTCCGCAAGCGGGACCTGCAAGCCTTGCGAAATGTCTGACTGAGGGCATACATGGGGAGTGGAATGATGTCGATCTCCGAACCTGGAGCCTGATCGGCCGCTCCTTTTCGTATTGCGTACACGCAAGTCCCTTGCGCTAAGGAAAGGATTCTTGCCATAGAAAGGCAAAGCAGGGAGGCGTGAAGCGCCGGTAGTGAAAAGCCCCGCCCGTGAGGGCGGGGTTGTGTGAGATAAAACACGGAGGTCCAAAGGACAGGCACAGACATCTTGTGACGCACCTTCGGCGCTCATGCCAAATGCCTGACCACCCCGGCCTCACGGCCGGGGCTATTGTCTGCCGCCTCTTCGAGGCTCCTTTTCTCCGCGGCTCTGCTCCGGTCACTCACCGGAGTTCGGTTCGCGTAGCTTTTGGTAATAAGAGTGGCTGGTGTAGAGGGCCGCAACCGGATTATGCCCGAGGACTCTGTCTTTCACGACCAGGACCGTGGCCGGCGCCTTCGAATGCATGAAGAAGAGGCTGTCGTGTCCGATGCACAGGCCGACCACGACATTCAACTCGGTACCCGCATTTGCCAGCAGCGCCGCCTGGCCGATTGGGTTGCACAAAGCCTCGTACTGGCCCGGCCTCACTTTCTCCGCATCCCGCAGCCCGACCTTTTCTTTGTCGATCGAACCGACTTTACAACAGACCGTGTGCACCTCGAAGCCGCGGCTGGAAAAGATCTCGCTCGCAAGCCGGGCCTCGTTCATGAGCCCCGCGCAGTGAGCGATGCCGATCTTGCGCGCGCCCAGCCGCCGCGCGAATTCCGTGATTTCCTCGACGCGGGTCTGCTGGCAGTACCCTGCAGCTTCGGTTCGAGCAGCCTCCACCGCAATGCGGCGGATGTGATCATCGGAGAAGTAGCGGCTCTCCGCTTTCATCAGCTCGGCGTCCTGCCGGGGTACAGGACAAAAGGGAGGTTGCTCTTTGCTTTCGGGAGCGGCTGCACAAGCGCGCACGCCGCAGAACGCGCACATCAACAGTTCTTCTCCTGCCATATGCAGACTCCTTGCGTAATATAGCTCAGGCTGAGTTCATCACCGGTGACTTTGTTGGTCCGGCTTCAAGATCGCGAGCTGCCGTGTCCATGACAGGAGCCGCCAGGGGCGCCGCGGTGACCGCCATGGTGGCCGCACGCCGTTTGAAGAGTCACAACCTTGAGTTTGCCGGCCTTGAATGCTTCGACAGTGGCCGCGACAGTTGGAAACTGTGAAAGGTACACCTGTATGTTCGCGGACTGGAGCTTCCCAAGAGCGCCCATGCCGATGCCGCCGACCACCATCCCATCCACGCTCTCGCCGGCAAGAGACAGAAGCGGCTGACACATGCCGTGGCCGTGATTGAGATTACGGTTCGAAACAGCCCGGCAGGTTTCGTTATCCGTGTTGACAATCAGAAAAAACGGTGCTGAGCCAAAGTGAGTGCTTACCGGGCTTTCGAGCCCCTGTCATCAGTAACCGGAATGCAGATATTCATGATGTTTTCCTTTATGTTGGGGTGCAATGTGCTCCCGGTTTATGTTTTCTTTGAGTCCATACAGCGCCGCTGCCGGCCGCCACATGGCAGGGGCTCTGCTTGCATGTCTGCGATTTCCCCCCGATGGCAGTATGGGCAGCCTGCCGGTGGTTTGGGCGGTTCCTCCCATTTACTCTTGCAAGCGGGACACCGCAAGGGGCGGCATGGTACCGCCTGAACTGGTCCCCCCTCAATTTTGAGCGCCTTGCCGAGGATGATCGCCTCGGCGACTTTGCGGCGCGCGACTTCTACGATACGTCCGAAAGTCGGGCGGGAAACCCGCATCTGCTCTGCAGCTTGATCCTGGTAGAGCCCCTCGAAGTCAGCCAATCGGATGGCCTCGAACTCATCGAGGGTCATCACCACTTCTTCGAGGGAGCGCGCCGGAATTCCAGCCGGCTTGAATATCGGCGCAGCCGGCTTTCCAGACACTCGGCGGCAGCATGGCGGCCTGGGCATGAACGAATCCTCCGGTTGAATTATAAGCATATGCTCAAAACTGTCAAGCTGAGAAAGTCGCAATCATGAGGAAATTCCGGACGAATACATCAAGTTCTAGATCATCCATGCGAGAAGCAGGATCGAAATGATCCCGGCTGCCCGTTCCATCAGGAATACGGTTTTTCCAATCAACCCGCGACTTTTGCAGGTCTGACAGAGGCTACTCCCACTCTCAACCTCAGCCATTCCCTGCACCGGAGAGAAATCGGAACTCGTGCCGGATGCGCTGGAAGATGATCAGGCGCTGATTCTACGCCTCCGCAACGCCCCCGTTGTGGTGATGGGCTGCGCTCATTCGGGTATCGTGAACACATTGCTGTACGCAGTGGAGCTGGCAGGAACCAACCGTTTTCCCCTGGTCATAGGGGGGACGCATCTGATCGATGCCGATGAAATGCGGCTGCAGAGTACTCTGGAGGCGCTGCGCGAGTTCGAGATCATGAAAATCTCCCTCTGCCACTGTACCGGCTTGCGCGGGCAGTTCGCCCTGTGACAACACTTCGGCGCGGCATTCCACCCGAGCCACCGGGGATCGGATCGAATACTGAGAATCGGCTTCTTCGAGGTCTTTGAGGTCTTCGAGGTTTCAAGGCAATTCCCGTGGCTGGCGCGCTCTGCCTGAGTTGTAAATAGTTGTTGAGAGACGACTGCGGGATCGCTTACAATCACCTCGCCGATCCGTAGAATCGGACAGTTCCAATGATGCAGGCAGGGAATCGAGAAGGGTTGTGCTTCGGGACTCAGGAAGCGGCTGACCATTGTTGCCACTCCTATCCAGCCCTTGATCCCGAAGGCAAGATCGAGCCCCCCTTGCAGCAGGTTGTCCTGGTCAAATCTGCATAATGTGTGTTTCTCCTTGAAAGAGGTTCTTTCTGGCGATGCAATCGCCATTGGCATCCTTCCCCGGCCGGTTCTCCAGCCGGGCAAAGGCCTCTGGCGAGGCCGCAACATGACTGAATTCCCCGTTCCGATCGCTGCGCGATCAGAAAAGGGATGGCAGGGTGGAGATTCGAGGATTTTCCCCGGATTTCGAGGCTAACGATCACAACCCAAGGAACCAGTATGAAAAAGATTATCATCAGGTCAGTCACCACATTGCTCCTGTTTTCGGCGCTCAGCCTCGCCGGCTACGCCCAGGGCGGCTCGACCTCGTCGCTTTCCGGCGTGGTGGTCGACACCTCCGGCGGCGTTGTTCCGGGCGCTGAGGTTAAGGTCAAGAACGATGCGACCGGAGCGGAATACAACACCGTCACAGCTGAAAACGGAACGTTTTCCATCCCGGCCTTAAGTTCCGGGACATACACGGCCACTGTTTCCATGTCGAATTTCAAGCAGTCGGTCGTTAAGGACATTCAAGTAGTCGCGGGTGTTCCTGCGACCATCCGTGTCACTCTCCAGGTCGGCGGCAGAAATGAAACCGTCGTCGTGGAATCGGGCGCCGAGATGGTGCAGTCGCAAACGGCGAATATCACCACGACGCTGACCCTCAGGCAGGTTGCCAACCTGCCGCTCGCGACGCGCAATGCGATGGACTTCCTCGTGTATCTGCCGGGTGTGAACACTACGGGCAATGCGCGAAACTCCACAGTCGCCGGCCTGCCGGGCGCTGCGGTCAACGTCACAATCGACGGCATCAACGCGCAGGACAATTACAACAAGGCGGGAGACTCTTTCTTCAGCATGATCCAGCCGCGGCTCGATGCCATCGAGGAAGTTACGATCTCCATGGCTACACCTGGAGCGGAGAGCTCCGGACAGGGAGCGGTCCAAATCAAGTTCGTTACCCGTTCGGGGAACAATGACTATCACGGCAGCCTTTACTGGTACCACCGCAATCCGGTGCTCAATTCCAACTACTGGTTCAACAACCGCGACCTCACCCCTACGTATGATGGTTCACGCGTTCCATGCACCCCGCAGCAGCTGGTCAGCGAGTGGGACAAATGCAAGGCGCCGCGCGACCGGATCCTTTTCAATCAGCCCGGGGGCCGGATCGGCGGTCCGATCACGCTTCCGAAGGCCCTGTTCGGACCGTTGGCTTTTGACGGCCGTGATAAGGCGTTTTTCTTCTTCAACTACGAAGAGTACCGTCTCCCGAGCGAGGCCACGCGGACGCGGACCGTTTTTACTTCGCCGGTCGATCAGGGGATATTCCCCTACACCGTGGGAGGCGCAACCAGTCAGGTGAACCTTTTGTCGCTGGCAGCCGCCAATGGCCAGACTGCCACCACGGATCCGACCATCCAGAGGCTGCTCTCCGACATCCGCCAATCGACGGCCAAGGGAAGCCTGATCCCGCAGACGGACCCCGCCTACATGGACTTCAAATTTACCAACAAGGCTTTGGATCTCCGGCAGTTCATCACGACTCGCTTCGACTTCAATCTGACGAGCCGGCAACGCCTGGAGGCGAGCTGGAACTACACCATTTACGATCTCACCATCGACTTGTTGAACAGCGGCGATGCGAGCTACCCGGATTTTCCGAGCACGAACGGGTATGTGGGGCTCCGTCATTCGACCTCTGTGGCGCTGCGTTCGACTCTGACGCCCAGGATCGTGAATGAATTCCGCACGGGCTTGCAGGCGGGCGCCGGCCTGTTTGGCCCCAATGTCAACGCCGGCATGTTTTCCGGATCGCTGGCGAACCAGGACGGCTATGCATTGAGCATCAGCAATGCGGGCATCACGAACGCCCACCGGAGCACCTCGCCGAGCCGGCGCAATCCTCCCTATGTTTTGTTTGAGGACACGCTGAACTGGAGCCGGGGAGCTCACAGCCTCAGCTTCGGCACCACGTTCAGCAATACGGGCGTGTGGGCCTGGAGCCAGACAGTCGTTCCTTCGATCGGCTTCGGAGTGGATACTACCTACGATCCGGCGAGGACCATCTTCGACTCGGTCAATGGTCCGAAGAACTTCCCGGGAGCGTCCAACTCCCAGATCAGTACGGCCCGCAGCATCTACGCGGTGCTGACCGGGCGCGTCACCTCCGTCGGCGGCAGCGCCATTCTGAACGAGAACACCAACAAGTATGCCTTCAACGGGCCGAGTGTCACGCGCGCGCACCAGCGCGAGATCGGGTTCTTCGCGCAGGACTCCTGGCGGGTGCGTCCGGGATTGACCCTCACCATGGGGCTGCGCTGGGAGCTGCAGCTTCCCATCGTGCCGCTCAACGACGTGTTCTCGAAGGCTTCCATTGAGGATGTCTGGGGACCCTCCGGCGTAAATAGTCTCTTCAAGCCCGGTTCGACCGGCGGCAAAGAGACGGAATACACTCAGTACAAGAAGGGCGATTACGCGTACAACGTCGACTATAAGGCCTTTGCCCCGAGTGTCGGCTTTGCCTGGACACCGAAAACGGATGTCGGCTGGCTCGAACGGATCCTGGGCGGGAGCGGCCAGACCGTGCTGCGCGGCGGTTTCTCGATGGCTTTCAACCGCTACGGGATGACCAACTATACAGGCGTCTTCACAGGCAACCCGGGCCTCAGCCTCACGGCCTCGCGCAACATGTCGCTCGGCAACCTGGTGACCGGCGCCGGGAGCGATGTGCTGCCGGTCCTGTTCCGCGATAAGAGCCGTCTCGGCCCGCCTCCATTTCCGGATCAGCCGGCGTATCCGCTCAAACCGACAACCAGCGATTCAGTCCGCACCTTTGATCCCGATCTCAAGACTCCGTACACCTTGTCCTGGTCGTTCGGGATTCAGCGCGCGCTGGCCAATGATACGGTGATCGAAGTGCGGTACATGGCCAACCGCAGCCTGCAGTCGTACAGCACCTACAACCTGAACGAGCGCAACATCATTGAGAACGGGTTCCTCGACGAGTTCAAGCTGGCGATGGCAAACCTGCAGGCGAACATCGCCGCGAACCGTGGGAATAACTTCAAATATTTCGGGCCGGGAACCGGAACGTCTCCTCTGCCGATCACTCTTGCATACTTCAGCGGCTTTGCGGCAACCGAGGCGGGCAACCCAGCCAGATACAGCTCCAGCAATTTCAGCAGCACAACCTATGTGAACACCCTGGCGCGGACCAATCCGAGTCCGGGCAGCTATGCGGGCAGTTTGTATGGGAGCGCGCCGCAGCGATCCAACGCTCTGTCCGCGGGGCGGCCTGCCAACCTATTCCTTGTTAACCCGTACGTCAGCAGCGCCCAAATTACGGGCAACGGCGGTTTTAACATGTACGACGGCATGACGGTGGAACTCCGCCGCCGGATGTCCAAGGGGCTGTTGGTTCAGGCAAACTACACTTTCGCGAAGAGCCTGGGTTCCGGTTCCAGTTCGTTCCGCCAGCCTTGGATCAAGACGCTCGGCGGCACCCTGCCGCACTCGTTCAAGGTCAACTGGGTCTACGAGATGCCTTTCGGCAGCGGAAGGATGTTGTTTAACAACACCGGCGGCGTGATCGACCGGATCATCGGCGGCTGGGAGTTCCAGGGAACCGGCCGCATCCAGGCGGGCAACCTCCTCGACTTCGGCAACGTGCGCCTGGTCGGAATGAGCCTGGAAGACCTGAAGGATGCGTCCGGCCTGCGCTTTGATGACGCGAACC
>CAYGWQ010000171.1:0-11514 GCA_964353465.1 uncultured Acidobacteriota bacterium | reverse complement strand
AATGGACGAGGGCTCACTGCATTCAATTCGGATGGCAGTCCCCGCGTAGCCGTCAAACACGGCATTCAAAACCGCCAGTTGCTTGGCTCCAGGCGCCAGGCTTTCAATCAGACTAACCCTGCGAACCTCGTTACCCGCGGCGTCCAGCAGCACGGCTTCCACTCGTCCAGGATTAGCGCCCCGGTTCACAACGGCCATTCCTTCGAACACGACCTGGCCCTCGCCGGGGTAGAGCAGGAACCGGGTATCCACGACGGAGGTCTCGGGCACGTGTGCGCTCGCGCTCTGTCCCGACAGAGAGCGGTAGGCGGAAGTGACTCGTAGCGATTGCGGGCCGCACACACCAAAATGGCTGATTGCAGCACCGCCAAAGAGATTGGATGCCGGCGAGATTACCGACTGTCCGGCGGATGCATTCATGAAGACCGAGTTGAGCCGCGCACCGTCGTCCCTAAAGGGGATCAACTCCAGTCCGGCGTCGGACCCGCTGAAGTTGGTTGCAAAGATGGTTGTGTCGTAGCCGGAGCCCGGAAGCGTGACATGAAGAATCCAGCGCTGCGGGTTACAGGGACCCGGCACAGGAGCGCTGTCGTCGGCACGGGCAACCGGGACGGTATGATACAGCAACGCAGGATTGGCGTTCGCGTGGGTTCCACGCAGAAACAGGATCGTCGAAGGCTGGCTGCTCTCGATGCGGATCGCGGCCCCGCGAAGCCCGCGAAACTCATAATCCAGGACCGCCAAATGCTTGGCGTAAGGAGCCAGCGCGGGATTAAGCACGATTCGTTGCATCTCACCACCATCCCCACTTAAGAGGATCGCCTCTATGCGGCTCGCTTCTTCCCCTAGATTTACCAGGGCCATGCCTTCGAAAATCACCTCCCATTCCCCCGGATAAAAGAGGAATTCGTTGCCGCGCAGGGATATTTCCGGCACGTGGGCGCTTGTGCTCAAACCCGCAGTGCTTCGATAGGCTGCTGTTACGGAGACCGAGGATGACCCGCAAACGCCAAAGTGGCTCACCGGCTGGTTCTGGAACAGGTCACCTGACAATGATATCTGAGTCGCGCCTGGCTGCACCCGCAGGGAAATCGACTGCAGGAGCGTTCCATCTTCAAGGTAGGGGATCAGGTCGACCTGAGATTCTTGCATCGCAAAGTTCGTGGCGATCACCGTGGTCTCGTAGGGTACTCCTGCGGGCGTCACATGAGGAATCCAGCGGGCCGGAGAGCATGGCGGCGGCCCCAGCTGGGAGGCCAGCGGTACGCGCCAGGCTCCGCGGCCATGCGTGAAGGCCCAAAGTACAGGCGCTTCGCCGGGGCGCTGTTGCAGGAAAAATGACTCCGTCACGGCATTGGCAAAGCCCGAGTTTTCGACAGCCCAGACGTTTCCACCCTGACGCGTGGTAAAAACCCCCAGATCGGTGGCCAGATACAGATGCTGGCGGTTGTTGGGATCGACGACCAGGGCATGGACCGGGATGTCGGGCAGCCCCGCAGTGCCTTCGCCATCCAGGGATATCCAGGTTTCGCCCCCATCGGCGCTCTTCCAGACATGACGGCCGCCAAAATCGGCGTACGTTGCGTAGGCCACCTGTGGGTCTACCGAATCGAATGCCAGCCAAGTGACGAAACCAGGCCGCGGCTGCGAGGAAGGCCAGATCGAGGAGGAACTGCTGATAGTAGCCTGGTTCTGACGGTAGATGAAACCATCGTTCGTGCCGACCAGGACGCGATCGGAGTCCGAGGGCGCCACGGCAATAGTGCTGACCTTGGCGGTCTCCGACAGCCGCTGCCCGGCTGCTATCCAGTTTGCGGCCCCATCGCTGGTGCGCCAGATGGAGCGGCCGCCAAACCACAGGCACCGTGAATCGTTGGGGTCCATCACGAAGGGCGCGATGAATAGCGTGCCGCCGCCGGACTCTGCAATGCCTCGCGTTGCGGATGTGAATGAACGTCCCCCATCCACCGACTTGCGAAGGCTCAAATTCTGAGATTCCGCATAAACAATGCTGGGATTACCGGGATCAACGGCAACATAGCCGCCGTCGCCGCCCAGAATCCTGATCCACCCGTCGCTGCCGAATTGGTCCGATCCCAGGACGGTCCCATTGTCCTGGGTGCCGCCGAGATAGAAATTTCCATCGGGAGATGGAGCGCCATGATAGAACTGCGTCACTCCATAGTTATGATTGAGGGAGGTCCAGAGCACCTGGCTGCTGGTCCGATTGCAGGGAGCATTCGCCGCAAGGGAACGGAATGCGCGGGCGTTATCGGTGCGCCAAACGCCGCCGTCGCCGCCCAGGTACATGGTCTGATTGGTAACGCCGTCGTAGCCGGGATGGAACACCATGACGTGCTGGTCGGCGTGGGCTGAGGGCGGTGACTCAGCCCAGTGGCTCACCGGGCCCCATGTGCTTCCGCCGTTGTCGGAGCGGAAAAGATCGATGCCCCCTGCAAAAACGATATCCGCATCACTCGGATCGACGGCAATGACGTTGGTATACCACCCGAGGGTCGAATAGCTGTCATTCGCAGCCAGGCCGCAGATGCGGTAGCTGGCGGCTAGCGGGTTGGTTAACAAGAGCGTGTTGAGTTTCGTGCCATCGGTATTCCGGACGGTAGCCCGCCACGTGCCGGGGCTTCCGCCCTGGTCGGAACGAAAAACGGCATGCAGCCCGCCATCGAACAAACCGCCGGGACCGGAAACGTAGCTGGCCGATAGTGCATACACGATGTTCGGATCAGACGGTGCGATCGCCAGTGAGGTCCGGCCCATGCCATATTCCGAGAGCACCGGCGTCCAGGGACCGTCGAGCTCGGCCTGGGCATTGAGGTACACGGTGGCTTGCTGAAACGTGCCGCAGGCGGCAAACAGGTAATCGCTTGAAAGGTCGGTCCTGAGCGCGAGGTCCAGGCAGCCGCCTGTTGCATCTTCGGCGTTCAGGATGCGGCTCCAATTCCGGCCTGCATCGGCGGAGCGCCAGACCCCTGTCCGCGTCGCCGCGTAAATTCTCTGGGGGTCACTGCGGCTGATCACCAGGTCGTTGACCCAATAAAAGTCAGGATTTGAAGTCCCCGCCAGGCGTTCCCAGCTATCGCCGCCGTTGATGGTTTTCAGGATGCCCTCCCCGCGCAACGGCAAGCCCGTGCCGCGCACGATCTCGCGGAAATATCCTTCGCCCGTCCCCGCGTAGATGATCCTGGAATCCGTGGGATCCATCGCCATCGAGTTGACGGCAATATTGGGCAGGAGGTCAGCCAGCGGGCGCCAGGATGCCCCGCCGTTCTCCGTTTTCCAGACACCTCCGGAAACCCCGGCTGCATACATGATCTCGGGATTTGCCGGATCGAGGAGGAGCGCCCGGGTCCTCCCCCCGATATTGCCCGGGCCCACGAATTCCCAGGTGGAAAGCAGATCCGCCTGCGCAAGCCGCCGCGATTCCTCCGATCTGCGGGTTTCGCTGAGCGAGGGGAGCGCTCTTCCCGCGCGGGTCGAGTAATGCGGCATGCGCTCCATCCGATCCATGGCCCTGTGGTATTCACGCACGAGATCCGCAGGTTTTCCGTCCGGGCCGGAGCGCTTCATCAGGTAGTACTGCCTGGCTCCATCGGGCTGGTCGTAAGAACCGGGAGATTTTTCTTGCGGCTGCGGGTCCAGTCGCGAAAGCGCGGCCGCCGGCCGCTGCAGATCGCCAGTCTGCCGCCACGCGACACAGGCTGCTTGCCCCACAGCCAGAATGCATAGCACGTACGGAAGAATCCTGGTTCCGCCGTAGAAGCGCAAAGCTCCCTCCTGGAATTCTATGTAAGAATACGAATTACATGCGCAGGGGTTCCGCATTGCTATATGCGCAACCGGCTGCCCTTAATTAGTTTCTGTCGCGAAATGCCATTCGAGCCCTTGCGGCACAGCCCCGGAGGGGCCGAAAGATAATAGCCGGGGGCGCAAGCCCCCGGATAGGAGGTTGCATTTAACGAGCCCTGGTAGGGGCGAAAGATCATTGTCTGCAACCATTTTCTGTCGCCCCTCCAGGGCTCTGCGCCGATTTCTGGCCTAACCCCGGGCTCGCGCCCGGGGCTATTATCTTCCCGCCCCTCCGGGGCTTGCCTACTGGCCGAACGAATTCCGCGACAGACACTAATTATTGAAGGCCTATCAATTTCAGGACAACATGCGGGTCGCAGTTAACCGATGCCTTCCTGGGCCAGGAGATAGGCCATTAGGGCCATGGCTGACGCTCCCAGTTCCAATTCCCTCGAATTGACTTTTTCCAGGACGTCCATGCCGGAGTGGTGAACTTCAAAATAGCGTTGCGAGTCAGTCACGAGGCTCATGAGAACAGTGCCCGAGGCGGCAAGCGGCCCGATATCCACTCCGCCGCCTCCCGGCCGGATCCAATGCAAACCCATGATGCGGAACAACGGTTCCCATGATTTGATTCTGTCGAAAACCGCATCCTTCGCTCCCACACCGATGCCCACAGGCAGGAAACCGCCGCGATCGGATTCGATGGCCGCCAGGTGCCGTTCTGATTTGCGCAATTCCGACCGGGCATAAATGCGGCCGCCGGTGCCGCCGTTCTCTTCGTCCATGTACAGGACCGCGCGAATCGTCCGCCTTGGTTTCAATCCCAACCCACGGATCAAGCGCAACGCTTCGATCGACTGCGCACAGCCCGCGCCATCATCGTGGGCACCGACACTGAGGTCCCAGCTGTCCAGGTGACCTGCGACCACAATGACCTCTTCCGGCCTTTCCGTCCCCCGGATTTCCCCCATGACATTGTGAGCCACGACGGGCGCAAGCAGTCGGCAGGAGGTTTTGAATCGGAACCGCGTGTCAGATTCTTTCCGCAGGATCCCGCTCAACCGATCCGCGGCCCGGGTGGCGATGGACACGGCCGGGACTTTCGGCACATCGGGAGCATAGCTCATCATGCCTGTGTGTGGGTCGTCGTTGATCTCAAGCGTGAGCGAACGGACGACTGCAGCCACTCCCCCGGCCCGCGCCGCTTCGATGGCCCCGGCCGACCTCTGTCTTGCCGCTGCGCCATAGGCCTGAAAGGTGTCAAGAAAGGCTGGATCCATGGCCCCGTTGAAGAAGATGATCTTTCCTTTGGCTTTGTCGCCGGCCTGCTGCAGTTCCTCGATCGACCTGACCTCCAGCACTCCGGCCGTGATGCCTCCCCTGGGGGTCGCAATGCTGCCGCCCAACGCGCGCAACGGGACGGAGATATCGCCATACTGCCGCGAGAGGATCCTGCCCTCTTCCTTATCGCCCCGGACCCAGCGACTGACCGTGGTCGGCTCCGTGCCGACATTTTCGAATCCAAGATCCTTCATGTGGCCGACCATGAGCTCGACGGCCGCTTCGGCCTGGGGCGAACCGGTCAGCCTGGGGCCCACCGAGAGGATCTTGACCAGCGTCGCATAGGCCCCCTGTTCCTGGAGACCCTCTTTCAAGAGCTGCGCCGCCGTGCCCTCGTAGGGAGAGCCGGCCTGCCCTGCCCGGACCAGAATCGCAGACAAGGCGAGGATCGATATGACAGCAATCCCTGGAAGGGTGAGTGACCTTCGTCCAACAATGCCCCTGCAATATTTCAATTTCATCTCCATCACGGATACTACCAGGCTTCTGCAAAAAACCAAATTCATGGAAAACGTGACATCGACTTCGTGTATTTCGTGGTTTAGGCAATCCTGCAAAAAGTACATTGAAGATTTTCGTCCATCCTGCCATGTTTGACCAGAAAATAAGCACTCTCAACGCGGGCAAGGCGATGGCAGGAGACAACTTGCATCCATTGTCTGACCGATTCATTTCCGGAAATCCATCTCAAGGGAGGAACCACGCATGTACCGTCGCATCGAGGATTTTCTGCGCAACTGGGAGTACGAAGCTGCCAGCACCAGCAAGATGATCGGCGAATTGACCGAAGCCGCACGCGGCCAGGCGGTCGCGCCCGGGCATCGAACCCTGGATCGGCTTGCCTGGCACCTGGCGCAGACCATCCCGGAAATGATGAACCAAACCGGGCTTTCGGTCACGGGAGTCGATCCGCATGCCCCGGTGCCGGATACTATCGCGGCAATCAAAAAAGCTTACGATGACGCGAGCGCATCACTCGCTGAGGCCGTGAAAACCAACTGGAATGACGGCACGCTCGAAATCGAAGACGACATGTACGGCGAAAAATGGAAGCGCGGGATGACGCTTGCCGCTCTCCTGATGCATCAGGCGCATCATCGCGGCCAGATGACGGTGCTGATGCGACAAGCCGGCCTGAAAGTCCCCGGCGTCTATGGTCCGGCGCTGGAAGATTGGGCTGTGTACGGCCAGCCGGCGCCGCTGATCTGAGCGCACGCATACGTTGAGTGATTTCCAAATCATCCTATCTGGGAGATATCCTTATGGAACGCAAAGAGTTCTTGAAGAGAATGACGGCGTTTCTGGGCGGGCTCGCTTTTACCGGAGATTTCACATGGGCGGAGCTTCGCAATCAAATCCAGAAGGCCGCAGCCGGAGATGAAGAGCAGTTCTGGAAGCTGGTGCGTGATCAGTTCGTGCTCGATCCGGAATGGACCTACCTGAATTTCGGAGGACTGGGCTCCTGCCCCCTGCCGGTTCTTAACAGCTTCATGGAGTGGACCAGGAGCGAGGAGCGGGCACCCAGCGCCGGCCACGATGAAAAGGCATGGAATTTGGTCAAGGAAAAGCTCGCCCGCGTTTTGGGAAAGACCTGCCGCAAAGAAGATCTGGCCCTGATCAGTACGGCTACCGAGGGGATCAACATGATCGTCAACGGTCTCCCCCTCAAGAAAGGGGACGAGATCATCACATCCACGCATGAGCATGTGGCCCTCAACTCTGCACTCCTCAACCGCATGCAGAGGGATGGCATCGTTATCCGCCTTTTCGAACCCGTCAGGGAGAAAGGCATGGGCAATGTAGAACGCATTGCCGGCCTGATCAATAGTCGGACCAAACTGATCTTCATCAGCCATGTCACTTGCACCACCGGCCATCGTTTCCCGGAAAAAGAAATATCCAAGCTCGCCCGAGAAAAGGGGATCTGGTTCGCTCTGGACGGTGCTCAGGCCCCAGTCTGCGTTCCCTTCGACATCGTCGACTGCGGCGTCGACTTCTACGCATGCAGCACTCACAAGTGGCTTATGGGCCCCAAGCGCACCGGTTTCCTCTACGTGCGCCAGGGGCTCCTCGACGTTATCCGCCCGATGACAGTCGGAGCCTCTTCCTCCACGCGCTATGACATCGGAAAGAACGAGTTCGTTCTTCACCCGACGGCGCAGCGCTTCGAATATGGTACGCAGAACGATGCCCTGTTCTACGGCCTGGGAACGGCAGTTGATTTCGTGCAGACGATTGGGCCCGATCGCATCTGGCGGCACAACCACGCCCTGGCCGAGCGGTTTTATCAGGGCTTGCAAGAGATCCCTGGGGTTGAGATCGTGTCGCCGCAGGAAGAGGCCTATCGTTCCGCGATGATCGCCTTCCGAATGAAGAGCCACGAATTCACGAAAATCAACGAGCATCTGGCCAAAGAGAGGATTCGCGTCCGGACGGTCACGGAAGGGGGAGTCAATTGTATTCGGGTCTCCTTCCACATCTGCAATCACGACGGAGAAGTCACGCAGATCTTGACATCCCTCCGAAAATTGGCCGGCTAATTGCGGCTTTGCCCGGCGGCAGAAGGATCATATCCGGCAGGATTCGGGGTGTGCTGGTAAGTCTTTGTGTGGAACTGTGGATATGCAGGAATAGCGAGCTTTCCGTCGCCGTAAAGCTGCAAGGTTTTTGGAAATACTGTTTCAACCTTCACAGCTGGTGATGAGTTACCTTGCCCACATTTTGTTAAAATCGACAATATAGCTTTGAATCACCGTCGATCCTTGGATGAATACCGCATTCTCAAAGTTGTAGCTCTCCGCGCTCACCGACCAGTTGTAGCTCCCGGTAAACAGTAGCCTGCCATCAATGATCATATACTTGTTGTGCATGATCCCATTTTGCAGTCCTGCCAAAAGCTTTACGTTGAATCCCAAACTCTGCAGCGTGGGAATTTCACCGCCCTGGCCTTGGTTATTGGCCTGACCGGTATCTGCCAGGATGCGAATCTGCACGTTCCGGTCTCTGGCGGCGATCAGGGCATCGCGTATCTCGTCGGTGGTGAAAGAATAGATGGCTATATCGATCGTGGACTGCGCTCTGTTGATCTCCGTCACCAGGCGCGCCCTCACACCCCCATTCGGGGAGAACAGCGCCACGGCACCCGCCTGGGCAAATCCCGGTTGCCCGACGGAGACGGTACTGAAGATGGAGGAAGTGTGATATCGCAGCGCGGTGGCCGCCAAATAGCCTGATGTAAGGTTGATCTCCGCTCTTCCGGATGGAGCGCCCCTTAGGATCTGCCATAAAAACGTCGCTTGATGATGAGAGGGTTCGATGTTTAGAGGGTAGGTGTCAAACAGCGTGCCGTCCTGTCTTCGCAGCGTCAGCGTCCCAACCGCTGGAGTCGAGCCGGGATTCGCCAGCGCGAAGCCGGTATTGAACCCGCCTTCTTCATCCGCGCAAAAATCGACGGCTGAGACCGGCATGGTGGCGGCCACGGAGGCTTCTGAAAACAGGACCGGACCGACGAAAAACTGAAAAATTGCGGTGCCGTTAAGATCAACAAACGGTGTGGCTGTAACACTTGCCCATCCCACCGCAGCGGATTCCGGAGCGCCGGAAGTCGTCAGCCTTGCCGAGCCGCGTGCCGATACGGGAATCTGAAACGAGCTGGCAGTCATACCGTCAATGGTCACAACCAGGGGCGCACCGACATTTGTGTAGAAGGTTACCGTCGCCGTCGTATCCGTGGCCGTCGCATTGGTAAGCAGCAAGGTGGTCTTATACCCTCCGCCATCTGCAATCTGAGGAAAAATAATGGACGCGGGATCTTCTATGATCGCCTCCAATGCCATTGATCCGGCTGTCTTTAGATGCGCCGGCCGGCCGTGAGCATTACCCGGGTCGGCAGCATGGAGGGGAGCTCCGCAAACCATGAATGCCGTAATAAAGATCACTGAAGCCATGCTTGACCGATGGACGCTGCGAGTCATAACAATCCTCCAGCCTGCGGAGAGGCCAGGATATCGAAGGGCGTCTCTCCTTATTGATGGGCGCCTATTTTCTAGCACAATGGGGCGCTGAGATTAAGTACTGTAGTTCATAAACACGGCAACCTATTTATGGAATCGTGTACTAAGCGCCAATTCGGGCTGCACGCAAGCCGTGGTGTCACTCAACAGCAGATCCACAGCGCGCCTGCCCTCGAATCGCGTTGTGGATAGCATCCCGCCCCGCCTGGGTTCTCTTCCGCAGGTAAAAATGATAGATTGCTGCAACACATGGACGACTTGGTTATCGCGCCGGCAACTGGCGCAGAACGTGACTGGGCGGCGGAACTTCTGGCGGATTCCGAACCGTGGATCACCCTGCGCGTCACCCTGGAGCAGTGCCGCAAAGCCTGCCGGGACCCGGAATACCTGTTGTATGTGGCACATTGGCAGGGAAATCCCTGCGGCGCAATCGTCCTGCAGCGCAGCGGCCTAGCCGGTTCGCCCTACATCAAATCGATCGCCGTAGCGGCTGAGCATCGCAGCCGAGGGATTGGCGCGGCGCTCATGCAATTTGCCGAGAACCTCTTTCGCAATGAGGCGCGGCACATGTTCCTCTGCGTCTCCTCATTCAACACCCGCGCGCGCGCCTTCTATGAGC
Organism: uncultured Acidobacteriota bacterium; assembly: GCA_964353465.1. Classification (GTDB taxonomy): domain Bacteria; phylum Acidobacteriota; class UBA6911; order UBA6911; family UBA6911; genus JAFNAG01. Next base: position 1,731 of record CAYGWQ010000171.1, on the reverse strand, counting down.
GCCAGGGGTATCGCGCGGTCGGCGAGTTCGAGGACTACATCGTCGAGGGAGCATCGGAAATCCTGATGCACAAGAGCTTACGATGAACACTGCGCGACCGCCCTGGCCGGTCGTGGCGTTGCTGTGCGCCACGGCGACGGCAAGCTACATTTGCCGGGTGAACGTATCCACTGCCGGCGCACTGCTAATGAAAGAATTCGGCCTCACGCAAGTGGCGATGGGTCGCGTTTTCAGTGCTTTCCTGCTGGGTTATGCGCTTTTCCAGGTGCCGGCGGGCGCACTTGCGGATCGCTGGGGCGCGCGCCGGGTTCTGGCCCTGGCCGCATGGCTGTGGGCGGCGGCAACCGTCCTGCAGGCCATGGTGGGTTGGGGACCCATGCAGACCACCGCAGCGGCTGCCCTGGTTGCATTCATGGCCTGCCGCTTTCTTCTGGGCATCGCAGAGGCTCCCACATACCCCGGGGCCGCGCAGGGCGTGGCACGCTGGATCCTGCCTCAATACCAGGGTCGCGCCAACGGCATCGTCATCGCCTCAATCGGCCTGGGTTCAGCATTGGCTCCCCCGCTTGTCTCCAACGTGATGGTGCATTGGGGATGGCGGGCCGCTCTTCTCATCTCTGCCCTCCCGGCGCTCATCATTGCCGTCGCCTGGCTCAGCGTGAGGGAGCCGCATCCTGCAATGGAGGAAGCGCCGGGGAAATCAACCCGTGCAGCCGAACCAGGCCGGGAAAAGACCGCTCATCTGCGCACGGCGAGTTTCGCGCTCCTGACGCTCAGCTATACATTGCAGGGCTACGTAGGCTACATCTTCGTATCCTGGTTTTACCTCTACCTGGTCCAGGAGCGGCACTTCGGCTTGCTGTCCGGCGCCTGGATGAGCAGCTTGCCCTGGATCCTCTCCATCCTGTCCATCCCACTCGGCGGCCTGGTTTCCGACCGCCTGGCCACGGGTGCTCTGGGACCCATCTGGGGCCGGCGCATGGTGCCGATCCTGGGCATGGCGTTGTCCGGAATCCTGATCTCCATCGGTGCTCACACCGCTAGCGCCGTGATGGCAGCCATATGCCTGGCCTTCGCCACCGCTTTCGTCCTGTGTGTCGAGGGCCCCTTTTGGGCCATGATGATGCGCATTGCCGGGAAGAGCAGCGGGACCGCCGGCGGCATTATGAACATGGGAAGCAATCTGGGCGGCCTGCTCTCCCCGGCCCTGACACCGCTCCTGGCGACCTACATCGGCTGGGAAAACGCCCTGCACGTGGCTGCCGCGCTCGCCGTGATCGCAGCCGCCCTGTGGTTCGGCGTGCGGCCAAGCAACGTTCAAAACGAACAGCCAAAGTAGGTCTGGCCTGCAAGATACGCGCGACTCTTCCAGACACACTCGCGAATGGTACTAGGTTAAGAAGAGATTAGCTAATATCTGTCGCGAAATGCCATTTGAGCCCTCGCGGTAATGCCCTGGAGGGGCCAAGAGATAGTAGCCGGGGGCGCGAGCCCCCGGATTGGATGCTGCAATCAACGAGCCCTGATAGGGGCGAAAGATCTTTGTCCGCAACCATTTTCTATCGCCCTTCCAGGGCTCCGCGCTGATTTCTGGCCTGACCCCGGGCTTGCGCCCGGGGCTATTGTCTTTCGGCCCCTCTGGGGCGCGCCTACCGGCCGAGCGAATTTCGCGATATAAACTAGCTAGTTTCTGTCGCGAAACTCCCATCGAGTCCTCGCAGCGCGGCCCCG
>CAYGWQ010000170.1:0-11552 GCA_964353465.1 uncultured Acidobacteriota bacterium | reverse complement strand
CGGTGACTGCGGCCATCTCCGCGTCAAAAGTGACGAACAGCAGTTCCTTGAAAAACAGCAGGACCAGGAGAAGCACGGCAGCACTCAAGCCCAGGATGATCCAGACATCATCCCTGCTGACCGCCAGGATGCTGCCGAAGAGGTACCCGAAGAGGTCGACGTTGTATCCCTGCATCAGCCCGATCAGGAGAATGCCGAGAGCCATCGTCGAGGCAAAGAAAATGCCGACGGCCGTGTCCTCCTTGACGTGGCCTTTGCGCGACACCAGGCCGATGCCCCAAGCTGTTGCCAGGCAGAAGATGACTGCGGTCAGGACCGGATTGAGTTTCAGATAGAAACCCAATGCCACGCCGCCGAAGCTGGCGTGGGCGATTCCGGCACCGATGAACGACAGTCCCTTCAGCACGACATAGGTGCCGATCACTGCGCACACGATGCCGATCAGGGTGCCGGCAAACAGTGCGCGTTGCATGTAGTGGTAGCTCAGCAATTCCATCATCATTCTCTTTCCACCACCAGGTGGGGCACGCGCCCATGATGAAAAAACATCGCATCGCAGCCGTACATGCTCGCGAGCTCCTCTGAGCCCAGCACCTCGGCCGGGCGCCCGTGTGCCACCAGGCGACGGTTGATGCAGACGACGCCTTCCACATACGAGGCGACGACGCCGACGTCGTGGGACACCACGAGCATGGTGATGCCGCCGGCATGCAGCACCCGCAAGAGCTCGTACAGACCTTCACTCGAGGCCACATCCACACCTGTGGTCGGTTCGTCGAGCAGCAAGAGATCCGGCTGGTTGGCAAGAGCGCGGGCCAGGAACGCACGCTGCCTCTGGCCGCCCGAGAGGCGCCGGAGCGGCCGATCGGCGAGATCCGCGATTCCGACGCGCTTCATGGCTTCAAGCGCCGCGGCCCGGTCTACCGCAGAGGGCCGGCGGAAAAGGCCCATGCGTCCGTAACGGCCCATCAAAACAACCTCGCCCACGCTTACGGGAAAGTCCAGATCCACAGACATGATCTGCGGCACGTAGCCGATGCGGCGCCGCTCGCCTTCGAGGTCTGCCGGACTCCTGCCGAACACCTTTACGCTCCCTGCAGTCGGCCGCACAAGGCCGAGAATGACCTGAAGCAGCGTTGTCTTACCCGCGCCGTTGGGGCCAATGACGGCAAGGAAACTTCCAGCAGGCACGGTCAGGCTCACGTCGTCCAGCGCCAGGAGATCCTGGAAAGAAACCTCAACGTGATTCAGTTCAATAATCGGCTTCCGTGGGTTCATCGCAATCGGCTCTACTTGGCTCGGTCGGGCTGGCGCAGTGCCGAGCTTATCTGGCTCAGGTTATAGCGCATGAGGTCGAGATATCGATAGTCGGGCGGCAGCCCGAGCGGGTTCAGAAGAAGCACGCTGGCGCCGCACTCCTCGGCAATCACTTCTGCAGCCTTGGTGGAAAACTGGGGTTCGGCGAAGATCGCCCTGGCCTGGATCTCTTTTGCTTTGCGCACGATATCGGCAATTTCAGCAGGTGAGGGTTCCTGCCCGGGCCGCCGCTCAACCACGGCAGTCTCCTCCAGACCGTAGTCGGCCGCAAAATAAGACCATGCGGCATGAAACGCGATGAACCGCTTGCTGGAAAAACCAGCCACGGCCTTGCGGATCTCCTCATCCAGCCACTGCAATTCACCCAGGAATTTTTCGGCATTGGCGCGATACACACCAGCGCCGGCAGGATCCGCCTGGATCAGAGCCTCGCGGATTTTCCCGACCTGCCGTATCACGTTGGCCGGACTGAGCCATGTGTGCGGATTCCCGCCCGGCTCATCCGCGTCGCCGGAGATTATTTTCAAGCCCTCGCTGAAGTTGACGATAATCAGATCAGGATTCTCGGCTGACGAAACGACCTTGTCCGACCAAAACTCGAGCCCCAGGCCGTTGAGAACCAGGACCCGCGCACGCATGACCGCCTTCAGCTGAGCCGGGGCAAGCTCGTAGGTGTGAGGGCTGGCCCCGGCCGGCACCAGCGTCTCGACGCGTACCCGGTCCCCGCCGATTTGACGTAAAAAATCGGCGAGCGGCAGAATGCTCGCGACCACCGGCAGCCTGGCGTCCGATTCTGCGCGTTCCTCCGGCTTGCCGCAGGACAGCAGGGCCAGGCCCAGGATGATGAGCAATACCCATGTACACAATCCGTGATATCTCGACATTCCGATCCTCTTTTGGCCGGGGGCGCGAGCCACCGGACAGGGTAACCAATTCGAATTTCGAATCAGTCTTCGTTACCCATCCGGGCAGCTGAATCCTGAAAATTTTATTATACCTGCTTTCAAAGGCTGCAGAATTGAAAAGCTCGCGATTGGGCGAAGAAAACCGGCTGTTATCCGAACGGCACCAAACCTTGCTGCAGGACCGCCAAACTGCCCTCTCCTCGAATGGCACGGGTGGGCTTGTCAAACGGGCAATCATGCATCAATATCCAAAATCGCGTTGACTCCGGAGCGACCCTGACTGAAACTAAGTCCGCACGGATTGCATGACTTACTCGCGATTCCTTTGCACGGTTGCGGCTCTGACGTGCCAAATATTTCCGGCAGCCGGTCAAGGATGTGTTATCAATGCGCACGAATAGCGTTGAATTCCAAGGCTTTAGGCGCAAACAACTGGCGGCCCTGGCTAAAAAGGCCGGAATTCGTCGATATCGCCGCCTTTCCAAGGCTCGGCTCACTGCTGCTCTGCTGTCTCTGCCACGGTTGCAGCCCGAAGTCACACCCGGTTTGGCCGAACTCCCGGCCGGCTATGGGCGGACGCGTCTCATATTGATGGAGATTGAGCCGTTCTGGGTGCATGCCTATTGGGAAGTCACGCCGCAGGATCGTCTTCAGGCGGCGAGGCAAGCGGGGATGATCGGGCCGGCCGGACCATGGATCCTGCGCTTCTACGACATCACCGGCTCCGAATGGATCGACCCCGCAGGGCGCGACTTTTTTGATCTGCCTGTCGATTTGGAGATCGGCCGCTGGTACATCAACCTCTGGTCGGGGGGTAAGTCCTATTGTGCGGAACTCGGTATGGTCCCGGCTTCAGCCGGCTTCATCCCGGTCTGTCGTTCCAATGTGATTACGGTCCCACCCGCTGCCCCTTCGCCTGGCGGTGAACCCCGCTGGCAGAAGGTCCAGGGTGTCTTTGAACAGGTTGAGACAGTCCAGGAGACGGAACCTCCGACGTTTGCGGCGCCATTCCATTCCGAGGTAAGAGAAGACCCGGTTTCACAGGCGCCTTTGCCAGCAGCCCCGCAGGTTGGGGCTACTCAAGAAATCATGCTTGATGGCAGCCGCGCCGGCGCCCCTGATCCTCTGCCGGTGCGTACGCCGGCGGTGATTCGGGTGCCGGAGAGCATCTCGAGCTTCGGCCTGGGCAACACCGCAGAAAATCGCAGAGATAAATGAATATACGTGGAGGGCAAAGGGTCCTGCGATTTCCCGATCCGCTGCGGCAGCGCGGTTGCTCAGGAAACGAGGATTACCTGCGACAACCCCCATTCAGGCTCTGAACGGAGACCTATGACCCTCGGGTATCTTGCCCTGGTGCTGCATGCACACCTGCCCTTTATCCGGCATCCCGAGCACGAGGACTTTCTCGAGGAGGACTGGCTGTATGAGGCGATCACGGAGACCTATATCCCGCTGCTCTGGGTGCTGGAATCCCTGGCGGAGGACGGCGTCGATTTCCGGCTCACGATGTCGCTCACCTCGCCGCTGGTCTCCATGCTCAACGACGAGCTCCTCCGGCGCCGCTATACCCGGCACTTGGACCTGCTGTGCGAGTTGGCCGAGAGGGAAGTGGAACGAACCCGGCACTCGCCCGGCTTTCACGAAGTGGCGATCCTGTATCGGAGCCGATTTCTCAGAGCGCGCGATCATTATGTGAACCGATGGAAGATGGACCTCGTCGGTGCCTTCCGCCGCCTCCAGGACCATGGCGTTCTGGAGATCATCGCCTCGGCCGCCACGCACGGTTACCTCCCGCTATTGAAGGTCAATCCCCGGGCGGTGCGTGCGCAGATCTTCATTGGAGTACAGCATTATGCCGAGACTCTGGGCTGCAGGCCGGTCGGGCTCTGGCTGCCCGAATGCGGCTTCTATCCGGGCCTGGACGAGACTCTCCGCGAGGCCGGCATACGTTACTTTTGTGTCGACACGCATGCCATCGGCAATGCCGGCAGCCCCGCAACATTCGGATCGTACGCGCCCCTGTATTGCCCCAGCGGGCCGGCGGCTTTCGGCCGCGATCCGGAGTCATCGAAGCAGGTGTGGAGCTCGATCGAGGGGTACCCCGGTGATTATGACTACCGCGAATTTTACCGGGACGTCGGCTTTGATCTGGAGCTCGATTACATCAGACCCTATATCCACAAGGACGGTATCCGGGTCCACACCGGCATCAAGTATTACCGCATCACCGGGCCCACAGAGCATAAGGAACCCTATGTTCCCCGGAAAGCACTGGAGAAGGCAGCCCTGCATGCCGAAAACTTCCTATCCAACAGGCAAAGGCAAGTGGAATGGCTGCGTGGCCGGATGAGCCGCAAGCCCATCATCGTAGCCCCTTACGACGCCGAATTGTTCGGCCATTGGTGGTTCGAAGGTCCCGAGTGGCTCAATTTCCTGTTTCGCAAGAACCACCGTGATCCTGGGAGCCTTCAGCTCCTGAAGCCTTCCGAGTACCTGGCCGAGTATCCTGTGAATCAGGTCGCCATGCCGAGCTCGTCGAGCTGGGGCTATCAGGGCTACAGCAATGTCTGGATCAATGGGTCCAACGATTGGATCTATCCTCACCTGCACGAAGCGGCGGAGCGCATGCAGGAACTCGCCGAACGCTTCCCGTCGGCCGAAGGTGTGACAAGGCGAGCGCTCAATCAAGCCTTGCGCGAGTTGCTGCTGGCTCAATCGAGTGATTGGGCTTTCATCATGACCCGCAATACCGTGGTCCCATATGCTGTGCAACGCACCAAGGACCACCTGTTCCATTTCCGCAGGTTGTATGAAACGCTCATCAGCGGCGCGCCGGAAGAACCATGGCTGGCTGCCCTCGAGTCCCGCGACAATATTTTCCCCAACGTGGATTACGCGGTCTACCACCGCGACTATCGTTGCCCTATAGGGGATTTCCGCAGCCGCCCCTAGGGATTATTCCGGTGATGTCCGGGGTTTCGTCCAATTATCAAGCACTGGGCACTTGAATTATTCTGACTCACGTAACTGAAACTGCTCCAATTCCCACCAGATCATTCGCCGCAACACCCCCTGCAGGACCTGGGGACGCCGAGTTGAGGCGGCAGTCCCCAGGAGCATGGGTGTGCGCCATCAGCGTTTACCTGGTTTCTGTTGCGAAATTCGCTCCGCTCTCGATCCCAGCCCCGAAGGGGCTGAAAGATAATAGCCCCGGGCGCGAGCCCGGGGTTAGCCGGAAAGCAGCTCGGAGCCCTGAAGGGGAAACAGAAAAAGGTTGCGGACATAGATCTACCGCCCCTGCCGGGGCTCTTTCAATGCAACATCCTATCCGGGGGCTCGCGCCCCCGGCTATTATCTTACGGCCCCTCCGGGGCTTTGCCGCGCGGGAGCGGACGGAATTTCGCAACAGAAACCGCCTAAGCCGCCACACGGACATGGCCCTGGACCTGGACGCAGGCGGACGTGTGGACTGTCAGAAATCTCGAGTGCACGTGGCAAGAAACGGACTGTGGTCGGATGAACGTCGAGCCTGCAAAAGTGCATGTCCGGCAGGACAGTCCACGTCCAAGTCCACTACCAGGTCCGCGTCCATGCAGGGGTGGTGGCTTAGCATTACGCCTGTGTATGGGGGTTTGCCTCGGGATGCACACCACCCGGATTCGCGCGATCGGGTAACATCCTGTCAACGCACTCGGCGCAGAATTTGCAGTTGTTCTTCGGCCGTCGCATTTTTCTCCTGCGCGAGCACCTGTTCGTAGAGCTGCCTGGCTTCGGAGTAGCGGCCGAGGTGCATATAGATGCTGCCCAGATTGATGTAGGCCGGGACGTATTCAGGATTAAGAGCGATGGACTGCTGGAACTCCTGCACGGCTTCGGCCAGAAACTCCGGGCCACGCTTGAGTGCGAAGATGCCCATCAGAAAACGGGCGCGGAAGGAGGAAGGATGTTCACGCAGGTTGACTTTCATCTCTTCCAGGAATTGCTGTGCTACTGCCGGCTTTTGAATGATCGGATCCAGGTAACTGGAGAGCTGAAGCGGTTGGACGGTCCGGATTTCCCTCTGCCGGATGATCTCGTCATTGCGGCTGTTGCGCCTGGCATAAATGACTGCCATCTCGTCGAAATAGATCAGCGCCCATCCGGATCGGCGAAACGCCAGCTGATCGAGGCTCATTTCAGGGGCAGACGGTGGTTGTTCCGGGTAATCGACCACGGCGAAGTCGATGCCGTATGAGGCGACCAGCTTTTGCCATTGCTCCCGGGAACGGAAGCAATCCAGATATTCGTCGACGACCCCTGGTTTGACGTACACATCTTCGCGGCCGTCTATAAAAACCGGGTGCTGTGGTCCGAGACTCCAGATCAGGTACCCGCCGAAGTTATAGCAGTTAAACATACGGCCGGACAAGCCGCTGTCTTTGATGAACTCGGCTGCTTCGACAGGGAGAATGCCGGGGTGTGCTCCCGCGCCGAACCGGTAGGTATAGGAATCCCGCTCGACGGAAACGACACGGAGGAGCAGCACCGCAGATGCCAATGCCGGCAGCCACCAGCGGATCCGACTGAGCCGTTTCTCCTGGCTCAAGTGCCACGCCAGCGACGGCGCGAGCAAGAATGCAAACAAGGAGCGAAAGCGGAAGAATATTGCGGCCAGGACCAACAATAATGGAAACAGCAGCCACTCATACATCCGGACGCTGCGAAGCCGCAGCACAAAGAGGCCGGCTACCAGGACCGCATATGCGATGAATATTGTTATGGCAAGATCCGCGCCGAGGCCAATGCGGGTGCCGAGTGATTCAAACTCCTTGATGCTGAGAGGGCTCTTCGCTCTCAGCAGGCCATACGACAGCGCTTGGAACGCGTTGGGATTGGCAAAAGACACGGCGATCACACCCGCGAAAGCGCCCAGGTGCCATGAGAGCTCTTTGCGGAACAGAAATTGCTGCCAGGGAGAACCCGGGCGGCGCAGTTGCCAGGCTTGATCCAGCAGGAAAGCACCGGCCAGGAACCATCCCAGGAGTGCCGTGCCGCCGTGGAGGTTGACCCACAGGAGCTGCAAAGCCGGAAGCACCAGCAAAAGCCGCGGCCGCCCCCGGCTCAGGTCGTAAACAAGGAGAAAAGCCACCGCGATGGGCAGGGAGAGCATTTCCGGCCGTTCCGCAAAGCGAAGGCGTGCGACCGCATAGCATGCCGCGAGGACCATGACGGTCATGCCGGCTGTGGCGCCGCGCACTTGCGCCGCCCGCGCTGCCAGTGCGAACAGGCTGGCAACGAGCAGCGCCTTAGCCCCGATCAGACCGGCCAGTCCGGCAGCCCGGTACATGAGGAAGGAAAACAAGCCGAAAAGCCATTCGTGCGTGATCCATGGCTGACCCGCTGCGGTGTACGAGAAGGGATCGCTTCGGGGGATGCTGTGTTGCTCCCAGATCCACTCCCCGGTCTTCATGTGCCACCAGAGATCGGTAGATCCGGTATGGCAGAAGGAGATGATGGCAACAAAAGCCAGCAGGGGCGCCAGAAGGAGCCAGAAGGGCACGCCGGCGAGGGCGGGGCTATCCTGAAGGAAAAGACGCCACACCCCTTTGTTTGGAGGCGTCTGCTGTTTCTTCTGGTGTTTGGGCATCGCCTGTCAGGGTAGAAACCTTTCCGGGTGCCGCAGCTTCTCCGGGAGGTAGTTGTCGATCACATAGTTCAAGCCATGCTTTGCCAGGGCCTGCTGTTCGGCACGCACGCCCATCCGCAGGAGCTGCTCCATGGCCGTGACCCAGGTCTTGTGATGCCGGATAAAAGGATCGTTCTTGATCGCATCGCGGGCGCGCTTGATGTCCACGTCTTTGAGCGGATGGGTCGGCAGCTTGTAGTCAATGATGTCCTGCGGCGTGATGCCGAGAAAAGCGGCCTGGGGGACGCAAAAGAACTCATTCAGGTGAGCTGCATTTCCCGAGCCGACCTTGAGGGTTCTGTAGATGTTTGTGATGCCGTAGGGATCGCCGTCGACGAAGACATATACGGGGATTTTCTGAAAATCGGCGAGCCTGCGGATGAAGCGGCGGCAGGCCCGGGTCGGCACGCCTCCCATGCTGATGAGAATGCAGTTCGCCTTCTTCCAGTAGTTGTGTTTGACCAGCCGCTGAAACATCCCGGCCGTTTCAATTACCAGGATGAAATCCGCATTCGTCTCGAATTGCAGGTGCTCGACGGTGATCGGGATGCTGTACGCTCCCGTGCCGAACTTGGTGCAGTCGATACGCAGGACCTTGCCGCTGTCGCGGTCCCGGTCGAGCACCACCAGGCGCCCCGCGACGTCCCCCCCCTTTTCTTCAGGAATGAAGCCGAGCTGTTCCCGGTTGACTGAGAAGTAGGCTTCGACGTCATCCATGACCGTGTCGGATTCAGGCTGCTCCGTGAAGCGCGCGTCTTCCCAGTTTTTCGAAACGTAGTACGCTTCCCGCTTGGTGGCGATATCGTCGTTTTCCACCAGATCTTTCGACAGCGCAATCATGCGCAGGGTCTGGGCGAATGTCTTGACCGTGTTGACCGTCAGGGTGCGTTCCTTCTTCTGGCCCGCAATCTCGAAGAATCCCTTGTCCGGGTGATAGCGTACGTTGCTCAAGGAGCGCACGGGGAACTTCATGGTCGGCTTCTTGCGCGCCAGGATCTTCTTTTCAATGTCCAGCGCCGAATTTTTGATCGCGCTCAGTACATCTATGCTGGCGCTGCCGGCCGACTCGGCTGCGGATGACTTCTTCTTAGGCATGGAACCCTCTGCTTTCAATGTAACGTACCCGCCGTTTTCTGTCGCAAAACTCGCTCCGCCCTCGAGCCAAGCCCCGGAGGGGCGGAGAGATAATAGCCCCGGGCGTAGCCCGGGGTCAGGCCCGAAACCAGCGCGGAGCCCTGAAGGGGCGACAGAAAGTGCTTGCGGACAAAGTTCTTTCGCCCCTGCCGGGGCTCCTTCAATGCAGCATCCTAACCGGGGGCTTGTGCCCCCGGCTATTATCTTTCCGCCCCTCCGGGGCTCGGCCCACATTCTCCGGGGCTCAGGCGGCACATTCCGCGGCCGAGTGTCGCGACAGAAGCCAATCAATAGAAAATCGGTTCCCCGTTGCCCCGAGCTTCTTTATCCCTCGCGGGCGGCACTCACGAGCAGTATCGCCTCAGGGGGTTGTCCGGCTTCGTTCCAGCATCTCGCGCAGCGTTGCGACCAGTTGCCGCTCGACTTTTTCGGGCAGGCTGAGGATCTCGCGCAATGCAATGCCGATGTGCGGGATATACCTCTCAATATACGATTTTTTCTTTTCCTCTTCCACCGCGCGCCGGTGAGCCCGGATATGAACGGCGAGCCTGCGCCCGCAATCCTGCAGCGCCAGTCGCAGCTCTTTCATGATTTCGGGATAGGCTGCGATGGCTTCCTTGCTTTCCGAAGTGAACGGCACCCAGACGGAGGCAATGTGGACGAAGAGCGACACGGGACCGGACGGCAGGGCGCCTTTTGCCATCGATAAACCATAGCTGCGCCAGTCGATGCTCAGGACCGCCTTGGTGATGGCACAGGCCGATTGCTGGTACTGCAGAGGCACGCGGTTGGCGAAGCGCAGCAGGTCGATCAGTTCTTCGCCGGGCAGTTCGCCGCCGTGGGCCATTCCCACTTCGATCTGAAACGGATTGCCCCGGTAGACGGACGGGGAACGTGTGATCGCCGTGAAGAACGACGCCGGGATTTCCTTCTTCATTCCCGACAGGATCTGCTCTTCGCCGATCGGCGAGAGGCAATTTGTCGGCGGGCTCATGATCTTGACGCTGTTGATGGCCTTGTAGAGGCGCTCCGCTTCGTTGACGGCGATGGCGTGCGGGTTCGCGGACGGGCGCAATTGCGCCGCCTGGCAGATCTCGTTGGCCACTCGCGAGCTCACGCGCGAAAAATCGCGCTGCAAGGCTCCAGTCAGATTGCGGGCGCGCGTCTCTTTCATCATTTTGATCAGAGCGCCCAGTTCCACGCCATAGGGGTGGGGCTTGATGGCGCGCGGCTCCGGCGGGAGAGTGTCGGATGCCCGCGGGCACTGCTGGACACCGTCGGCCCCGGGAAGAGAGTAGAAAATCTCGCAGTGTGGATTGGCAATGGCGGTCTGGCGGATATAGTCTTCGAGCGAATGCCGGCCTTTTTTATAGGTTCCCACGAGCTCGATCTCTACCCGTGTGCCGTGCGGCGGTTCCCACTCCCATACCGAGTCGGTGATGATCTGCGGCGTGTTCTTGCGTGTGTCGATCTGGATCTCGTAGTAGTGCGCCGGCTTTATGGGCCCCGTGCGGGAAATGACCACCACCGATTTCCCTGTGGTGAGCAGGCCGTACATTCCGGCCGCGGAGATGCCGATCCCCTGCTGTCCCCGGGCCTGTTTGAGTGTGTGGAACTTGGAGCCGTAGAGAAGCTTGCCGAAAATCTTGGGGACCTGGGCCTTGACGATGCCCGGACCGTTATCCTCCACCGCGATGCGGAAACGGTCTTCGGCCAGTTGCTGGATCTCGATCTTGAGAGTCGGGAGGATTCCCGCCTCCTCACACGCGTCGAGGGAATTATCAACGGCCTCTTTGATGGTCGTCAGCAGCGCCTTCTGCGGATTGTCGAATCCGAGCAGGTGCCGGTTCTTGGTGAAGAATTCCGAGACCGAAATCTCACGCTGGCGGGCAGCCATGCTTTCCGCTGTCTCACGGCGGCCGGGGGGAACCTTCGTTGGCAAGGTGTCAGGTTCCATTCCCTCGTCTTTCCCGGCGGCTTCGACAGCGGCAGCAGCCGCGACTGCGGCGTCGGCGGCCACGGGCTGCGAAGACTCGGGATGCGGCTCCTCGACAGCGCCGAAGCTGAGTTGGCGCGGTTTGTTCCCGGCGCGCGGTCGCCGGTTGGTTTGCGATCCGCGGGCTGCTGCGGAAAGCTGGGCTTTCTGCTTCTTGCGAATACTCCTATCCCTCCTTTCGCGTCGAGTCAGGAGACGCTAGATCATAGATAATCCCCGCCCGCAATGCAACCGGGCTGCGGCGAACGATGTAGCTGCAGAGGCGACTGGTCCCGTGGCCGATATAGGTATGGGAAACGCCGAACTGGATATTGAGCTCGCGGACCGCCTTGACAAGAGCGTTCACCGTTTCGAGGTTGAGACACAGCGGGTTCTCTCAGAAGCGGCCGCGGATTTCCCGGCGGCCACAAGTTTACCGAGTCTGAAGGCAGCTTTGATCTGGGCGACTTTCGCCGGCCCAAGTCCTGGCACCTTCAGTAAGGCGGCGTAAATATATTAACTTTACAACTGTTTCAGAGATTGCTTCGGTAGG
>CAYGWQ010000169.1:0-11570 GCA_964353465.1 uncultured Acidobacteriota bacterium | reverse complement strand
CTTTGCTGCTGGACCCTTTCAGGGTCCCAATGGAAATCCTTATCTTAGTGCCATTCGTGACTGTCCCCCTCCTCTCGATCGGCTACCAGCGCCAACTCACGGGATAGCGGTGTATTGCCGGATCGGGCGTGAGAATGGTGGCGCCTTCGGTCAGGGCGGCGGCGATGAGCAGACGATCGAAAGGGTCGCGATGATGTTCGGGAAGTTCACCGGTACGGTACATATGCTCCCGCAAAATCGGCAGGGATCGGATGGACCAGATCCCTGTCTGGCGCTCCACCCAAACCCTCGGCGGTTCGGGAAGCATGATCTTCCCGGCCTGCCATTTGAGAGCGATTTCGAGAACCGATACGTCGGCCAAAACCAGTTCCGTGCCGGGGTCGTCGATCGCTCCCCGAACCGTTTCGGACAGCCGGGCAGGTTCCGCGCAAAGCCAGATGAACGTGCAGGTGTCGAGGATGCAGATCACAGGCCCCACTCCTTCAGGGCGGCATCGTCCAAGGGGGCAAATGCATCCTCCGCGCAGGTTACCGGGTTTGAGGTGACTGTGCCCACGGCGGGCCGGCGGCTGGTGCTGGGAGCAACGGCAACCAGCCGTCCGACCGGCGTCTGGCCATTAAGAATAATGACCTCCTCGCCCTGCTGCACCTCCTTCAGGAGCCGCGAAAGGTGGGTCTTGGCATAATGGGTGGTGATTGTCTTCATGCTGCCACTATAGGACTAAGTCCTGACTAAGTCAACAAGCTTGGAAAATCGGTGCCAGGCTACTCTTTGACCAATCTGGCACAGTGGTGCCTGCCATGATTTGAACCAGAAATTGGTGAAAGAATAGCCTGATACTGGTTCTTGCAACGATAGTGATCAGCATTTTCCTGCGGGGCGCGGAACAGCATCGGTTGGTGTGGAAATCACCCGGGATTGTTCCGCCTCCCATTGAACCCGGTATGGATTGCGAGTGGCTGAGGTATAATCTGCATATGGATGCAGCACCGGTATTGAAGGAAATCGCCCGACGGCTCAACGAGTGCGGACTGGAGGCCGTATTAATAGGAAATGCGGCCGCGGCCCTGCAGGGGGCGCCGGTCAGCACTCTCGATTTCGACTTCATGTTCCGAAAAAGCCCGGCAAACCTGAAGAAGTTGAGGGCGCTTGCCAGATCGCTTAGAGGTTCCATCCTTACGCCCTTTTACCCGGTTTCGGGTCTTTACCGACTTATGGAAGATGATCGCGGCCTTCAACTCGATTTCATGTCGGCAATCCATGGAATCAGGTCATTTGAGGGACTGAAATCGAGGGCTAGCCGGGTGTATTTCGGGGACTATCCTATATGGGTGGCCGATTTAAAAGACATAATCAAAAGCAAACGAGCCTTGGGGCGTCATAAAGACCTGGCGGTCCTCGATATTCTGGAGCAGACCCTGCATGAAAAAGAAGAGGCTTAGGACTGCGTGCCTGCGGGCTCTGCGGAAGGAAAACGAGCGCTCTGTCCGGGATCAAATCCGCAGGCTTCTCACGCTGCCGATGAACAAGCGGACGCACTTTCTCCGCGTGCGTTTGCCCTTCGGCGGCTCCTCGCTTTAACGGTTCTGAATGATGGTAGCGTTCTTCACTTAGTGGACTAATTCTGGCGCGTAATCACCGTCCTTCTATAATGGATTCGTGCGCAATGGGATCAACTCCGCTTTGGAAGTTCGCGGCGTGAGCATGACATCATCTGTAGGCCTCATCAGAAGGCGCCCGTGATCAGTCTCTCGGTTGCGGTTCCGTATTACGATGATTTTGAGGAGGCACTGGAGCTTCTCGACCAGGCCCGTTTGCAGCTTCCGCACATCGAATCTGTTCAATCGATCCTCATTGCGTTCAACCCTTTGCGCGAGGGCAAGGACATAAACCGCTTTGCTGTGCCCTCACATGTCACATTTCTGTCCAGTCGCTCCTGCCGTGGGCTGCCGCATGCCAAAAACCTCGCTCTGCGGGCGAGTAGCGGCGATCTGGTTCTTTTTCTTTTCCCGGGGATTGTTCCTGGCCCCGGAGCGGTTGAGCGCCTCCTGCTGCAGATGAATGAGCATCCGGAATGGGGAGGCGTATCCGGCCGTTGGAACAATGCACAAGGACAGGTGGAGAAGGGCTACAATCTGCGCCGGTTTCCGACCTTCACAGCCCTGCTTTGGGATTTTCTGTTTATCAACAAGCTCGTGCCATCCAACCGAATCACGCGCAGCTACAAAATGCACGATTTCGATCATGGCACGCTCTGCGAGGCCGAACATGCCAACGATTGCGCCTTCATGGTAAAGCGCGGACTTTTGTCGGATCTCGGAGGTTTTGACGAATCGTACTCCTTCGGCTGGTTTGATCAGCTTGAGATGTGCCGCAAGATGCGCCAGCATGGATGCCCGGTCTATTATGATCCCGAATCTATTTTTTCTTCGACCCGGCGGCAACCTTTGGTGAATCGCATGCTGGCACAGCGTTATGTCGATTTTTACAATGACGAATCCAGATTTGTCAGGAGAGAATTCGGGTTCTGGCGCTCGCAAGTCTTTCGCATGATGCTTGCTGTCGGCATGGTCATGCGATTGACATTCACGAGCATGTTTTCGAAGAAAACGAGATCGTGGACTCTCCAGCGATATCGCAGCTATGTGAGCGAAGGGTATGTCCGGGGCATGCGCGGTTCGTATTTCGCGTTGCTGAAGTCGCTGTTCGCGCCGGAATCGCGGGAGATCGGGAATCCATGAATCACTCTGCGGCGATGCGCCAATTGCAGGATTACAGGCTGAAACGTGCCCATTGTCAAAGTGCGCCGCGCGAGTGGATGGTGGAATCGACGAATCGCTGCAATCTTTCGTGTGCCATGTGTACCCGCCATCTTGTGGCATTCCGCCAGGAGGACATGACCCTCGCCTTTTTCGTGAATCTGGTGGACCGCCATCCGGAATTGGAGGCGGTTTGGCCTCATGTGTTTGGAGAGCCGCTCCTGCACCCTCAGATTTTCGATTTCATCCGCCATGCCAAGAGCCGGAATATAACGGTATCCTTATCGACCAACATCACCCTTCTGGACGAAGAAAGCGGAGTTCGCCTGATGGAATCGGGCCTGGACTATCTGGTGCTGCCTGTGGATGGCGTTTCCGGGAACGCTTACGAAATCAACCGGTATCCGGCAACCTTACAGGACATCGAGGACCGTGTTGAAAAATTTTTGCTGCTGAAACTGGCCAGGCGATCACCCATTCATGTGACTTTGCAGATGGTTCGCATGCGCACCACCCTCCATCAGGTCCATGAATTCAAGAGGAGGTGGAGAAAACCGGGTGTCGATTCCATTCGGGTTCGGGACGAGCTGTCTGGATTGCCGGGAGTTTCACTACCATCCGGCGCGCATCGGCGGCGCGTCAGCAGACCGTGTTTCTTTCTGTGGCGGGGGCCCCTCTGTGTTCAGGCAGCAGCCACGTTGATTCCTTGCCCTTATTATCATGGTTCAGAACCGTTTGGGGACCTGCGGAGTCAATCTGCGCTGGAGGCATGGAGTTCAGAGGCTATGGTCGCTTTGCGTGCGGCCCACCTGAAGCATGACCTCCATCAATACCCGATTTGCGCGCGCTGTCCGCGACACCAACCCCACCCGCTGTTGGCCTGTTTGAGCTTTTTCATTACCACCGACCACATCCGCCGAGTCATCCCGAGACTCGAAGACCTGCAACGCATGATTGGATGGAAGCTCGTTGAATGAAGGTAGCCAGGCAAGTGCATCGCCCCAAGCGTTGGCGCAGCCCGTTGGGCCCGCATTATTGTCCCTATGAGAACTCTCTTCGCACCGGTCGATGGTTTTTCTACCGCAGATTCCGGGAAGCACTGAAAGCTGCGGGCGCTGAGCCGGATGCGCGCGCGCTCGAAGTGGGTTGTTGGGAAGGTCATTTTCTGCCGTCATTGTTGGCCAACTATGCCGAAGTCTGGGCCATAGACAATGACTCTGCGTCGATGATCACGCAGGTTCGAGAAAAGTGGACGACGCTGCAAATGGCAAGGGACCTTTGTGCCACGGAGGGTTCTCAACTTCCCCGTCTGTTCCTGGCCAAAGCGGATGGTGCTGCGCTCCCCTTTTACTCCAGCAGCTTCGATGTGGTTTTTTGTCTCGACACTCTTCCCTTTGTGCCGCCACGGAACCGGCTGCTGCTGATCGCCGAAGTGCAGCGCGTGTTGCGGCGCGGCGGCACAGCAGTCTTCATGCTCCCCGTGGAGATGGGCCCCACTCTTTTGCTGCGAGAAATCATGCGGTGGGGCTCCGGGGCTTGGAGGGATGATTACAGCCGGTCTGAACTGATCCGCGCCTTTTTTTATGCGCCTCGGCCTGCAGGGAAGCGCTCGAATCCGATGAACTTGATCGGCTATGACTATCGTCCGGACGAGGCCCTGATCCGTCAGCACTTCCGGATACGGCGGCGGCGCTTCATCCCCAGCAACCTCTTAAAATGGCTTAGCCCCACTATTCTCCTGGCATGCACGGGAACCGCCGATGCCTGTTGCCGCTCGTAAGGATCCGAACCGTGTCCGCAGTTGTTTCATTGCCGGGACGCCTATCGGGTGCGCTCGTGCTCGATGATCTTGGCGAGCATGGAATCCAGGTCATGGGTGTTCGTGTAGCCCACGATATTCTTGAGCTTGGTGATATCGGGCACGCGACGCTCCATGTCTTCATAGCCCTCCTGGTATGCGCGCTCGTAGGGAATATGCTCAATCGGCGACAAGCTGCCGGTAAGACAGATCACCCGGTTTGCCAGATCACTGATGGAGATCTCCTCATCGCCGCCGATATTGAAGATCTCGCCGACGGCTCCGGGCTCGTCGATCAGCGCAATGATCCCCTGCACAACATCCCCGACATAGGTGAAGGTGCGCGTCTGCGCCCCGGTGCCATAAATGACAAGAGGTTCGTTGCGCAGCGCCTGTCCGACAAATCGGGGGACAACCATGCCGTAGCGCCCAGTCTGACGCGGTCCCACTGTGTTAAAAAAGCGAGCGACAATCACGGGGAGCTGCGTGGTGCGGTAGTAGGCTAATGCCAAAAACTCATCCATGGCCTTGGTGGCGGCGTAGCTCCAGCGGGCAACCGCCGTCGAGCCGTAGACGCGCTCGTCATCTTCACACAAGGGCACCTTCGAATTCCGGCCGTAGACTTCGGAGGTCGATGCCAGGAAGGTCTTCTTGCGGAACTTGTTGGCCAGCTCCAGCACGATTTCCGTGCCGGCAATATTGGTGTGGATCGATTTGAGCGGTTCATCGATGATAAGCTTGACGCCCACGGCAGCC
Source organism: uncultured Acidobacteriota bacterium (assembly GCA_964353465.1). Classification (GTDB taxonomy): domain Bacteria; phylum Acidobacteriota; class UBA6911; order UBA6911; family UBA6911; genus JAFNAG01. The sequence goes on along the minus strand of CAYGWQ010000169.1, from coordinate 6,257 downwards.
GCCAGGTGCACGACGACGTCGCAGATACCCGTCAATTCGAGCATCACCTCGCGGTTGAGGATGGTGTCGTTGACGAAGTGGAAGTCCGGTTTTTTCAGGAGGTGCTTGATGTTTTCCAGTCTTCCGGTGGATAGATCGTCGATCACGTAAACTTCCTGGCCACGCGCGAGATAGGCTTCGGAAAGGTAAGAGCCGATGAATCCCGCTCCTCCGGTAATGAGTACTTTCACGTAGGCTCCTATGGAATAGGGGGCGAATCTAATCTTTTCCGGGTCCTGCGTCAATCCCCATCTGCCATTCATCCCTTCCCAGGGGAATATCCTGTTTTCTTTGAGGTCTTTGAGATCTTTGTGGTTCAATTGAGATCCGAATGGCTGGCACGCAGTGACTGAATTGCAGCTGTTGTTATTGCCGGCTTTGCTGCCGACAAGGGGTTGGCATATAATTCGGCCTGGTTTCCCTCATGAAAGATAGGCCGCAGGTCACACAACCGGATAAGAACCCCTCCCGCACGCGCCGGTACGTGCTGGCTACGATCGCTCTCCTGATCCTGGCGCTGGCGGCGACGCAGATCTTCCTGCGGCAAACCTCGGTCGGAAGCAAAAAATTCGTGTCGGCCACCTTCGTCCTGTGGACCGCGACGGCTCTGATCGTCCTCGCCCTGCTGATTCTGGCCACGATCCTGGGGCGCAATCTGATCAAACTCTACTTCGAACGCAAGAGCGATCAGGTGGGGAGCCGCTTCAAGACCAAGATGGTGCGCATCTTCATGGCTTTGTCGCTGCTGCCGGCGGTGTTGCTGTTTTCCCTTGCCTACACGCTGGTGAAGGGCTCCATCGAGCAGTGGTTCGGCGCGCCCGGAGCAAAGCTGTATGAGGACAGCAAAGCCATTGCCCAGCAATATTATCAGGAGGGCGCAGCTCGCGCCCGCCGCTTCGCGGCAGGCATTGCCTCTCGCGTCGGCCGTCAAGGGAGCCTCCGGCTCCCCTCCCAGGCTGAGCTGGAACCGGTGCTTTCGGAATTGCGGCAGTTCTGCCTCATCGACGACATTCGGGTTTATGACACGCATGGTGTGCTCATCGGCGAATCGGGGTCACGCGCCTCGGCAGAAGCCCACAAGGCCGAGATCGCAAAGATAGTCGCTGCCGCCCTGCATGGGCAATTGGAGTATCGGGTGCAGCGGGTCCTGCCCCATGACGCCTTGCAGGAACTGACCTGGGCTGCCGCTCCCGTTCGCAATCAAAGCGCGGAGATCATCGGCGCGGTGCTGACCGAGACGAAGACTCCGGACAGCGTCAACTTCAAAGCAATCTCCGTGATCGAGGACCACGATGCTTATGAGCGGCTTCAGAGCCAGAAGTCGGCCCTGCGCTTCAACTATCTATTGATCCTTGCGCTGTTTACTCTTTTGATTGTTTTCGCTTTTTCCTGGTTCGCCATGTACCTCGCCAAGCGCATCACCGTCCCCATCCGGGCGCTGGCCGAAGGGGCGGCGGCGGTAGCGGGTGGAAATCTGGATTATCGTGTCCAGTGCGCCGCCTTCGACGAACTGGAAGCCCTGGTCTTATCGTTCAACAGCATGACGGCTGAGCTCAAGGAGAATAAGGAAAATATCGAGGCGGCGCAGAACAGCCTGCGGCAATCGAACGTGGAGCTTGACGACCGGAGGCGATACATCGAGACCATCCTGGAGGCGATCGCCACCGGAGTGGTGTCCCTGGACACCAACTACTGTATCCGCACCATGAATCGCGCCGCCATGCAGATGCTCGGGGTGGATGAACAGAGCCGCGGCATGCCTCTGGGGGATGTGGTACGGGGGCCTGCCTGTGAAACGCTGCGAGCACTCCTTCACAAGGCCGGCGTACTGGGAACCGTGCTCCGGAACATCGAGCTGGAGCTGCAAGGCAGGATTTTGCATCTGGCAACGATGGTAACTCCGCTGGCGGACAGCACGGGGCAGCGCACCGGCTGGGTGATCGTGCTGGATGACCTGACGGAGCTGCTGCGTGCGGAAAAAGTGGCCGCCTGGCAGGAGGTCGCGCGGCGCCTGGCCCATGAGATCAAAAATCCGTTGACCCCCATCCAGCTGTCCGCCGAGCGCATGCTTCATCGTTACCGCCAGATCCCCGTGCCGGCGCGTGCTGCTGCGGCACAGCAGGAAGTGGAGCGTGACCCGTGGGTGGCCTATGACAGAGTGCTCGAGGAATGTGTGCAAACCATCATCCGGGAGGCCGACTCGCTCAAGACCCTCGTGGATGAATTCTCCAGCTTTGCGCGGCTTCCCGGCGTCCGCTTGGAGGAAGCCGATCTGCATCGCGTCCTCGAGAGCGCGCTGAGCCTGTACAACGGCCGGATCCAGGATGTCCGTATCGAACGGATCTTTGATGCGGACATGCCGCCGGTTCGTCTTGACACGGGACAAATGAAGCGGGTATTCATCAATCTTCTCGACAATGCGCTGGAGGCGATGTCCGGCAACACCCGCCCCAAAGTCCTGCGCATTCGGACCAGCCGCAATGTCCTGCAGCGTTCGGTGCGCATCGAGATCAGTGACACCGGTCGGGGCTTTCCCAAGGAGTACCAGGACAGCCTCTTCCTGCCGTATTTCTCGACCCGCAAGGGCGGAACGGGCCTGGGGCTGGCCATTGTCCGGCAGGTGGTGTCCGATCACCACGGCCAGGTCCGTGCCGAACCGAACGTGCCGCTGGGAACAAGGATTGTGATCGATTTGCCCTTGGCGTCTTCTTGAAGAAAGATCAGAATATTCAGCTATGAGCAGACCTGCGATCCTAATCGTCGACGATGAAAAAGGTGTGCAATCCTCGCTGAAGGGAATTCTGGAGGATGTCGGATTCGAGGCGGATGGAGTCTCCACCGGCGAGGAATGCCTGACCCTCGTCACCCGGAGGGAGTACGCCGTCGTGTTGCTCGACATCTGGCTGCCCGGCATGGATGGATTGCAGGTGCTTGAGCAAATCAGAAAAGCGTCTCCCGCCACCATCGTGATCATGATCTCCGGCCATGCGTCGATAGAGGCCGCGGTGCGCGCCACGAAGCTGGGCGCCTTCGATTTCATCGAAAAACCGCTGTCGCTCGAGAAGACTCTTCTGGTGGTAAAGAACGCCTTGCACCAGCGCAGCCTGGAGGAGGAAAACCGGCTTCTGCGCGAGCAGGTGGAACAGCAGTATGTCATGATCGGCAACTCCGTGCCCATGCAGGCGCTGCGCCAGCAGATCGAGTTCGCCGCGCCCACGGACGGGCGCATCCTCATCTGCGGTGAAAACGGCACGGGCAAAGAGCTCGTGGCCCACCTGCTGCACCTCCGCAGCCAGCGGAGGGATCAGCCGTTCATCGAGATGAACTGCGCCGCTATTCCCGAGGAGCTCATTGAAAGCGAGCTGTTCGGACATGTGAAGGGATCTTTCACGGGCGCCTCGGAAGACAAGGAAGGGAAGTTTGCCCAAGCCGACGGCGGGACTTTGTTCCTTGATGAAGTCGGCGACATGAGCTCGAAGACGCAGGCCAAAGTGCTGCGCGTGCTGGAGGAGCAGCGTTTTACCCCCGTGGGCGGCAGCGCCTCCATGCGCGTCGATGTGCGCGTCATCGCCTCCACAAACAAAGAACTCGAGAGAGAGATCGAGCTGGGCAATTTCCGCGAGGATCTCTATTATCGCCTGAACGTGATCCCGTTTCAGCTCCCTCCGTTGCGTGAGCGCAAAGAGGATATTCAGGAGCTTACCCGCTATTTCCTGGAAGATTTCGCCAGGAAGTATGCCAGGAAACCTCCCACATTCACACGCAAGGCCCTGGAACTCCTGGAAGGCTACCCCTGGCCCGGAAACGTCCGCGAACTGCGTAACATTATGGAGAGGATAATTATTATGACACCCCAGCAGCGCCTGGACGTTTTCGACTTGCCGGAAGCTATCCTGAGGCGCACGATTCTGCCTTCCCCGGAGTCCGACGGCGCGGTCTCGCTTCAGGATGCCCGTGAAAAATTCGAGCGGGCCTTCATACTCCAGAAGCTGATGGAACACAAGGGGAATGTGAGCCGCGCAGCGCAGGCGCTGCAGATTGAGCGAAGCAACCTCTATCGAAAAATGAGGCAACTGGGCATCTCGTGCTCGGCCCGGGAAAATGGGGATGTGGCCTGATCCATATCAGGCATGCAATCGGCCGTTAGGATAGGCTGATCAGGGAACTCGTTCTGGATGATATTGAGGGGAACTATGGCGTATACAAGGAATCACCGGACTCTTCGACTGATGATCGCGGGGAGCGGCTTGCTGCTTGCGCTCCCGCTGTTTGCCCAGGAAAAGCAGCCGCCGCGGCTCCCGCCGCCGCAAGGGAATTCTCTGACCCGCATTTTCAAAGGCGATTATGAGACCCCGCCGGTCCGGCCGCTCCCGTTGCGCGGCGAGGATGCGCTCGATGGAATGATCCGCAACGGGAAGCTCGATCTGACCGAGGAAGACGTTGTGCGGCTGGCGCTGGCAAACAATGTCGACATCAATGTCCTGCGCTTCAATCCCTACTTCACACTGTGGGGAATCGAGGGGGGCCGTGCCGTCCTGAATCCGTCGGTGTCGTTCGGCAGCAGCGTCGTTCGGGGAGTTACTCCGTCCTCGAGCCCGTTGCAGGGTGGAACCACCGTGTTCAACCTCAGCAACCTTTACAGCATCAACGTGCACAAACCCTTCGAGCCTGGCCTGGATTTTGATTTTAGCTTCAACACGAGCCGATTGCGCACCAACAGTTTCTTCAACAGCTTGAACCCGTCCCTTTCCGCAAGTTGGAGCATCGGAATTACCCAGCATCTGCTCCGGGATTTCGGCAAGATCAGCCGCTCACGCTTTCTCACCGTCGCCCGGAACAACTACAACATCTCGCTCGAAACCTTCGTTGTCGGGACTACCAACATCGTCACGAACGTGCTGAACACGTATTGGAACCTCGTGTACAACGATGAGGACATCAAGGTCAAGGAAGCCTCGCTAAAGCTGGCGCAGACGGTTCTTGAGCAAAATAAGATCCAGGAACAGGTGGGAACCATGGCGCCGCTGGACGTCCTGCAGGCAGAAGCGGAAGTGGCAAGCCGCAATCAGCAGGTCATTGCCGCCCGCAATACCCGGCGGCTCGCGGAGGATCAGCTCAAAAAGCTCATCTCATCAAAACCGGACCCCGACCTGGTAGCGGCCACGATCGTGCCCATCAGCCAGCCGCTGCCGCCGCCGCAGCCGCGCAGCAGCGCGACGGAAGCGATCCAGCGGGCCCTGGAGATCCGCCCTGAAATGAAACAGCAACTCATCAGCCAGCAAAACAACAAGGTCCAGGTTGACTACACCAAGAACCAGCTCCGGCCCGTGCTCGATTTTACGGCCAGCTATTCCCAGAACGGACTGGGAGGCAATGAGATTCAGCGCGACTATTCCCAGGGCCTATTCGGAGCGCCGATCATCGGCTTCCAGCCGGGCGGTTTCGGCGATGCGCTCGATGCACTCTTCAGCGGCAGGTACATCGGCTACTCCCTGGGATTCAGTCTCAGGGTGCCGATCAGCAACGATCAGGCGCGCACCAGCAATGCCCAGGCTCAGATCGCCTACAGGCAGGGTGAGGAGAGCTTGCGCGCCTTGCGTCAACAGATCGCCCTGGAGGTGCGGCAGGCCTACAATGCTGTGGAGTTGAACCGCGCCAATGCCGAGGCTGCCCAGGTCACCGTGCGCTATCAGCAGCAACGGCTGCAGGGCGAACAGGACAAATACATGCTGGGTGCGAGCACGACCCGCTTTGTCATCGAGGCGCAGCGAGACCTTCAGAGTGCCCAGTCGGTGCTGTTGCAGGCGAAGATCGCCTGGATTATCAGCCGGATTGCCCTCGACAGGGCTGCAGGCGAAACCTTCGCGGCCCATAACATCATCCTTGAGGATGCCCTGAACCTCCCCTCGAAGTAAGGGCCTGTCAATGAATAACGTTTACACTTTGCTGCTGGCCTGCGGGCCGCAGCCCGAAGGGGCACGGCGGCGGGCGGGCATCTGTGTCGTTGCCGCTCCTCGACGATGTCACCACATCGCCTGCGTCGCGGCGCCTTGCATCTGCCCGCCCGGCGCTCGCGCCAAAGTGCAAACGTTATTCATGGACAGGCCCTGGCCCGCATTTCTCACCAGATTTCGTAGCGAGGCGGTGCAGACGGGCATGGATGCAAGGCGCGCGACCGAGGGCTCCGCAGGCGTACTCGACAGTACGTCGAGGAGCCC
>CAYGWQ010000168.1:0-11691 GCA_964353465.1 uncultured Acidobacteriota bacterium | reverse complement strand
AGCGCCAGGAACGAGATGCCGGCGATGGCCAGCCCGGCGCCGATGACCTGCCAGGCGGGGAGCGGCGACGGATAGGGGTAACAGACTGCGAGCTTCGCAGGCCAGATCGTCTGCCAGAGATAGGCTACAAAGGATATGAGCACATTCGCCAATCGCGTGCCGAACGGAACCCAGGCCTGCGGCATGACATTTGCCGCAGGTTTCTGGAAAACCATCATCGCGATGGCCACGCCGGCCGAGAGTTCAAAGAGCAGCGCCTTTTCAAGGAGAATACCGGAAAAGGGTTTTGCCTCGCGGCCGGGCTGCGCTTGCTGCGTCGATCTGCCGGCGCCCTCCGGCTCCGCCATGCGGATGCGGCGCAAAGGCCAAACGTCCAGCAGCACCAGTACCAGCGGCAGGGCAATGACCGTTGGCCCGGACAGGAGGCCCAGACAAAACGGGACCAGGAGCAGCAGATACCGGGCGGGCTTCGGGCGCTCGATATAGCCCAGATAAGCCCACATCGTCAGGAACCAGAAAAGGGCGCTCAAGACGTCTTTTCTTTGAGCCACCCAGACCACAGATTCGACGTGCAACGGGTGAAGGGCGAACAGCCAGGCAACCACAGCGCTGCGCCAACGATCTCCTGTCATCCTCTGCAGGAGCGCAAATAAAAGCAGGGTGCTGCAAACATGCAGGAGCAGATTCATCAGGTGATGCGGCCCGCTGCGCATCCCGAAAAGCCCGCAATCCAACATGTGCGACAGCCAGCTCAGAGGGAACCACTTGCCGATACGGTAGGTGGTAAAGGCCCATGCCGCGCCTCCCGGCGTCACGCCCTCGCGAACGACAGGGTTGGCGGTAACGTAGTCGGGATCATGATACGTGACAAAGTCATGGCTCCAGACCTGGCTGAATACGGCGAGCGTCGCGAGGGCCAGCAGAATGAACACGAGGGTTCCATGCCGACGGGATGGCGCCATGCTCGGCTGGTCCCGCTTCTCTCGTCCTGGTTTGCGTTTCGGCTTGGTCATAGGCCTTCAGCTAAGAGAAGATTCAGCGGCGGAGCAGGCTGAACAGGTTGCTGTAATCATCGGTCCACAGAAGCGTCCCGGGCTCAGAATCATTCCATGGGGTGATGCGCTTGCGGATCTCGGGATGAGCAAGAAACGACTGGTTGGCAGTGAGCAGGACCCATGTGGTGGCGGCGATGCCCCGGCTCTCGTCCTTTTCGGCGGTAATCCAGAGCGCCTGCAAACCATGGTTGGGATCGAGAGAGGCCAGGCCGTGCACTACAGGCTGGAGGTCGAAGTATCGATTGCTGATGTGCACGGCCAGGATGCCGTCGTTTTTCAAATGATACAGGTACGTCTGGAAACACTCGCGGGTCAGCAGGTGGACCGGGATGGCATCGCTATTGAAAGCGTCGACCGCCAGCACGTCAAACTCCTGGGGCTGCCGGCGCTGTTGCTCCATTTCCATGGAGATACGTGCGTCCCCGCGCACCACATCAATGTGCGCCGGGCTGTTCTTCCGGTAGGTGAAATATTTCTCCGACAGCCGGATCACTTCGGGATTGATCTCATAAAACCGGACATAGTCCCCTGACTTTCCATAGCCGGCCAGTGTGCCGGCGCCCAGACCGATTATGCCGATGCGCAGGCTCCCCTGTTGTGCGTTGTCTGCGAGCCGGCGCGGATGAAAGCGGATGGCCAGTCCGACTCCGCTGTCGGGGCCATAATACGAGGTAGGCAAGGAGCTCATCTTGGGATCCAAAAACTGGAAACCATGTTGGATGCGGCCATGAAGCAGAACGAGGCGTTCTTCCCCCGGATTGCCCTTGCGCTCGTCAATCACGCGCAGGACGCCGAAGAAGTTGCGCGCTGTCTCCACGGCGTCCTCCGTCGATCCCCAGATGTGGACCACGAGAACAACCGCGAGGGCGGCGACTGCAACATAGAGCGCACCCCATGCCTCGATCGGGCGGCCGCGATACAGCGGGCCATGGCGGTCACGATATAGAACAATCAAGGTTAGCAGAGCCGTGGCGAGCAATCCCAGATGGTATTCCCAGTAACCCCGGAACAGTTGCGGCGCCACGAAGGTGACGATCATTCCTCCCAGGGCGCCGCCGCCGGCAATCATCAGGTAGAACGAGGTGAGGTAACGTGAGTCCGGCTTGAGCCGCACCAGCTCGCCGTGACAGACCATGCAGGATGCGAAGAGCGTCAGGGAATAGCTCAGAATCTGCAGGGGCAACGCCAGGAAGATGCCGCGGAAGAGCACAAAACAGGTCCACGCAATTGATCCTGCCAGTGCACAAATGAAAAGCGGGCGCCAGTAGATCCGTTGATACTGAAAACAGAGAATGTAGGAGAGCAGGTAGAGAGCGAGCGGCAGAATCCAAAGCAAGGGAACTACCGCAACGTCCTGGCACATTTGGTTGGTAGTGGCCAGCAGCATGACCGAGCTGCAGGCGGTGAGGCCGAGCCAGAGTATGCGAAGGCTGAAATCCGGTCCGGGTCCCTCGACTGCCGCAGTATCGCCCGCGCCGGGCCGTGCTCCCGCCATAGGCGTGCGCGCCCTGATCACTCGCACTGACAACAGGACGCACATGACAGCGAAGGCAATGTAGCTCCAGGACCAGAACGAAGCCTGCCGGCTTAGACTTAAAGATGGTTCCACTACCAGCGGATAGCTCACAACGGCCAGCAGCGAGCCGAGGTTTGAGAGCGAATAAAGCCGGTAAGGGGAAGTGTCCGGACGCGTGTGGCTGAACCACCATTGCAAAAGCGGGGCGGTGGCAGAAAGGACGAAATAGGGTGCGCCGATCGTCACGAGCAGCAGGCTCAGGATGCGCGGGATCGGGGATTGACCGTCGAGCGGCCGCCAGGACTGTGACGGGATGATGGGGAGCAGGAGAATCGTGGCTCCCACCAGGAGAATGTGAACTACGGCCTGCCGTCGCGGCTGCCACCGGTTCGCCAGGGCGTGCGCATATGCGTAGCCGCCGAGGAGCAGGGCCTGGAAGAACAGCATGCAGGTGGTCCAGACTGCTGGTGTACCGCCAAACCAGGGGAGGATAAACTTGCCGATCAGGGGCTGGACCAGGAAGAGCAGGAAAGCGCTCAGCAACATCACCGCACCGAACAGATGCATATGAAAAATACCCCCGAACCAGAGGACTCATCTGGTGCCGGCTATATTACCTTAAAAATTTCGGTGACAGGCGCCATAACCTCGAAATTCCAAAACCAAGAAACAGCTGCGTTCGGACGACCTTTGTCTGCCAAAGCTCGAACCGACTGGGCCATTCATCCCTTTCTGGAGGCGTATCCTGTCTGCATGGAGGTCTTTGAGGTTTTTGCGGTTCCATGGCTATTCGAACGGCCGGCGCGCAGCCTCTGCATCGCAGGAATCCTCGAAAAATCCTTGCGCCGCAGAGCGCCCCGGCCTATACTAAGGGATCCTATATATAGGAGGCTTTCATATCCATGGATGCGTTCGGTACGGAACTGAAAAAGGGGAGCATGGAACTGCTGATCCTGTCCCTGCTGGAATCTCGGCCCCGGCACGGCTACGAGATCGGCAAGCAGATCGAGAGCCGTTCAGGGGGCAGGTTGAAATTTGCCCTGGCTTCCGTATATCCCACGCTTCTGCGCCTCGAGGGCCGCGGGTGGATCAAGGGCCGGTGGCTGGAAAAGCCCGATGAGCGCGCGCGCTGCTATTACCGATTGACCGCCGAGGGTCAGCGTGTTCTGGCCAGGCATAAGCTGGTTTGGCGGGGATACGTCGAGGCGGTGAACCAGGTTCTTGGAATCGATAATGCCTGACTGGGAAGCCTTTGTACGCCGTCATCTCTCCTTGCCCGAGTTCCACCCGGACCGCGAGCGGCGGATCATCCGTGAGCTGGCTGCCAACCTCGAGGACCTGTACCAGGAGGGTCTCGCCCGCGGCATGAGCGAAGCGGAGGCCGAAGCCGGCGTGGCCGCTCAGATACCGGACTGGGAGCGCTTCCTGATTGATGTCCGGCGTGCAGACCCGGCGAACATGCAGCCCCGGCTGGACCGTTGGCTGGACAGAGCGGAGAACGCGCCGGGGCGAAAGGGAGGAAGGAATCATATGTTTACCGGTATTGCGAAAGACATGGTGCACGGCCTGCGCAGGCTCGGCAAGAGCCCTGGATATGCCGCGACCTCGATCCTCATTCTGGCCCTGGGCATCGGCGCGAACACCGCAATGTTCAGCGTGGTCGATACCTTCCTCTTCCGGCCGCTGCCGTTTGCGCGCGCTCACGAGGTGGTGCGCATCTTCGAAGACGATAACGACGGGAATCCCGGCACCAATTCCTATCCCGCTTATCTCGACCTTGCCGCTCTTTCCGATGCATTCACGGGAGCTGCTGCAGTGATTACCGGCCAGACGGCAAACTGGCTGCCGGAGACCGGGGTTCCGCAGCCCGTGGCGGTCGCCTGGGTCAGTTCCAATTACTTTCGCGTGATCGGCTTGCGTCCTTTCCTCGGGGGCGAATTCCAGCAGGCCCAGGACCAAGCGGGAGCCCGGGCGGAAGCCGTGGTCAGCTATAGAATGTGGGCCGAGCGTTTCGGCAGCGATCCGGCAATCATCGGCCGCATAGTCAAAATCAGCGGGGCGCCCATCGCCATCGTAGGTATTGGCCCGCGCGGCTACGGCGGCATGATTTCCGGCCACAGTATTGATTTCTGGCTCTCGCTTTCGAGTTTGGGTCCGATCTCGGGCCCTTACGCCGCCGGCACCTTGCAGCGGCGTGACGACCACTGGTTTGACGTGATTGCGCGTCTCCGCCCCGGCATCAGCCCGGCGCAGGCGCAGGCAGCCGTGAGTGTGCTGGCGGCGCGTCTCGGCCAGGCATATCCCGTGTATCACAAGGGCAGGAACATGACGGTCTTACGGGCAAACGATGTGCGCCTGCGGCCCGATATGGACCGTTCCCTGTACTCTGCCGGGGCAGTGCTCATGGGCGTATCCGGTCTGGTGCTGCTTGTGGCTTGCAGCAACCTGGCCAACCTGGTGCTGGCGCGGGGATCGAAGCGCAGCCACGAACTGGCGCTGCGACTTGCCCTGGGATCTACACGATGGCGCCTTATCCGGCACTTGCTAGTTGAGAGCATCCTGTTGGGGATCGTGGGCGGATTGTTCGGGTTGCTCTTTGCCGGATGGAGCACGCGGCTGCTCCTGGCTCAAAAAGCCGCTTTGGCGCTGCCGGTGAATCTCTTTGTGGAACAGGACTTCAGGGTGCTCGCCTTCGCCCTCGGCCTGTCGCTGGCAACGGGAGTCGCTTTCGGACTCGTGCCGGCGCTGCGCATTACGCGTCCGGAACTCGTGACGTATATCAAAGGCCCAGAGGGTTATCCGACTCCGTGCGGGGCTGGAAGCCGGCGGCTCGGCCTGAGTATGAGAAACCTGCTCGTGATAGCTCAGGTTGCGGGATCGCTGGTGCTGCATGTCGGAACAGGATTATTGATCCGCAGCATCCGCAACGCGCAGCAAGTCGATCTCGGCTTCCATGCGGCCGGTCAGATAGCGATCCTCCAGGCGGATGCGGCGGAAGCAGGCTTGGATGGGATTCGCGCCGGCACTCTCTTCCGGGAGTTTGCCGACCGGGTCGGGGGACTCCCCGGAGTCGAGGCCGTGTCGTGGACGACGCGTCTCCCCATGACCCTTGGGCCATCCAGCACTTTGGAGATCGATGAATATCGGGTGCGGACCGGAACCCCTACGGCTGAGGTCGAATGGGCCTATGTTGCGCCCAACTACTTCGAGACGCTGAAACTTCCTCTGCTTCACGGCCGCACATTTACCGAGGGGGATGCCGCGGGAACGAGCCCCATCGCCGTAGTCAGCGAGGCGATGGCCCGGCGATATTGGGGGAAGTCCGATGTGGTCGGGCTTCGGTACCGCCACCAGGGCGCTCCTGACTCCTGGGTCCAGATCGTCGGTGTCGTTGCCGACGTCAAGGTTGAGTCGGTGGGAGAACAACCCACACCCATGTTCTATCGTCCGCTGCGCCCGGGCGGTATAACGCGTCTGACGGTGGTGGCCAGATCCGAAGGGAACCCCGCGCGGACAGCCACGGTGATGCGGCAGTTGTTCCAAGAAATGAACCCAGCCGTTCCGGTGTATGAAACCGGCACCATGGAGGTTCACCTCTCCCGGTCACTCAACCTGCACCGCGCCGCCGCCGGTGCCGTCGGGCTGTTCGGGATGATAGCGCTTCTTATGGCCGGCATCGGCCTCTATGGAGTCGTCGCTTTCACGGTGGCGCAGCGCACGGCGGAGGTCGGAATCCGCATGGCACTCGGCGCGCGTTCGCAACAGGTGGTGCGAATGCTGATCCGGGAAGTGATGGCGCTCGTCGGTGTCGGCGTGGTGCTCGGCCTCGGATTGGCGTTGTTGACGACTCCGGTGATACGCACCCTCCTTTTTGGAGTTCCGGCCGGCGATCCGATGACATTCGCTGCAGTCCTGGTCCTGTTGACGATTGTGTCATTGGCTGCCACCTGGATGCCGGCCAGGCGTGCAGCGCGCATTGATCCGGTGGAAGCGCTCCGGCACAGGTGAGATAAAGGACGGTTGTACCCGCGTGTCAGCGCCTGCTTTGCCCCCGGGCCCATCGCGGCGCAAGTTGCCGCCTGTATTGCTTACCGGAAAGAAATGCCGAAATGAAATGCCGGCAGGAATGGGCTGTCGCTGGAGAAGATGTGTTCCCGGAACTCGAAGCGCAGGGCAGCCCGCCTGTGCACCCAGTATTGAATGCCAAAGCCGAAATTGCCGCCGCCGCTTCGAGCATTGGCGAAAGAGATGCCTCCCGTAGCGAATGGGACGAGTTTCCGGGAGAGGTTGCGCCCTCCGAAGTGGAAGCACAGATCTGCGGACAGCATGCCCACACTATTATCCCCAAATCGAGAAGTAGACCCGAAGTGCGCCGCTTCGGCCCCGAACCCGAAACCACCCGCAATCAGGAATTCCCCCCCGCCTCCGACATGCAAGGAAGTCCCTTGGGAGTTCATGCCGGCCCCTGCAAAACCATACCCCCAACCCATGCGCTCCTGCGGATCCTGGGCATAAACGGCGGCAGTGAAGGCAAGCAGCAGAACAGGTATCGTCACAAATCTCATAAAACCTCTCCTCATACAATCTCCGGGATAATCCCCTCGGTAAGGCGAAATCGGCGGCACAAACGGCTCAATCTTTTTTAACCACGAAATACACGAAAGGTCTGAATCTGGGCACTTACAGGGAGTGGAATGGATCGCTCTCTGAATAGTAAATGCGATGTGACGCTCCTCAGTTCTCCTATTTCTGCTGACAAAACCGAAATCCTTTGTTCGTTTAGTATTAGGTAGTTTCTGTCGGGAAACGGCGTTCGGGTTCTTGCGGCAAAGCCCCGAAGGGGCCGAAAGATAATAGCCGGAGGCGCAAGCCCCCGGATAGGATGTTGTATTTAATGAGCCCCGGCAGGGGCGAAAGATCTTTGATCGCAAGTCTTTTCTGTCGCCCCTCCTGGGCTCGGCGCCAATTTCCTGCCTAACCCCGGGCTTGCGCCCGGGGCTATTCTCTTGCCGCCCCTGCGGGGCTCGGAGCGAGTTTCTCGACAGAGACTAGCTGAGAGCTAAGAGCCCGGCGCGGCGGCGATCACTTTACTATTCTGTTGGTTGTGGCCGCCGGCCGCGCCGTGGATTTCGTGGTGATCGGGGCTGTGGGCGGGATGGCTGTGAAACTGGCTGCTTCCGGGAAGGCAAACATGTTACAGTACCGGCTCTTGGGCCGGACTGAGGCGAAGCCGCTCCAGCGTCGGCGAACCGTTCTTCGGGATGGATTTTCCATATACCAGGGATAAGCAAATGTTCTCCTCGCTCACCTCCAGATCGCTCGGTTTCATTCTCGTTTTTAGCTTTTGCTGTGCCCGGACATGGGCGCAAGCCCCCACCGGCAAAGCCGCACCTGCCGGCGAACGCATCCGGCTCGACGGCAAGCTTGATGAGCCGGCCTGGCAGCGCGCCGTTCCCATCGGGCCGTTGATTCAGGTTGAGCCGAAGGAAGGGGAACCGCCGACTGAGGCAACCGAGGTGCGGGTGTTGTACGACTCCGATGCCATATACTTCGGGATCTTATGCCTTGACCGGGCGCCGGCCGCAATCATCGCGACCCAGCTGACTCGCGATGCGGAGCTGGAGGTTGACGATTACGTGGCGGTCGTCCTTGATCCTTTTTTCGACCGGAGGAACGGTTTCTTCTTCGTGGTGAACCCGGCGGGGGCGCGCGCAGACGGCCAGATAGCCAACAACGCGGAAGACGTCAGCCTCGATTGGGATGGCATCTGGAATGCCGCCGCCCGCAAAGATGATCAGGGCTGGATCGTCGAGATCGCCATCCCGTTTAAGACGCTGCGCTTCAAACCCGGTCAGACGACATGGGGATTGAATATCGAGCGCCAGATCAGAAGGAGGAACGAGACCAACCGTTGGTCGGGCGCCAGGCGCGACATCTGGCCCTCCAATCTGGCCGAGGCCGGACAACTGCAGGATCTTCCCGTTATCCGCCAGGGCCTCGGCCTCGACATCCGCCCCTACGGCCTGGTACGCCGGGATCCTTACGATCCGGCCAGGTTGGACAAAAGCCCCTGGACCGTGGATGGCGGCCTGGATGTATCCAAGAATCTGACCCCGAACCTGAACGCCTCGCTGACGGTGAACACCGACTTTGCCGAAACCGAGGTAGACACCCGGCAAGTCAATCTGACCCGGTTTGATTTGTTTTATCCGGAGAAACGGCCCTTCTTCCTCGAGGGAGCAGGAGTCTTCGAAACCGCCGGCAATGCGATCTGGGATCCCGATCTGATCCCGTTTTTCAGCCGCAGGATCGGGCTCTACCGGGGGCAAGAAGTTCCCATCCTCTTTGGCAGCAAAATCACTGGACGGCAGTCCCATTTCAACATCGGGCTTCTCGATGTCCAGACCAGGCCCGCCGACATCCGGGATGAGGACGGCGGAAGCTTCCGCCTGGGCGGCCAGAATCTGCTGGCGGCGCGTGTGAGCCGCGACATTTTTGAGCAGTCCTACATTGGGGCGATATTCACGAATGGAAACCCGGCCGGCACCGGGAGCAACAATCTCATAGGTGCGGACGCCCGCTTTGCTACCTCGAAATTCCGGGGAGACAAGAATCTCAGCCTGGATGTTTTTTTCATGCGTACCAGCGATGGGGCGAGCAACAGCACGGATTATGCGACCGGGTTCTGGCTCGATTATCCAAATGACCTGTGGGACATCCGGCTGCAGGGCAAGCAAATCGGAGACAATTTCCGGCCCGCCCTCGGATTTGTGCCCAGGAGGGGAATTCGCAAGGCAAGCGGCGGGGCCGAATTCCGGCCGCGACCGCAAAAATGGGGCATACGTCAGTTGTCTTTCGAACTGGACGGCGATGTTGTAGCGAATCTCAACAACGTCGTCGAGAATTGGACTGTCTCGGCCGTTCCGTTCAACCTGGAGATGGAGTCCGGGGATCAGTTCCAGTTCGGCGTGTCTCCCGAATTCGAGCGGCTGCCTGAGCCTTTCGAGATCAGCGCCGGGATCGTGCTTCCCCCTGGGCCCTACCGGTGGACCCGCTATGAAATCGAAGCCGAGACTGCCTCGAAACGGGTATGGGTGCTGCGGTCGAATTATGGCTGGGGAAGCTTTTATAACGGCACCCGCCGGCAATTCGAGCTGGGATTGACACTCAAGCCCAGCACGCATTTCTCATTCGGCCTGGAAAGCGAGAGAAACGACATCAGCCTGGAGCAGGGCAAGTTCTACACGCAATTGTTTGGGGTGCGCGCTGACTTCAATTTCTCTCCCAACCTGTCCTGGGCGAACCTGGTGCAGTACGACAATGAATCCAGGGTTCTCGGCTTCCAGACCCGCTTCCGCTGGATTCTGCAACCGGGAAACGATTTGTTCGTAGTGTTGAACCGCGGCTGGTACCGCTCCCTGGATCGCGAGTACCTTTCGATCTTCGACCGGGGCACAGTCAAGCTTGCTTACACCTTCCGCTTTTAACGCGCATGATTCATGAGGATCGGTTGCCAGGAAACGGGACGTCCCGGTTATCAGGCGGCGGCGCTTATCTGATAGGTTTGGTTGGCCCAGTCGGCGGCAGCAAGGTAGGCTTCCGTTACTTTGCTCTCGTTCAGTCGCAGGTCTTTTGAACGACGCACGATCTCATCCCAGTCTCCCTTCTCATAGGCTTGAACAAACTCGTGAATGGGGCGCAAAGGGCTCGTGCCATTCAGGAGCGCGGCTTTGATATCCGCCGTTACCGGCACCTCTGCAAGTATGTCTGCCAGCGGCCGGCCGAGGATTGCATCCATCATGGAGAGCAGGCCCATGAGAAAGAATTCCGATGCGCGGTTTGGCAATCCCGCTACCGGCGCCAGAAGTTCCGCAAAACGCGCGCGCACCATGGAAGTGATGATCAGTTCGGATGGCTTGTCCTTGGCTGCACCGGCAAGCGCCACGACGGAAACCCACTTCCGCACCTCGTTGAGGCCCAGGATGGCTAGGGCGTGGCGTATCGAACGGATCTCCATGCAGAAGGCAAATGCAGCCGAATTGAGGTAACGCAGCAGCTTGTAGCTCAGTGCGGTTTCGTGCTTGATGATGTCTTCCAATGCGGCCAGGTTGGGTTGCGGCTGGTGGACTGCCTGAAGGAGATGATAGTAGCTGTGCTTGTATGCCGGGATGTTCCGGGACTCCAGGGTTTCGGGTTTGCCGAAAAAATATCCCTGGAAGAGCGAATAGCCCAGCTGGCGGGCTTCTTCATAATGGCTGCGCGTTTCCACCTTTTCGGCCAGAAATTTGATGCCGCGATCGCGGTTTGCGAGCACCATTTCCCGGCGGTGCTGGCTGGTTGTGAGCCGGAAATCCACCTTGACGATGTCGACCAGGCCCAGGAGCGGCTTGTGCTTCAAATTCAGCCCGTAATCGTCCAGGGCAAGCATGTAACCGCGGGCCCGCAGATCGCGGCATGCAGCCACGACCCGGTCGTCGGCCGGGACCGACTCGAGAATTTCGATGACCACCTGGTCGGACGGAAGCACTTTCGCATAGTCGTTGATCAGGAGGTTGTAGGTGAAATTTATAAAGGCGCGCCGGCCGCCGGTCAGCATTTTCATGCCGAACAGCAGATAACTATCGACCACAACGCTGGACGTGGCCAGGTCCGGGTCTTCACACTGGAAATACGGCTCGAGCCCGGAGCGGAACAGGAGTTCGTAGCCGTAGATCTTCATCCTGTTGTCGAAAATGGGCTGCCTGGCAACGAACTTTTTCACGGATATCCTGACCAGCGCCGCCCAGGGGGAAGAGCAGCGTCTGCCAGCCTTCTCATCGGCCGGGAGCGAGCCGGGCACCACTTCTATCCTTCAGCGATGTGGGAGTTTCCAATCAGGGGAACGCTGTTCGGTGAGTCCTCTTTGGAGGGCGCAAGCACACTTGCGCTTTGGCGGCGAGACCAGGAACAGCTACGCCGTTCCGGTACCGGCTGCGATGCTAAACTGCGAGAGCTCAAACCGCGATTCGCGACAGAAACTGGTTAGTTTCTGTCGCGAAATCCGGTTGCAGAGTGTGCCGGCCGAACCCCGGAGGGGTGGAAAGATAATAGCCGGGGGCGCAAGCCCCCGGATAGAATGTT
>CAYGWQ010000167.1:0-11715 GCA_964353465.1 uncultured Acidobacteriota bacterium | reverse complement strand
ATAGCCCCGGCCGTGAGGCCGGGGTGTCCAGGCAATGGGAACAAGCGCCGAAGGTGCGGCACATGACATCTGTGCCGGTCCTTCGGACCTCGATTCCTTGTCTCACGCAAACCCCGCCCTCACGGGCGGGGCTATTCTCTGCCGGCGCTTCGCGCCTCCCTGCCCTGCGTTTCGGTGACGCAAATCCATTCCTTGGTGCAAAGGATTTGCTTGTAAGTAGTACGAGATATATGAAACGGAATAAATGGGGATTGGAAAGTCAATTCTCTGTGATGCTAAAGCCTGATAGGACGCCCCCAAGCCCGCCCCCCGCAAACATCGCCTCACGTCGGGGGTGCAGTAGAGCCGGGTATTGTTTGCCTTTCAATAGCACGTTTTCGTGTATTTCGTGGTTTTGATTGGATCCGGCGCTCTAGGGAGTCAGGTCCAGGTACTGCTTGGCATTGCTGTAGCAGATCTTCCGGACCATCTGCCCGATCAGGCCCTCATCATCTGGCAGTTCGCCGTTCTGCATGTCCATGCCGAGCATGTTGCACAGCACGCGGCGGAAGTATTCGTGCCGGGGATAGGACATGAAGGAGCGCGAGTCTGTGAGCATACCGACGAACCGTGACAGCAGGCCGGCGTTGGAGAGGGCGTTGATCTGCCATTGCATGCCCTCTTTCTGATCGAGGAACCACCAACCGCCGCCAAACTGGATTTTGCCGGCAACCGAGCCGTCCTGAAAGTTGCCTATCATGGTGGCCAGGACGTAATTGTCTGCGGGATTAAGATTATAAACGATGGTCTTCGGCAGGGCATTTTCCCGGTCCAGCAGGTCAAGGTAGGCGCCAAGGGCATCAGCTTGCGGCCGGTCGCCGATGGAATCGTAACCGGTATCGGGGCCCAGTTCCGACATCCGGCGCGTGTTGGCGTTGCGGTGCGCACCCAGGTGCAGCTGCTTGGTCCAGCCTTTTTCAGCGTCCAGACGGCCAAAGTAAAGCATCATAAAAGAGGCGAATTGCGACTGTTCCCGCGGCGTGGCCGCCTTGCCGCCCCGCGCTTTTTTCAGGATGCCGGCTGCCGTGCGCTCTGAAGGAAACTCAGCATAACAGTGGCTGAGCCCGTGATCCGACAGCCGGCAGCCCATCTGGTGAAAATAGTCGTGTCTCTGCTGCAGCGCGGCGAGAAAATCGCCGAGGCTGGCGATGTGCACGTTGCCGGCCTCTGCCAAACGATCGACCCAGGCGTTGAATGCTTCCGGCTGGTGCACGTTCAACGCCTTGTCCGGACGGAAGGCAGGATAGACCCGCGTGTCGAGACCTGAGGCTGCAATCTTGCGGTGAGGGGCCAGATCATCGGTGGGATCGTCGGTCGTGCACAGCGCCATAACGCGGAACTGCTTGAGAATGCCATGGGCCCGCAATTCCGGGGTGGCCAGCAGCCTTTGCGCGCGCTCCCAGATGCCGTGAGCGCTGGCCTCATCCAGCAGCTGCTCGATGCCGAAGTACCGCTTCAGTTCCAGATGCGTCCAGTGATACAGCGGATTGCGCAGGGTGTACGGCACCGTACGCGCCCACGCCATGAATTTCTCCAGGGGCGGGGCCCCGCCGGTGCAATACTGTTCGGGCACGCCGTTGGCACGCATGGCACGCCATTTGTAGTGATCGCCCTCCAGCCAGATTTCGAACAGGTTGCGGAACGCACGGTTCTCAGCAATATCTCCGGGGGAGAGATGGCAGTGGTAGTCGAGAATCGGCTGCTCCGCCGCGTACGTGTGATACAGGCGCCGGGCTTTGTCGGTATGAAGGAGAAAATCTTCATGGATGAATGTCATGGCGGATCCTTTCTAAGGCTGGCGTGACCGTCCACCCCGCATCGGAGACTCCCATGCTACGAAATTGTCGGCGGCATGGCAATCGCCAATTCCTGTCATTTCAGACAATGAAACAAATTTGTATTTGACAAAACGGCCGCCTCCGTGTTCTTTTCTGGGAGGCAGAGGGGCCTTCCACGGGACGGGAAATCCATCACAAGCCGACGCACGCGGAGGCTCAGCACCGGCAGTTCGCAAGTAACTAGTTTCTATCGCGAATTTCGCTCCACCCTCTTGACTCCTCGGGGGCTGCGTCGCGAGGGCTCGAATGCCATTTCGCGACAGAAACCAACGACGAAAGGAACGCAGAAACGGACGGAAACATGATCCAGATGCCAATGAGTCTCGAAAAACTGTTGCGGCTGTACGACTTTACGGGCCAGACGGTAGTCATCACCGGAGGCACGGGTGTCCTGGGCAGCGAAATCGCCTGCGCTCTCGCCAATTGCGGCGCGCAGTTGGCGATCCTCGATATGCGGCTCGAACCGGGGCAGGCCTTGCTGGAACGCATGGGGAGACACGCAGAGAATGCCGCGCTCTTTGCCGTGGATGTTTTAAAGATCGAAAACCTGCGCAACGCGGCAGCCGAAGTTCTTGAAAGGTTCGGCAAGGTGGACTGTCTGATCAATGCCGCCGGCGGCAACCAGCCGCAGGCGACCACAAGCCCGGACCTGAAGTTTTTCGACCTGCCCATGGATGCGCTCCGCTGGGTTTTCGACCTGAACATTCTCGGGACGATCCTCCCCTGCCAGGTCTTCGGCAAGATCATGGCGGAGCGGGGCAGCGGCGTCATCCTGAATATCTCCTCCATGAACTCGTTCCGCCCGCTGACCCGGATCCCTGCCTACTCGGCCGCAAAGGCAGGTGTAAGCAACTTCACACAGTGGCTGGCGGTGCATATGGCCCATGAGTATTCGCCGCGCATCCGCGTCAACGCGATCGCTCCCGGGTTTTTCGTGACGAACCAGAACCGCTTCCTGCTCCACGATCGCGAGACCGGCCAATTGACGGCGCGCGGCCAATCGATTCTCGCCCACACTCCCATGGGGCGGTTTGGCGATCCGGACGACTTGCTCGGAGCCGTGCTCTGGCTGCTGTCACCGGCATCAGCGTTTGTAACCGGCACGATCGTGCCCATTGACGGCGGTTTCTCCGCCTTCAGCGGCGTCTGAGCAAACCACGAAGTACACGAAAAACACAAAAGTGAGTTTTCGTGTTTTTCGTGTATTTCGTGGTTTTGGTGGAAGGGGGTCGCAGCGCGAGTATGAAGCTGCCACGGACTACGATCGGAAAGTACAGTGTGGAGGCGGTAGCCAAGGCCCTCGATATCCTGGAGGTGTTCGACGGCTCCGAACCACTCACCCTGAACGAGATCAGCCGCCGTGTGCAGCTGAACAAGAGCCGCACGTTTCGCCTGCTGCACACGCTCGCGGAACGCGGCTATGTGGATCGGAGCCCCGACGCATCGCGTTACCAGCTGGGCCTGAAGCTGTTCGAGCGCGCTGCCCATGTGCGCCGCGACGTCAAGCAGCTGGCCCGGCCCTTTATGCAGTCGCTGCACAACAGGTTCAATGAGACGGTCAATCTGGGCGTATTGAATCAGGGGAATGTGCTCTACGTGGACATTCTGGAGTCCTCCCGCCCATTCCGGATGGCGGCAACCGTAGGGTGCCGCATGCCGGTCCACCTGACATCGATGGGCAAAGCCATCCTGGCCAATCTGGCGGCGGAAACCCGCGCCCGGCCGCAAAACCTGCGGCTTCCCGGATCGCGGCGCAAGCAGTTGCAGCTTCCGCAGCGGGAACTCGATCTGGTGCGCGATCAGGGGTACGCGATTGACAACGAGGAGAACGAGCCGGGCGTCGCCTGCATCGGCGCAGCCATCCTCGATGAAGCGGGCCGGCCCGTTGCAGCCTTGAGCGTGTCCGGACCCGCCCGCCGGATTCTCGGAGCTAAGAAGGATATCGCCCGGGCAGTCGTAGCCTGTTGTCGCAATATCTCAAAGAGCCTCGGATTCAGTGGTCCTTTGGAGAAATGAGCAGTGCGGAACCGGAATCAAGCCGATTTTCTTCGCGGGGGGAGGATATCACTTTGAACAAGGCAAGCACGAAGGGCACGGAAACGCAGCAAACCGGCACGTCCCAACTCCAGGGTGCCATCGGACGATACCGATGGACCATTTGCGCTTTGCTGTTTTTGGCGACAACCATCAATTACATGGACCGCAGCATTCTGGGCGTGCTGGGACCCACCCTGCAGTATAAGGTCTTCAACTGGACCGATAAGGACTACGCAACGATCAACATTGCGTTCAAGGTCGCCTATGCGATCGGCATGCTCTGCATGGGCGCGATCATCGACCGGCTGGGCACGAAGATCGGCTACACGCTCTCCATCGCCATCTGGAGCGTCTTCGGCATGCTGCACGCGGCGGTGCGTCCGGCCTTCAGCCTGCTCGGTTTTTCCCTTGCCCGGTTCGGCCTCGGCCTCGGTGAGTCCGGCAATTTCCCCGCCGCCATCAAAACCGTCGGCGAGTGGTTCCCGAAAAAGGAGCGCGCATTCGCCACGGGGATATTCAACGCCGGCTCCAACGTCGGCGCCATACTCGCTCCGCTGGCGATTCCGTTGATCGTGTCGCCTGACGGCACCCACTGGCAATATGCCTTCCTCACGACGGGCGTATTCAGCGCGCTGTGGGTTGTCGCCTGGCTTAGACTTTATGGGCGTCCCGAAACGCACCCCCGGCTCTCGAGCGCAGAACGCGCCCACATCAATAGCGACTCCGTGGCAGAAACCTCCAGGGAGAGAGTGCCGTGGCTGAAAGTGCTGCCGTTGCGCGAAACCTGGGCCTTCAGCGCCGCCAAGATCACGGACGCCGCCTGGTGGTTTTATCTGTTCTGGGGCGGGAAATTCCTCTACGACCGGTTCGGCCTGGACATCAAGAGCGTGGCATTGCCCCTGATTACCATTTACGTCATCGCCGATGGCGGAAGCATCGCCGGCGGCTGGCTGTCCTCATATTTCATCAAGAAAGGATGGCCCGTCAACCGGGCACGTAAGACCACACTCCTCATCTGCGCCTTGTGCATCATGCCGGTGATGTTTGTCACTCAAGTCGGTACCCGCTTCAGAGTGGACCAGCGCTTCTTCGACCGGCTGCAAACATCCACCTATACCAGAGAAGAAGTGGTAACCGTCGGCGGTGAGGCAAGGGTAAATAAGGTGGAAGTGCCTGTGCCGGTCGAAGTGCACAATGCCCTCCGCACCCTTTCCGGCAACGACTATGGGTCCGCGAAGGAGTTTGTCGGCGCGATTGGCGGCGTGCTCACGGCGGAGCAGGCCAAACCAATGGAGTCGGTTCTCATCCGATGCGCCCGCTCGGACCAGTTTTACTGGATCGCGGTGCTGCTGATCGCCCTTGCCGCAGGAGCCCATCAGGCCTGGTCGGCCAACATCTTCACTCTCGTCTCGGATGTCTTTCCGAAGAAGGCCACAGCGTCCGTCACGGGCATAGGCGGCATGGTCGGTGCAGTGGCCGGCATCCTGGCCGACTACCAACTGGGCCAGGTACCTTCCTCGAGCGGGCCTGCGGGCTACTTCTTCGCTTTCATGCTTGCCGGTTCGGCATACCTGGTGCTCCTCGGCGTGGCGCATCTGCTCATGCCGAAAATGACCCCGCTTGACGAGAACCTGCGCCGCATCGAAAGCTGAGCAAGTGAAAGTGGGACGAGCTCGAATGGCCCTTAAACGAGGACAACCCGATGCTACAGATTCGATCCAAAGCGGAGTGCCGGTGGGATCTCATCAGCCTGGGCGAGGTGATGCTCCGGCTGGACCCCGGGAATGACCGCATCCATACCACGCGCAGCTTTCGAGCCTGGGAAGGCGGCGGTGAATACAACGTGGCACGCGGCTTAAAACGCTGTTTCGGCCTCGACACGGCGATCGTAACCGCTTTTGCCGACAATCCGGTGGGGCGCCTCATAGGGGACCTGATCTATCAGGGGGGTGTCGACTCATCGCACGTCAGGTGGGTTCCGTATGACGGGGTCGGCCGCACAGTACGCAACGGGCTCAACTTTACCGAGCGCGGATTCGGACTGCGCGCCGCCCTGGGCTGTTCGGACCGCGGCCACACCGCCGCCTCGCAGCTCAAGCCCGGAGACTTCGACTGGGATCAGATCTTCGGCCGCGATGGCGCTCGCTGGTTTCACACCGGCGGCATTTTTGCCGCCCTGTCGGCTACAACCCCGCTGGTCGCCAGGGAATCGATCCAGGCGGCCAGGCGCCACGGCGTTGTGGTTTCGTACGACCTCAACTACCGCGAATCGCTTTGGAAGGCGATCGGGGGAAAGAAGCGTGCGCAGGAAGTGAATGGAGATCTTGCCCCCCATGTGGACGTTATGCTCGGCAATGAAGAGGATTTCACCGCGGCTCTCGGATTTGCCGTCGAAGGTCTTGACGAAAACCTGTCGCAACTCGATCCGGACCATTTTCGGCGCATGATGGAACGCGTGGTCGAGAGGTATCCCAACCTGAAGGTTATCGCCACCACGCTGCGCAATGCCAAAACGGCAACCATCAACGACTGGGGCGCAGTTTGCTACTGCGGGGGCAAGCTATATTGCGCGACCAACCGCGAGAATCTCGAGATCTACGATCGTGTGGGCGGCGGCGACTCGTTCGCCTCCGGACTGATTTATGGGTTCCTCATGGGGCGGGACCCGCAATGGACGGTTGAGTGCGGCGCAGCACACGGGGCACTTGCCATGACGACGCCGGGCGACACCACCATGGCTACCCTCGCGGAGGTAGAGAAAGTGATGAAGGGCGCCAGCGCACGCGTCGCCCGTTGAGGAGGAGAGAAAAACAATGCTGAACGAGATCAGAGAACGTCGTGAATTCATGAAGCGCTTCACGGTCGGAGCAGCCATGACGCTGCCGGCCATGGCTGCGGCCGAGGAAGGAATGGCTCTCATTGCGCAGAAGCCGTCCCCAAGCGCGTCCTTGGTATTCAACGTGGCCGACTTCGGCGCCGCCGGTGACGGGAAAACCCTCTGTACCGCAGGCATTCAGAGAGCCGTGGACGCCTGCGCCAAAGCCGGCGGCGGCAGAGTGGCTTTCCCCGCGGGCCGATATCTTACCGGCCCCATCTTCCTGAAGAGCAACGTCCACGTGGAAGTTCCTGCCGGCGCCGTTCTGCTCGGCATCACCGATTTTGAGAAAGTGCCCTCGATTGCCGGGCGCTGGGAAGGCATCGACCGCATGGTGTATGCCTCGATGTTCACCGGCCTCGACCTGGAGAACGTATCCATCACCGGACGCGGCGTGCTCGACGGCCAGGGTGAAACCTGGTGGAAGGCCTTTCGCGTCGTAACCGAGTTGCGCAAGAAGCTCGGGCTTGTCGAGCGCGAACCGGAAAATCCCCCCGGGGCGCCTCTCAAGTGGGGCCGCCCGCGCATGATTAATCTGTATCGCTGCAAGAACGTCCTGATCAGCGGCGTGACCATCCTGAACTCGCCGGCCTGGAACCTCCACCCGGTGCTGTGCGACAACATTGTCATCGATCAGGTGACGATCATTTCGCCGGCGGAGGCTCCCAATGCGGACGGAATCGATCCGGATTCCTGCAGGAACATGCGCATCTCCAATTGCTACATCAGCGTCGGCGATGACTGCATCACGCTCAAGTCCGGCTACAGGTTCTCGAAGACGGGGAAAAACATCCCGAGCGAAAACATTGTCGTGACCAATTGCGTATTCGGGCGGGGACACGGCGGCGTGGGCATCGGCAGCGAAACTTCCGGTGGTGTTCGAGATGTAACCGTCAGCAATTGTGTTTGTGAAGGCACCGACCGCGGCATCCGGTTTAAGACGGCCCGGAGCCGCGGCAATGTGGTGGAGAACTTCCGCGCCGTGAATTTCGTCATGCGCGGCGTCGGCGACGCCATTTCGGTCACTATGCTGTACAACGCGAGCGATCCGCGCACGGCGCAACCCATTAACGAGGGGACTCCCACCTTCCGCAACATCCATCTGAGCAACATCACGGCCACTGATGTCAAACGCGCGGCGCTCATCGAAGGCCTGCCCGAAATGCCGATCCAGGGGCTCAGCATCAGCAACTTCGTAGTGAACGGCGCCGGTACCGGCATTTCCTGCTCTAATGTAAACGGCATGATCCTCGACAACATTGCCATCAAGGCGGAGAAGGGGCCGGCCCTGGCGGTTAGGGATGTGCGGGGCCTCGAGGTGTACCGTTTTGCCGACGGCAATCCTCAGAAGGACCAGCCGGTCGTGCGCCTGGAAAATGTCACGGACGGCCTGATCCAGTCCTGCTCCGCCGCGGAAGGCACCGGCACATTTCTGGAACTCAAGGGTTCAGGGAACGGCGAAATCCACCTGATGGGCAACCGGCTCGCCCGGGCATCCAGGGAAGTGGCGTTCGAGGGCGGCGCATCAGAAACCGCAATCGTCAAACGATCTTAATATCTCGCACATCACTGATTGGAGCTAAAACGCTTCGAGCCACTGTAGATGGACGCAGCGCGGCCCAAGACGACAAAAACGACAACCACGAAATACACGAAATACACAAAAACATGCCGGCAATCAAATGAGTATCCGCCTCTTCTGCTCCCCCACGAGGGGCCTTCGGCCGCCATTAGGCCCCGGCCGCCGGACGGGGCTGGGATGTGTCTTGAGGTACGGCTTTATCAATGCCCTGGCCGGCGAGGCTGCTTCATGCAATGAAATCACATCAGAACAGATGGATCAACTACCCTTACCCGGCGAACAATCGGCATAGTCTTCATATCAATATGGGCATCGGCGTGCGGTTTTGATGATCCCGGTCTGCTCTGCGCCGGGGCCGATCGCAAGACAAGATCTGCGGACTCCCCACAGGTTTAGCTGATCGTCAACAGGCCTCTGTGCGGGATATCCTTTTTTCAGCGGCGAATCCACGCATGACTGGCTGTTGATTTGTAGTGCCAGGTAATATTTATTACTCAAACCGAAGTGTATTCGTAGGATCAATCCGCATAGCCCTGCGAGCCAAGCCGATGCTGAACACTATTGTGAGAATGGCGGCAGCTGCAAATCCAACCATCCACCCTTTAGTTTTGATTCTACTTGTCCGGTTACGCCGTCTTACGGCCATCAACCGCGCATTTTGATCAAGCGGCCAAACCCTAAACCGCGTTTACCTTGCTGCAAATGCTGGATTCCGTTGGACCACGGACAGCGCCACATCGAAAACATTATTGATCGTATGTCATAAATGACATATAATGCTGCCGTGAGCCCAGATGATAAGCCTCTAGTTTGGCTGCACGGTCAGGTCCAATCTCCTCCTTTCTCCGGCGGCGCCAGGCTTGAAGCGGGATTTCTGTTGAGAAAGCTGCAAAAAGGCGAGGCTCTTGAGATGCCGCATTCCAGACCGATGCCGGGGATTGGTGCACGATGCCATGAGTTGCGTGTCGTTGACGCGGATAAAACCTGGCGTCTCATCTATCGCCTTGATGAGGACGCCATTATCATCGTTGAGGTCTTCAGTAAGAAATCAAGGGTGACACCTCGGTCGGTGATTGATCAGGCAAAGAAACGCCTGCGGGATTATGATCATGCATGACGAAAAACGAAGACGACTTGAAGCAAAAGGATGGAAATTCGGAGGTGCCAAGGACTTTCTTGGTCTTTCGACGGAAGAGGCGGCATACGTAGAGCTCAAAATACTTCTTGCTCGAAGCCTGCGCGAGCAGCGATTGCAGCGGCATTTGACCCAGGTAGAATTAGCCAGGGCCATGCGATCCAGCCAATCCCGTGTTGCAAAAATGGAAGCTGGCGATCCATCCGTTTCGCTGGATCTCCTGATCCGATCGCTCCTCCGACTTGGAATCTCGTCCAAGAAACTGATACAAATCCTGGCCACGAGCAAATCCTTCTCGGAGATATAATCCAGGTGACTGGAGCACCTCACAATCCGCCATATTCCTGCAAAGTTTCACAGGCGAAGCTTCAACCCGAGTGAAGCCGAGTTGTAGGCGGAGTGCGGCGTTATCGGCCCCACTCCCGGAAGGAGGTGTGATCGTTCTGTCCGGTTTTGCCGTAATACGTCCATGTGACTGGTCATCAGTCAACTTCCCACGATGCCGGTATTGGGGCATCTTATCACGATTGGCTCGGTGCCAGCCAAGATGGACTGAGAAAGTATCTTTTAGGGGTAGCCCTTTTCTTCCGGCTAACGGCGAGTACGCTGTTGGCTTTGCCCGCGTGATGTTATCCCAGCATTTTGGCAGGCTTATCCCATGATTCATTCCACCCCTGTTCCGCCATATCTTTCATTTTGCCAGCCGGGAGACCAACATGCCGCAGTGTCATCCTCGTTTTGCCGTCGAACGCTTCAAATGTTATCGTCACGTGCAATTCCACTGGGAAATCAGCACTCATCCCGTAGTGGGCCGCGGGGACAACATTCCCCTGCTCATCCGCAAAACTATCGGTGCAGCCAATTCGTTCGATGGGTACGATTTCACTGTGGAGACCCAATTCCAATTCCGGAAGGATCAATAAAACCGAATTCCGACGGCATCTAATTGTGTAGTCTCCGAAATGTTGAGTTAGAATCATACTTACCCTACATGAATCACGATCGGCAATTCTTTCGATCGGAGGCACTTATGTTACACCGCCTTAACCTCATCCTTTTATTCCTGCTTGCGAGCATGCCATCGTGGGCGCAGAATCAGGACGCCGTCTTTGTCGGGCCGCACATTGACAAGCTGATTGGCGAGGGCAGGTACAAAGAAGCCCAGGAGTTCATCAAGTCCGGAATTGACAAGAACGCGATACTGAAGACCTATTCCGCGACGTATTACGCCGGAGCGGCCAAGTTCTTCATGGAAATAGGTAGTGTGAGGGATGCCGGCGAGGCGCTCAAGGCGGCGGACACCATTGCCGCCAACACGGGAGTCGGCAACGACATCACCGCGCGGGAACAGGCGGCCTATCTGCTGGCGCAGGGCGATTACGGTGCGGCGGCTTCCATGGCAACCAAAGCGGTCCGCGAGTTCAGCTACAGCAAGGTCAAGAATATCGTGCTCGCATACTGTCGCAGCCTTGAGGCGCTAGCGCGCCTCCGGTCGGGCGACCTCAAACGAGCGGAAAAACTCATCCGCGACGCGCTCCGGGACGTGCCGAAGGACAACGACTCTGAGCCGCTCTTCGCGTCGCGCGTGCTGTTCACCGGGGGCCTGATCGAAAGTCATCTCACCCGCTACCAGGAAGCGCAGGAGCTTTACCGCCGCGGGCTTGAGGTAATGGAAAAAAAGAAGATCGACAGCCGCGATGTGTCGCTCGCACACCTGGCGCTGGCGGAGTCCTATTTCCTCAGCGGCGATCTGGCACGTAGCCGGGAGTTACTCGCGAAGTCCATGGACCACACCGCCAAGATGTTCCAGGCCCAACACCAGGACACGGTCAGCGCGCTGGATCTCCTGGCCCGCGTGGACTTGAAGGAGGCAAAACCGGCCGACGCGATGGCACATGCCAAAGCTGCGGTGGACATGGCCGCAGCGGTTTTCGGGGAAGGCGCCGGCGGCACCAAAGGCCCGACGCAGACACTCCTGGAAGCATCGAAGGCGAACGTCAAATAGTCCGCCTCCTGTTTCGACTGAACGCCCGTAGCTGGTTTCTGTTGCGAAACTCGTTATTCGACCCATAGCTCCGGCTGGATTGAAGTCAGATGTGGGGGCGGGCTTTAAGCCCGCGCATTAAAGATAACAACCACGATACAGTTGAGTTCATGAACGTAATCTATTTGTTAATAAGGCGATGTGTGCATTGAGGCATCGATCTCT
>CAYGWQ010000166.1:0-11791 GCA_964353465.1 uncultured Acidobacteriota bacterium | reverse complement strand
ATGGCTTCATCCATGAAAAGCCTCCCTTCGTCCTGGGACATCAAGACGAAGAAGAACGTCAAATGGAAGGCGGATCTCGGATCCACATCCTATGGGAATCCCGTCGTTGCCGATGGCAAAGTGTTTTTGGGCACGAACAACGACAATCCGAGGAATCCCGATGTCCGGGGAGACAAGGGCATTCTCATGTGTTTCCGGGAGGCGGACGGCAAGTTTCTCTGGCAGGCCGTCTCCGACAAACTCGAATCCGGAAAAGAGAATGACTGGCCCGACCAGGGAGTCTGTTCCTCCCCGCTTGTGGAGGGGAAGCGCCTTTACTACGTCACCAACCGGGGCGAGCTGGTCTGCCTGGATACGGAAGGGTTCCTGGACGGGAAAAACGATGGTCCTTATCAGGACGAAATCTACAAGAGTCCCATCGATGCCGATATCATCTGGAAGCTCGACATGATGAAGGAACTGGGCGTGTTCCAGCATAACATGGCGAACTCTTCGCCGACGGTCTGGGGAGAGATCCTCTTTCTCGGGACCTCGAACGGCCGTGACGACAGCCACGAAAAGATCCCTGCGCCCCGCGCTCCCAGCTTCCTTGCGGTCAACAAGAACACCGGTACAATAGTCTGGCAGGATAATTCCCCGGGCGACAAGATCCTTCATGGCCAGTGGTCCTCGCCTGCCCTCGGCGAGGTCAATGGCCTGATGCAGGTGTTTTTCTCGGGAGGGGACGGGTGGCTCTACGGCTTCAACGCGCGCACGGGCGAAAAACTCTGGAGATTCGATCTCAATCCCAAGGACGCGGTCTGGCCGAAAACGCGCAATGACGGCATCGCCACGCCCGTCTTCCATGAAGGCAGGGTCTATCTGGCCATAGGCCAGGATCCCGAAAGCGGCGAGGGAATCGGACACATGTATTGCATCGATCCCGGCAAGCTGGGAGACATCACGGAAACGGGCCGCGTCTGGCACTACGACAAGATACGCCGCTCCATCTCCACGGCCGCAATCGCGGACGGACTGGTATACATCTCCGACTTCAGCGGCTTCCTGCACTGCCTGGACGCACAAACCGGCAAGCCCTATTGGAATTTCGACGTGCTTGCAGCGGTCTGGGGATCACCGCTCGTCGCGGACGGCAAGGTCTATCTCGGGGATGAAGACGGTGATGTCATCGTGCTCCAGGCCGGCAAGGAGCTCAAGAAGATCGCTGAGATGAATATGGGGAGCTCCGTGTACGGCGCGCTTGTGCCGGCAAACGGAGTGCTTTACATCATGAACCACTCGGAGCTCTACGCCATCGCAAACAGTGCCGGCGAATCCGGCAGATAAGGTGCAAGTGCTTTGGAGTTATGAGAAGGCGGGCTCATGCCGTGCGCCGAAGGCGCCTTGGAGTGCGGCGCTTCTGCGCCGCTTTGTGCTCTGTGCTCTTGCCCTGCGCATCAATCCAAAGCGGCGCTGAACCCTGCTCCTTACACGCATCTTGATCTTTCGCCCCTCAAGGGCTCTGGGACCTATCTCGACCAACCGGGGGCTGCGCCGCGCTTGCCCCCGGCTATTATCTCTCCACCCCTCCGGGGCTCGATCTGAGGTTCCAGTAAACTGTGCAGTTAATGGCGTATCTAGCACCGGAGGCGCGGTAGATAATAGCCCCGCGCAAGTCTGCGAGCTCGGGGTCATGGCGAAAAAGCATAAGAGCCCTGGAGGGGCGAAAGTAAGATGTTACGCAACATGAGATGCGTATAAGGGGAAGGCTGAACCGCCGCACTCCAAGGCCATCGGGCGAGACTGAAACCTTCGCATCGCGACCGCAAAATCTGATAAACTTTTCCATACTCCTATGAACAGACATCGTATCTTGAGATTGGCGCTTTGGTGCATGGTGGCAGGCGGTCTGCTGGCGGCAGGTGCGCAGGCCCCCGCACCGGTTGATGCCTGGTCCATGTTTCGCGGATCATCCGCGCTCTGGGGAATTGCGGAGACGCTCTTGCCTGCACCGCTCACATTGTGCTGGAGCTACCAGGCTAAGGATTCGATCGAATCCTCCGCAGCCATCGTGGACGGCACGGTGTATGTCGGATCCATGGAGGGCAGCCTCCATGCGATTGATCTGGCCACGGGCAAATTGCGCTGGCAATATCAGACGGCAGGGCCGGTTAGCGAATCGTCCCCGTGCGTATACAACGGGCTGGTTTACGTGGGCGATTTGAACGGGATTCTCCATGCCGTGGAGGCGGCCACGGGTAAAGTCCGATGGACTTTCAAAACCGACGGCGAAATCAAATCGTCGCCGAACCGGCTGGGCAGCCGGATCTATTTCGGGTCCTATGATCAAAACCTGTACTGCCTGTCGGCTGCCACAGGTGCCCTGGTGTGGAAATATCAGACGGAAGGCCCGGTTCACTGCACCCCGGCAATCGACAAAGACAAGGTCTACATTTCCGGATGTGATGAGACCTTCCGTGCCATCGACGCGGCAACGGGGAAACAGCTCTTTGCCTTGCCGCTCGGCGCTTACACGGGAGCGTCGGCGGCGGTGCGCGACGACCAGGCTTTCGTCGGGACATTCGGCAATGAAGTGCTGGGCATCGATCTGAAGCGGATCGTCGTCCGGTGGACCTACAAGCACCCGACGCGGAACTTTCCGTTTTACTCATCGGCGGCACTCACCGGCGATCGCGTGATCCTGGGCGGGCGCGACAAGATCGTGCACTGCTTGAACCGATCGACCGGCAAGGCAGTCTGGACCTTCACAACGCGCGCCCGGGTGGAGTCGTCACCGCTCATTTCCGGGAACCGGGTCTTTATTGGGTCCAGCGACGGAATCCTGTACGAGCTGGATCTGGCGACCGGCAAGAAAATCTGGGAGTTCACCGCGGGCGCGCCGCTGGCCGCTTCGCCGGCCGCGGCCCAGGGCGGGCTTGTCATCGGATCGCAGGATGGCGTGCTTTACTGCTTCGGCAAATGAAGCGGGACTATGAAAATCGCTTACATCACAGCCGGCGCCGGCAACATGTACTGCGGCAGCTGCCTGCGCGACAACACCCTTGCGGCGGCGTTGCTGGGCGCCGGCCACGAAATCCTGCTGATTCCCACCTACACCCCCACGCGCACGGATGAGAGGAACAACAGCCTCAACCGGGTGTTTCTGGGGGGGATCAACGTGTATCTCCAGCAGCATTTCAAGCTCTTCCGCAGGACGCCGTGGGCTCTGGACCGGCTGCTGGATTCCGCGCCGCTCCTGCGGTTCACGACTCGATGGGGCGTAAGCGTAGATCCTGCGCACCTGGGAAAATTAACGGTGTCGATGCTGCAAGGCACGGCCGGCTTCCAGCGCAAGGAGATCCTGAAGCTTGTCCGGTTTCTTGCGGACGAGGTTTCTCCTGAGATCATCAGCATCCCAAACTCTCTTCTCATCTCCCTGGCGCCCGCAATCAAGGCGGAGCTGGACGTGCCGGTTTGCTGCACGCTTCAGGGTGAGGACCTTTTCCTCGAGGGGCTGGGAGAACCTTATCGAAGCGAGTCCCTGCGCCTGATCCGCGCACATGCCGCGCACGTAGACGCGTTCGTGGCGGTCAGCGAATTCGGCGCTCAACAAATGACCGGATATCTCGGAATCACGCGCGACCGGATCCATGTGGTGCCGCTGGGGATCAACCTTGACGGCTATGGCGGGCGGCAGAGTCCGGAACCGGATCCTTTCACCATAGGATACCTGGCACGCATCGCGCCGGAAAAAGGTCTGCATGCCCTGTGCGCGGCGTACCGCTGCCTGAGAGCACGCCCGGGGATTCCTTCGAGCCGGTTGTGGGCTGCCGGCTACCTGGGCCCGGAACATAAATCCTATCTTGCCGGCATTCAGAAGCAGATGGCTTCCTGGGGATTGTCCGGACACCTCCAGTATCAAGGCGAGTTGGACAGGGAGCGCAAGCTTTCTTTCCTGAAAAATCTGAGCGTGCTTTCGGTGCCGGGGCCTTATCCGGATCCGAAAGGGCTGTTTCTGCTGGAAGCCATGGCCGCCGGGATTCCCGTCGTCCAACCGCGGTCCGGAGCCTTCACCGAGATTGTGGAAACCACCGGAGGCGGCATCCTTGTGGAACCGGACAATCCCGAAAGCCTGGCGGAGGGCATCTGGGAACTCTGGCGGGATCCCGCTCGGAGAAAGGAATTGGGTTCCCGAGGATACGAGGGCGTGCGAACGCACTACAGCTCGGCACGGATGTTGGCCAGCGCATTGGAGGTTTATCAATCCCTGAAGACGAACTGGAGATAACCACGGTGCTTGAAATTCGCAACCTCTCAAAAGAATACCCGACGCCCACCGGACCGCTCCGTGTGCTGGCGGATATCAATCTCTCTTTGAACACGGGAGACGCCGTCTCCATCGTGGGCCCCTCGGGCAGCGGCAAGAGCACTCTCCTTTACATACTGGGCGCGCTCGAACCCCCGACCTCGGGGGCGGTCCTTTTGAACGGCCGGAATCCATTCGAGTTGGATGAGAAGAATCTCGCCCTATTTCGCAACGAACAGGTCGGCTTTGTGTTCCAGGACCACCACCTGTTGCCCCAGTGCACCGTGCTGGAAAACGTCCTCATCCCGACTCTGGTTGCCCGCGATGCGGATGCCCCATTGCAGCACCGGGCCCTGGATCTGTTGGATCAGGTCGGCCTCGGACCCAGGATTCATCACCGTCCTCATGAGCTTTCCGGCGGCGAGAAACAGCGCGTCGCCCTGGCGCGGGCCCTGGTGCGGCGCCCGCAACTCGTCCTGTGTGACGAACCGACAGGCAACCTCGATCAAGAGTCCACGGAAGCAGTGGCGGCACTGCTGCTGGAACTGCACAGGAAGCAACAGACCATTCTGATCGTGGTCACGCACAATCTGGATCTGGCGCAGAGGCTCGCTCAGAAATACCGGCTCAGCGGTGCACACCTGTGCCCGGTATAAAGATGTTTGCGTGATCGGCCGAGTTGGGGAAGAACCGGCCTGGAACACGCATTAAATTCGTCATGGAGGAGAGGATGAGGCTGAACAGGCTGCTGCTCCGCAACCTGCTGCACTACCGGCGCACAAACCTCGCAGTCGTTGCCGGTGTGGCAACGGCAGTCGCCGTTCTGTCAGGCGCCTTGCTGGTGGGGCAGTCCGTTCGGGAGAGCTTGCGCGACCTCCTCTTCCAAAGGCTGGGATCTACGGAGTATGTGATTTCTGCCGACCGGTTCTTCCGCGCCGACCTCGCAGCCGCCATCACTTCATCCGCTGCAGGAAAGGATTCCGGGGGAAGCTGCCCGATTGTTTACCTTCAGGGGGTGCTGGTCCATGAGGAAACCGGCAGGCGGGCACATAACATCAATGTGTACGGCATTGACGACCGGTTCTGGAAATTTCATGGTGCCGAAGGCCAAAAAGCCCCGGAAGGGCGCGCTGCGGCGATCGGATCCACTCTGGCAAAGCACCTTGGGATCCGGACCGGCGATGGACTGCTGCTGCGCGTTGAAACGCAGCAGGGCATTCCGCGAGAGTCGCTCTACGGGCGGCGCGAAAATGTCGGCCGGACCGTGCGCCTGGTCTGCGGCGAGATTCTGCCCGCGGAAAAATTGGGCGAGTTTGCGCTCCGGCCCAGCCAGGGGAACATGTTTTCCATGTTCGTTCCCCTGCAGCGTCTGCAACAGGACCTGGCTCAGCCCGGGCGTGCCAATGCCATGCTTCTTGCCTCCGGATCGCGGGGAGGGAATCTTCAGAAGATCCGCAATCTGCTCAAGGAGAAATTCACTCTCCAGGATGTTGGCATAAGGTTGCGGCCTCTGCCGTCGAAGACTGGAGTCTCCATCGAGAGCGCCCGTATCCTGCTCGATGAGGAGATAGCGCGGGCTGCGTTGGGAGCGGCTGCCGATGCCGGCCTGCAGGCATCCGGTGTTTTCACCTACCTGGCGAATTCCCTTCGCGCCGGCGGGCGCGAAATACCTTACTCCGTCATTACCGCTGCAGACCTTGGCCGGGGAGCGATGCGCTCTATCCGCGGGGTGGACGGCTTACCCCTGCAGCCCGAACCTGCCGATGCGATGGAGTCTATCTGGCTCAACGAGTGGGCCGGGCGCAACCTCGGAGTCTCATCCGGCGAAACCGTGGAGGTAGACTATTACCTCTGGCAGGATGATGGCGGTCTGGTGACGCAAACAACCCGCTTCCGCCTGGCGGGCATTGTTGCCATGAGCGGGGATGTCGACACTGCTTTGGCGCCCGATTTCCCCGGCATCACCGAGGCCAGGAACATCCGCGCGTGGGATCCTCCGTTTCCTCTGGATCTCCGCCGCATTCGCCCCGTTGACGAGGACTACTGGAGCCGATTTCGGGCCACGCCCAAGGCCTTTGTCACGCTCGCCAGGGGACAAGAGCTCTGGCAAAGCCGTTTCGGAAAGCTTTCCGCCGTACGCATTGCGCTGCCGGAGGGGGCGGATCCGGAATCTGCCCAGGAGAGCTTGGCGGCAAGTCTTCGCAACCGTCTTGATCCGGAGATGGCCGGTTTTGCCGTAACTGCCGTGAAGCAGCGCGGGCTGGATGCATCGCAGGGATCCACTGACTTCGGCGAGTATTTCCTATATTTCAGCTTCTTTCTGATTGCGGCGGCGATTCTTCTCGCAGCCTTGTTTTTCAGGTTGGGCATCGAGCAGCGCGTGCGGGAAATCGGGACCCTCAAAGCGCTGGGCTTTCCGATGAACACTCTTCTGCGCATCTTCCTGCTGGAAGGCGCGGTTCTGTCGGTGGGCGGAAGCCTTCTCGGCCTGGCCGGCGCCGTCGGCTACGGCGGCCTGCTGGTCTTCGGCCTGCGCACCTGGTGGGTAGGCGCCGTGGGCATGAGCCGCCTGTACCTGCACGTTTCCTGGGAGCTTCTGAGTTTAGGAGCAGTCGCCGGAGTTCTGGCTGCTCTTGGAATCATCGCGTGGACGCTTCGCGATCTGCGCCGCAATTCGCCGCGCGCTCTGCTGGCGGGAGTCCTCGAGTCGAGCGCAGTCCGCAGCCGGCGCGCCCGCACCCTGAGAATGGTCGCGCCCGCCGCGTTTCTCGCCGCCGTGATCATGCTTCTCGCCTCGGCATCCGGATGGATCCCGGATGTGGCGGGATTCTTCGTTGCGGGCTTTCTGCTGCTGGTTTCCCTCCTGAGCGTAACGGCCCTCTCCCTGCGTCGCCAACATCCCAGCCCTATTTCCGGGCATGGCTGGCCGGCTTTCCTGAGGCTCGGAGCCAGGAATGCCACGCACCGGCCGGGACGCAGCCTGCTGTGCATCGCCTTGATCGCCTCCGCCACCTTCATCATCGTTTCTGTGGAGGCCTTCCGCAAGGACCCGCACGATGTCTCGCTGGATCCTGAATCCGGCACCGGCGGATATGCTCTGCTTGCGACTTCCGCACTCCCGATTGTCTACGATCCCGACAGTGCCGCGGGACGGGAGGCCCTGGGGATTCCAGCCTCGGAGGTCCCGGAACTTGCGCAGGTGGCATTTGTGCCTTTTCGCGAACGCCCTGGCGATGATGCCAGCTGCCTGAATCTCTATGCCCCTCAAGAACCGAGGATCCTGGGCGCCCCGCGTTCGTTTCTGGCGAGCGCGCGCTTCTCATTCCAGAAATCGCTGCCTGCTACTCTGGAAGAAAAGCGGAATCCGTGGCTCCTTCTCGAGGCGGAGCTTCCGGACAAGGTCGTCCCCGCCATCGGCGATGCGAACACGATTCAGTACATCCTGCACCTTGCGGTCGGGCAGGAGCTTACAGTGCGGGGAGACGACGGCGCGCCGGTTCGACTGCGCCTGGTTGCGGCCCTGCGCGACAGCGTGCTGCAGGGAGAGTTGGTGATCTCCGAAGCGAATTTTCTGCGCGCCTTTCCGGGCAGGGAAGGCTACCGCTTTTTCCTTCTGGATGTTCCCCCCGCCGGAGCGCCCTCCCTCGCTCATCTGTTGATGGAGCGCCTGGCGGATTGGGGTTTTGAAGTAGCATC
Organism: uncultured Acidobacteriota bacterium; assembly: GCA_964353465.1. Classification (GTDB taxonomy): domain Bacteria; phylum Acidobacteriota; class UBA6911; order UBA6911; family UBA6911; genus JAFNAG01. The sequence goes on along the minus strand of CAYGWQ010000166.1, from coordinate 3,810 downwards.
CACCCCGGAGCGGCTGGCTGCGTACCATCAGGTGGAAAACACGTACCTTTCCACTTTCCAGGGATTGGGAGCACTGGGCCTGGTATTGGGGACCATCGGCCTGGCAACCGTCCTCCTCCGTAACGTACTCGAAAGGCGGCAGGAGTTGGCCCTCCTGCGCGCCGTGGGCTATCGGAGGCGCATCCTGTCGGTGATCATTGTGGCGGAGAACCTGGCGCTGATGGTTTCCGGCCTGGCCTGCGGCGCAGCCTGCGCGCTGATCGCCATCATGCCTGCTGTCCGCGCGCGGGGCGTGCCTTTCCCCTTTGCCATGGTAAGCCTGGTCCTGAGCGCCGTGTTGATCGTAGGATTGGCATCTTCATTGCTCGCCGTCATCGCGGCATTTCGTTCGCCGCTGCTCGCCGCCCTCCGCTCCGAGTAATGTTCTAAATAACCACAAAGACCTCGAAGACCTCAAAGAACGGTAACTGTTTAGGCACCTCCAAAAGCAGCCACGGATTCCACGAATTACACGGATTTGGCATGATGACGCTCTTGGTGTATGTGGGATCCATGGGACAGCTTCATGTGTTTCTGTGCGGATTTTCCGTGAAATCCGTGAAATCCGTGGCTGCTTTTTGCTTTTGATGGACATGTCTATGCCATAGGGCTAATCAGTTACATTTTAGTAAGTACTATGAGGGCTTTGCGGTTCGTTTTTTTGAACGTGTCAATTTCCTGAATGCGTGATGTAATGCTCCCGGAGGAATCCGCTCATGAGAAGAAGTAACCGGCTTTGCCCATGTCTGATAATCTCCGTCTTGTTCGTCTTATGCTTGGGCCATTCGGCGGCCGCCCAGGAATGGACGCGCTTCCGTGGGCCAAACGGCACGGGCGTATCGGGCGCTGCCAATCTGCCCGTCGAGTTCGGGCCCGAAAAGGGCGTCGTCTGGAAAACTACGCTGCCTCCCGGGCATTCATCCCCGGTGTTGACCGCCACGCGCATCTTCCTCACGGCGCATACCAAGGAAAAGGAAACCTTCAGACTGTACGTCCTCGGCCTTGACCGTCAATCGGGCAAACTGCTCTGGCAACGCGAGGTCCCGCGCACACAAAAGGGGCGCCTGCAAAACGTCAATGGCCCGGCTTCCCCCAGCCCGGTTACCGACGGCACGAACGTGTACGCGTTCCTCCAGGAATTCGGGATGATAGCCTTCGATGCCGACGGCAAGGAGTTGTGGCGGCTGCCGATGGGGCCGTTCAATATTTTCTATGGCTTCGGCGCATCGCCGATCCTTGTGGACGGCGCCCTGATCCTGCCCGTCGATCAGGACCTGAATTCGTACCTGATTGCCGTCGACAAGAACACCGGGAAGGTACGGTGGAAAGTAGACAGGCCCGGCGTGATCTCGGGTTACTCAACCCCGACCGTATACGAGCCGAAGATTGGGCCGAAGCAAATCCTGATTCCGGAGTCCTTCCAGCTTTCAGCCTATTCGGCGGCGGACGGCAAGCGCCTTTGGTGGGTACGCGGCCTGCCGTGCGAGATGAAGTCTGTGGCGAGCTATGACAACGAGTATTTGTACATCAACGGCTGGGGCTTCTCGCAGAACCAGCCGGGCAGACAGGTAGCCACCGTGCCCTTCGAGGAAGGGCTGAAACGTTACGACAAGAACGAAGACGGTTTTATTGCCAGGGAGGAAATCTCCGGCGGCGACCCGATGGATAAGATGCTGGCGCCGGGTTTTGGGTTCGATGCGTTCGACCTCAATCGCGACGGCAAGCTGACTGCGCAGGAGTGGGAGGTCTTTCGCATGATGATGGCATCGGAAAACGGCCTGCTTTCGATCAAGCTCGACGGCCAGGGCGATATGACCGGCACGGCCATCCGGTGGCGCTATCAAAAGCCGGTGCCCCAGGTCCCCTCGACCTTGCTGTATCAGGGTGTGCTCTTTATGGTGAACGACAGCGGTATTCTGACGTCGTTCGATCCGGCAACGGGCAACGTCCTCAAGCAGGAACGGTTGAAAGGCGCGATCGACAAATACTTCGCATCGCCCGTCGGTGCCGACGGCAAAGTGTGGCTGATCAGCCAGGATGGCACCGTTTCCGTGGTATCGGCTAAGGGTGAATGGGAAATACTTGCCGTGAATGCCCTCGGCGATGAGGTCTTTGCCACACCCGCAATTGCCGACAGCAAGCTCTACATCCGGACACAGAACATGCTGTATTGCTTCGGGAAATGAGCCCTTCCGGTATATGATTATCGAAATCTCGGAGGTGGGTTCCTATGCGTAGACGACTCCTGTTTGTGTGCACCCTGCTGTTCGCGCAGGCGGTTTGTTTCGGCGGCAACTGGCCTCACTGGCGCGGCCCGAACATGACGGGGAAAGCGGATGAGAAAAATCTGCCCGTGCGTTGGAGCACGACTGAAAATATCACTTGGAAGCTGGCCATGCCCGACTTCTCGGGCTCAACCCCCATTGTCTGGAACGATCGCATTTTCCTGAATATCGGGGATGGGACCGAGCTGTACCTGTGGTGCGTAGATCGCAGCAAGGGGACAGAAATATGGAAGAAACACCTGGGTACCGGCAACGCCAAAGTGCGCAAGCAGAACATGTCCTCGCCTTCGCCCGTGACGGATGGCAAGAACGTCTGGGTCCTGACGGGAACCGGGGTGTTCAAGGCTTTTGACTTTGCCGGCAAAGAGCTCTGGGCGCGGGACATTCAGAAGGATTACGGCAATTTCGGCCTGAATTGGGGATTTGCCTCTTCGCCGCTGCTTCACAAGGATCTCCTCTACGTCGAAGTCCTCCACGGGATGAAAACAGACGATCCATCCTATGTGCTCGCTATTGAGAAGCTGACCGGAAAAACCCGCTGGCGCGTCGAGCGGCCGACAGACGCCGTAGCGGAGTCTCCCGATGCCTATACGACGCCGGCCCTGCTGCGTTATGGCGACAAGGAGGAAATCGTTATCAGCGGCGGCGACTACGTGACGGGGCACGATCCGGCGACCGGAGCGGAACTCTGGCGTGCCGGCGGTCTCAATCCCGCCAAGGACAGGAGCTATCGCATCGTGGCTTCGCCGATGGTCGCCGACGGCATGATTTACGTGCCTTCGCGCGTGCGGCCGCTGCTAGCGTTCAAGGCTGGCGGGCGCGGGGATGTCACCAAATCGCACCTGGTATGGTCGACAGATCAGGGACCGGACGTGCCGACACCCGCTACCGACGGAAAGTATATCTTCATTCTGAACGACCGGGGCATTCTGTGGTGCAGAGACGCAAAGACCGGCGCGGAAATCTGGGGTAGCCAGAGAGTCCGGCCCGGCACGTACAGCGCCTCTCCGGTGATAGGCGACGGCAAGCTCTACGTGACCAGCGAAGAAGGCGTGACGACCGTGCTGGAGGCCGGCGCCGAATTCAAAGTGCTCGCGGAGAATGAAACTGCCGAGAATGAGCTTCCGGTGTACATGCTGTCTTCAATTGCGATATCCGACGGCCAGATTTTCATGCGCACTCAAAGCCATCTCTACTGCATCGGCCAGCGCACACCCGCGTCCAAGTAATCCTTGGAGTGCAGCGATTCATCGCCGCTATGCCTCACGGCGCAACGGCGCCGCAGGCCTTGGCGCGCAGCGACCCATCGCCGCTTTATCCCCCGGCGCAACAGCGCCGCAGGCCTTGGAGTGCGGCGATCCTTCGCCGCTTTGACCCCGTGCCATAGCGCGGCGCGCCGAATGAAAGCGGCGCATGAGCCTGAACCTTATGCGCATCTCATTGTGCGAAGCATCTTTCTTTCGCCCTTCCAGGGCTCTTACGCTTT
>CAYGWQ010000165.1:0-11793 GCA_964353465.1 uncultured Acidobacteriota bacterium | reverse complement strand
GCCTATGCACTGGCGGCCCTTCGGGCCTATTCCAGCGAGTTTTGAGACAGCCTCGCCGGACGGGGTTTGCCGTTTGCCGCATTCAGATCTTGCAGAAAAAGATAAAATTCCAGACTTGATGCTGTTTTTATTTCTTGGAGGTCTTAGAGGTCTTCGTGGTTAGTTTTTGCTGAGTAACCGCACCACCAGGTGCAGCTCTGCTTGAGGACCCGGGCCAAGAACGCTATAATAAATAGTTTCTGGTTCTGCGCACCCATTTTCAGGAGGCTGGTCATGGCATTTCCGGTCACGCGGTCGAGGCGGCTTCGGATGAACGAGACGGTCCGCGCGATGGTGCGCGAGACGCGCCTGTCGCCCAGTCAGTTTCTCTATCCCATGTTCGTCTGTCCCGGATCGGGAATCAAAAAAGAAATCGCCTCGATGCCGGGCAACTACCACTGGTCGGTCGACACGCTGGTGGAAGAAGTGCGCTCGGTGAAAGCGCTGGGGATCGCCGGGGTGCTGCTTTTCGGAATTCCGGAAAGCAAGGATGAGCGCGGCTCCTCGGGTTATGACGACCAGGGTGTCGTGCAGCAGGCGGTGCGCGCCCTCAAGCGCGAGGTCAAGGACCTGCTGGTGGTAACGGATGTCTGCCTGTGCGAATACACCAGCCACGGCCACTGCGGCCTGGTCCAGGGCGACGAGGTGCTCAACGACGCAACGCTCGATCTGCTGGCCCGGATGGCCCTGTCGCACGCGAAGGCAGGGGCGGACATCGTGGCGCCTTCGGACATGATGGACGGCCGTGTAGGTGCGATCCGGTCGATCCTGGATCGCAACGGATGTACAAACACACCGATCCTGTCCTATGCCGTGAAATATGCCTCGGGATTCTACGGGCCCTTCCGGGAGGCCGCCGAATCCGCTCCGGCGTTTGGAGACCGGCGCAGCCATCAGATGGATCCGGCGAACGCGCTGGAGGCTATCCGGGAAGTGGCGCTGGACATCGAGGAGGGTGCGGACATCCTGATGGTGAAGCCGGCCGGGCCCTACCTGGATGTCATCCGCATGCTGCGGGACCGGTATCCGGTTCCCCTGGCGGCCTATCAGGTCAGCGGTGAATACTCGGCGCTGACGGCTGCGGGGCGCCTCGGCTGGCTGGATCTGCCCCGGGTCATGCTCGAAACGCTGATCGGAATCCGCCGCGCCGGCGCCGACATCATATTGACCTATTTCGCGAAAGAGGCCTCGAAGGTGCTCTCGTAAATCTCAACCGCAAAGACCTCGAAGACCGCAAAGAAATGAATATTTTTCTTTGAGGTCTTTGAGGTCTTCGTGGTTCTTATCTGGAGTGAGCCGTGGGCAAACGTTCCAAGGAATTATTTATCCGGTCGACGCACCGAATCCCCGGCGGCGTAAACAGCCCCGTGCGTGCGTTTCGCAGCGTGGGCGGAAATCCGCTCTTCATCAGGTCGGGAAGGGGAAGCCGCATCACCGATGTCGACGGCGCTTCCTACATCGACTACGTCGGTTCCTGGGGGCCCCTGATGCTCGGGCACGCTCCGGCGCCGGTCAAGGCCGCCTTGCGTGCACAGATTTCCCTGGGGACCAGCTTCGGCGCGCCGACGGAGAACGAGCTTGTCCTGGCCGAGATGATATGCACGGCGTTCCCCTCGATCGAGATGGTGCGGCTGGTCAACTCGGGCACCGAGGCCACGATGAGCGCCATCCGGCTGGCGCGGGCTTTCACGGGGCGCAACAAGATCATCAAGTTTGACGGCTGCTACCACGGCCACGCGGACAGCCTCCTGGTAAAGGCGGGCTCGGGCGTGGCGACCCTCGGCCTGCCCGACAGCCCGGGTGTCCCGCCGGAGCATTCCGCGCTCACGATCTCGGTTCCCTACAACAATGCTGATATTGTCCAGCTGCTGCTGGAGCGCCACCGGTCGGGAATCGCCGCCGTGATTGTGGAGCCGGTCGCGGGCAACATGGGGACGGTCCTGCCGGCCAAGAGCTTTCTGCAGCGGCTGCGGAAGCTGACGCGCGAGCACGGCACGCTGTTGATTTTCGACGAAGTGATGACTGGATTCCGTCTGGCATACGGCGGCGCGCAGGAGTTGTTCCGGATCAAGCCGGACCTCACCTGCCTGGGCAAGATCATCGGCGGCGGGCTGCCGGTGGGAGCCTTCGGAGGCAGCCGCGCGATTATGGATATGGTGGCGCCGCAGGGGCCGGTCTATCAGGCGGGAACGCTCTCGGGCAATCCTCTCGCGGTTGCCGCAGGCATTGCCATGCTCAAGCAGCTGAAGAAGCCGGGGGCGTACGCCCGTCTTGAGGAGCTGTCGGCCCGGCTGGAGGACGGGTTGCGCAACGCGGCGCTCGCGTCCGGGATTCCGGTACAGGTGAACCGGGTAGGATCGATGTTCACGGTCTTCTTCACGGCGGCGCCGGTGACCGACTTCCAGTCGGCGCGCGCGAGCGACGTGCGCCGGTACGGCATTTTTTTCCAAGGGCTGCTTGAGCGGGGTGTGTATTTCGCGCCGTCGCAATTCGAGGCCTGCTTCGTATCCATGGCGCACAGCGGTCGCGATGTCGATGCCACAGTCCGCAGCGCCTCCGCCGCCTTCCTCCGCGCCGCCGCACGGGATTAGTAGGGCGCATCTAATAAACGAACCTCAAAGACCGCAAAGACCTCGAAGAATAAATAAACATTATTCTTCAGGTCTTCGAGGTTTTCGTGGTTCGCATTATTTCGGTTTGCCCGCTGCCACCGCGCTCTTGTTCTCTTTGGCCACGGGCACGCGTACCCGCACCAGCGCGATCTTGAGCCCGTCGACCTTGTCGATGACGAAGTTCATCTCCTGGTAGCGAATGCTCTCACCGGCCTGGAGCAGGCGTCCGGTGCAGGTCTGAAGGAAGCCGGCCACGGTGGTGTATTCCCGCGACTCCGGGATCTTGTATTCGAAGACGCGGTTAAAGTCCCGAATCTGGAGATTGCCGGCCACGGAAAACACCCCGGGTCCCAGTTCGTGCACCGGTTCGGTCTCCGTGTCGTGTTCGTCGCGGATTTCACCTACGATCTCCTCGAGCAGGTCCTCCAGGGTAAGGATCCCTTCGATGCCGCCGAACTCATCGACGACGATGCCCATGTGCAGGTGCATGGACTGCATCTGCCGGAGCACGGGCTCGAGGCGTGCGGTGTCCGGCACGAAATGGACGGGGCGCAGCATGGCGTGGAGGTGGATGTCTCCCGGATTCTGCATGTGCTGCAGGAGATCCTTGACGTAGAGGATGCCGACCATGTTGTCGAAGCTCCGGCGGTAGACGGGGATGCGCGAGTACTGGGTCTTGCCGAAGGCCTCCAGGATCTCGGGGATGGAGGAGTCGATCTCCACGGCGGTCACGTCGGTGCGCGGGATCATGATTTCGCGCACTTGGGTGTCGCCGATCTCGAAGACGTTGTGCAGCATTTCTTTGCGGGCTTCGGCCATCACCAGGTCGGACGATCCGGAGATAATGGACCGGATCTCCTCCTCGCTGAGCGCGTGGGCGAAGGGGCTGGCGTTTGTGGAGAGTCCGGCCAGGCGGACCAAGCCGTTGGCGAGGAAGGCGGCCAGGGCGGCGAAGGGCGAGAGGAGCCAGACGGACACCTGGATGGGCCAGGCCAGTTTCCGCGAAGCTTCTTCGGCATGGGTGGCGGCGATGATCTTGGGGGCAAGCTCGCAGAAGATAAGGATCACCAGGGCGAGGGCCGCCGATGCGAGCAAGCTCATCGATTCGATCTTGTCCTCGGGGGAGTAGGTTGCGACCAGATAGGTGACCAGGCTGGCGGCGGCGATATTGGCGATCGTGTTGCCGAGCAGGATGACGCCGAGCAGGCGGTCCGGGTTGGCCACGAGGCGTTTGACAAACCTGGCCTGTTTGTCTCCCGATTCCGCCAGGTACTTGAGGCGGAGGCGGTTCACGGCCATCAGGGCGGTCTCCGAGGCCGAGAAAAAGATGGATAGGACCAGGAAGAAGATCAGGAGCGCAATAAGGGTTGCTGGCGTGTGCAATGGTTTAGGCGGAAGCCTTCACGGAACGCGCATACGCTTCGGCTAACGACCTGTCAATGTGGTCTTCGACTGCCTTCTCGCTGACACCTCTGACCGTGGCAATTTCGCTGATGATGAGCTGCTTGGCCCGGTCGAGCATGCGCTTTTCGCGGAAGGAGAGGTTTTTCCTGAAGCTGAGGTAGACCAGGTTTTTGAGCACTTCGGCCACCTGAAAGATCGAGCCGGTGCGCATTTTGTCGCAGTGCTCCTTGTAGCGGCCCTTCCAGTCGGCGGCAGGTTCAAAGAAGTCTTCCTCGAGAAGCCTGAACAGGCCTTCGCAATCGACCTTGCGGCTGATCTTGCGCATGCCCACGCTCTTGACATTGGCGGTCGGTACCATCACGAGGGAGGCGTTGGAATGGATCCTGAGCATATAGAATTCTTCCGGAACGCCATTCACGGGGCGGCTGGTGACCTGTTCGATGATGCCGACGCCATGATTAGGATAGACTACTTTTTCTCCTACACGAAATTCCATAGAACCTCCGGAAAAGGTCATTTTACCTCAGAATAGCCCCATTAGTCAAAACTGATAAGCCATCCCCCCCTTTTGGAGTGCGGCAGCGCCCTGCCGTCTTGAGCCAACGCGAAGCCGCCGGTTCAGACCAAATCTCCCGCGCAAAGCCGCCCCAGCCGGCCGCGGCTGCAAGAGCACGGCGCCTTTTGATCCCTTATCGCCGCTCCCGGGGTGCTAGCTCTTGAATAGCGGGCAGGACGGTGCACTGATTGACTAGTGCCAGACGAATGGGCTACGATAATCGCCCATTCGTGCCGAAGTGGCGGAACTGGCAGACGCACGGGACTCAAAATCCCGCGACCCTTGCGGTCATGAGGGTTCGACCCCCTCCTTCGGCACCACCTCAAACCCGCGTCCTTAAAGGGCTTGCGGCAATTCGACATCTTCCAGAACCAACCCTAAATACCCCAAAAATGCCCCAGCTGTGCCCGGAACTGTGCCCGCGACAAACCAAGCGTAACCAACAGCAGCCAAAAATGAGAGGGAGTCGCGAAGTGGAAACCTGGCCACCATTCATCATGACCGCTTCTTCTTCATGATCGGGTTAGTGCTATACCCCGTCAATCGGCTTAGCCGGCTGACAAATGTTCGAACGGGTGACGAATTCAGTGTGTGGAAGATGGGCTTTGAGGTTCAGAACGTCACCGAAACGCTGCACTAATGTTGTTACGCGGCGCAGTAGGTTGAAGCTTTGCCTCAGAAATTCTTGCCCATCGGATGGAGGCATATACGGCCCGCAATGGTTGTTGTAAGCCCGCTCTGGAACCGGAGCCGTTGACCATAAACCCCTTCTTTTGTCCGGCCCCGCCTGGGGCGATGAAGCGAGATCGATCTAATTGATACGATGTAATACTCCTTGACGAAGACCCTTAACAGGCGCTATACGTGTTTTGATTCACGAGAAAGCCAATTTAGATCCACGATCTCTGTTCGGCGCGCAACCCTCCTTACGAATGTGAGCGTAAATGGAGTGCACCCGGAGATCTGCCGCAACCCAGTGCCCGGAGTGGCGAAAGCGAGAGCGTCTGTGCCGAACATTGCCGTAGCCGAGCGTCTACACTATGAACTCCAGCTCGGGTGCTACTTCTCCATAGTTTACGACACCACCGAAGCCAGGTACGCGTACTGCGACTTGGTCGACGACTTCATCTGGAACCACGCGCTCTCAAACAACACTCCGGACGACAAGTGCGGCGACTTTATTGCCTCCGTTTTGAGCTTCTTCCACACCAGGGGCCGTCGCCCCTGCGTGTACGTGTCCGAACGGACTCGCCCGACGTTTCTTGGAGGCCAACTGCATGAAGCGGGCTTTGAGGTTTTAGATACCGAGCTATGGATGTTCCACTGCCGCGAGCGGCCGGTGAGCCCGGCGTCGCGCGATCTCGTGGTAGCTCAAGTTAACAACGACGCCACGCTAGCCGCGTTCGTTGCGATTCTGGGACAGTGTTTCAAAGCCAATTATACCGCCGCGGTAAAGCGAGAGTTCCACCAGTACCAACCCCACAAGACCGTCGAGCATGTCATTGCAACGGCCGGCGGAACTGTGATGGGCATAGGTAGTCTCTACACGGCCACCGGGCACTCCGTCATACACAACGTTGCAACGCTGCCGGCCTACCGGAAGCAAGGTGTCGGCACGGCGATCCTAGACCACCTGTCCGGTATATCGCTTGGATCTGGTGACCGGATTCTATACCTGCAGTGCGAGGCTGGCATGGAGGCGTTCTACGCTGCGCGTGGGTTCCGGACGGAACTTTGCAGATATGGCTATGTACTGGACGACCCTCAAGAACCAAGGGAGTGATCTGCCTGGGGAACGTTTGTGGCACATAACCGAAAAGACCTTGTTGGCCTCTTCAATGAAATAGCGGAACTGTTAGAGAGCAAACGAGAAACCGTACTTGCTTATCTCAATACCGTTGAAACATACAAGACAGCCCAGATCGAGATAGAAAAGACTGTGCGCGCACTGCGTACCTACAGCGATGAGCTGGCTCCGCTGGAGGGACGTACACCGCTGGGCCGAGTCGCCGTGTTCCTGCCTTTCAACACGCCGCTCTATTCGCTTGTGTTATACACCTTCGGAGCCCTACTCGCTGGCAATACGGTGCTGGTCCGTCCATCGAGCCTTACCACTAATATAGTCCACCGGATCTGGGAACTTATCGCATCCCGGATCCGCGAAATGCCAATGCGGCTCGTGCGGACTTCCGGACCGGCCTATGTCGACTGCGTTCTGCGTGCAGACCCGGTAGATGCAATAATCTTCACCGGGAACTGGGACAGCGTGGAGCGGCTCCTTCCCCGTGTTTCACAAGAAATCAAGTTGATCTACTGCGGGGGGGGGCTCAGCCCTTTCGCTGTGCTAGAAGACGCGGATCTCGAGGCAGCAGCAGAGTCGGCAATCTACTCCAAAACGTTCAATTCAGGACAGGACTGCCTCGCGACGGAGCGGTTCTACGTGGCTTCACCTGTCTTTCGGAAATTTGCCGCGTTGCTCGTCGGAAAGATCAACTGCCTCCGAGTTGGCGCACTCGGGGACCCGGCCACAGACGTCGGCCCCCTCATACGGCGGGAGTTCGCAACGAATGTCGCGCGGCTCATTGCCCAAAGCCACAAGATGGCTCGGGTGCTACATGGAGCGCCGATTAGCGGCTCACTGGTTCCGCCAACTGTCGTTGAAGTGCCGAACAGTGCGCCCATTGTCCAGGCCGAGAAGTTTTCTGCCGTATTTCCGCTGGTTTCGTTTGGCGACAGGGACGAGCTACTGGAGTATGTGAATCACCCCCATTACTGTTTGGGCGCCTCCGTCTATGGAAAGGACCTCGCGGGCATTTCGGGTCGGCTCTTGGCGCCCCATGTGGCATACAACCAGAACCTTTTGAGTCTGGAGGAGGCTGACGCTCACACGCCCTTTGGGGGTTACAAACGGTCAGGCTTCGTGGCACATCATGGGACCCGGCGTGGTGGACCGATCCTGTTTTCTGTGGAAACGTCATTCCTGCCGGTAAGCTGATAACAACGTTGCGGAACGATCACTATGAGGAGACCAACATGCTTTATGGCAAGCTACTTATAAACGGGAATTGGCAAAGCGCTGCGTCCGGCAAGACATTCAAATCCGTTAATCCTGCCACCGGGGAGGTGATTGCCGAGGTCGCGGAGGGAGATGCTGCAGATATTGACCTAGGGGTCCGAGCTTCCCGATCAGCTTACGAGTCCACTTGGAGTCGGACAAACCCTGGTGATCGTGGCAGGCTGCTTTACAAGCTCGCTGAGCTAGTCGAAACTCACGGTGACGAGCTTGCCATGCTGGACTGTTTGGATGCTGGCAAGCCTCTGCTCGACTGTAAGGCGGACATCCCTGCCGCCACGGCAATCATCCAGTTCTTCGCCGGCCTCACCGACAAAATCCGTGGGCACACGATGCCCGTGCAGGCCGGATATTTTGCCTACACACGCCGCGAACCGTACGGGGTGATCGGTGCCATCGTCCCTTGGAACTACCCACTCTACAACGTCTGCGTGAAAATCGCGCCGATTCTCGCGATGGGCAACACGTGCATCCTGAAACCGGCAGAGCAAACACCGCTGTCCGCGCTCGAGTTGGGACGCCTCGCTCAGGAAGCTGGCTTTCCGGACGGCGTCTTGAACATCATACCGGGATACGGAGAGACCGCTGGGGCCGCGCTCGCGCGACACATGGATGTTGACAAGCTCAGCTTCACGGGCAGCACGGAAGTAGGGCGATTGGTCATGGAGGCGGCGGCAAAGTCCAACTTGAAGCCGGTCACGCTTGAGCTCGGCGGCAAGTCCCCCAACATCATCTTCTCCGACGCAAATCTCGAGCCGGCCCTGGATTCTGCCGCGCTTACGGTCTTCTATAACCAGGGTCAAACCTGCACCGCGGCGACTCGCCTGTTAGTCCAGCAAGACGTTGCTGATCGCGTCGTCGAAGGACTTGTTACCCGTGCGGGTAAAGTCAAGATAGGTGATCCGCTCGCCGAGGACACCCATCTCGGAGCTCTCGTTTCTCGAGAACAGTTCGACCGAGTCAGCCGCTACATCCAGCAAGGCCTCACCGAGGGAGCGCGGATCCGGTGCGGCGGAAAGCCGCCTTCGGACCCCACCCTGCGCAATGGTTTTTTCATGCAGCCGACTATTTTCACGGACGTTCACCCGCAAATGTCTATATCGCAGGAGGAGATCTTCGGCCCAGTGCTTTCGGTGATCCCCTTCTCCACCGAGGAAGAGGCGATTGCGCTAGCCAACAGCGTACCTTATGGGCTCGCTGCATCGGTCTGGACCCGCGACGCGGCGCGTTTACACCGTGTCGCCAACGCCATTCAAGCAGGCCTCATCTGGGCAAATTGCGTCGCCATCGAGAATCCGGGAGTGCCTGTTGGCGGCTTCAAACAGAGCGGTTTTGGGAAGGAGTACGGCATCGAGGCCGGGCACGAGTACACGCGCCTCAAGACCGTCTGGGTTGACCTTACAGACACGGCTTTCAAGTGGATTCAGTAGTAGCGATACCGACGATAACGGGACGCACGGCTCATGATGAAGGATCTAGCCAGTGAGGTCTTCCGCCTGCTCTGCGACGTGGGGGCGATTCCTCACCAGGAGACACCTCCAACCATCAGATACTTCTCACGACCGGATACTGACATAGCCTTCCGCTTCGGTAGGGCTTGCGAACCTTGCCCTCCTGCAGTCATTCAGGCCTGCCGAAGCACCCTTGTTCGCGACATTGAAGTGTCTGGCAACTACATCAACATCAAGCTGAACGGCTCTCAACTTGCCGAGCGCATTCTTCCAAGGGTCGAAAGCCTCGGCATGCAATACGGCTTTGACCTCCGCCTCCATGGCCTTCGAATTATCGTTGAACACACCAGCCTGAACCCCGTGTACCCGATCAACGTGGCAACTTTTCGCAGTTCCGCGATCGGTAATGCCCTCGCTGACCTGTTTAGAGGCTACGGTGCCAGGGTCGAGACGCGCTTTTGGATCCAAGACCAGTCTCGGCATCTCGCCGTCGTTGTGCGTGGCCTCCGCAGTCTTGCCATGAGCGTGGCTGATCTCGCATGCATCGCGGCAAAAAGTGACCACGCGATTGGTGCCGTTTTCGCGGCTACCCTTTACAAAGCGACGGGCTCCCAGTTAGCCAACGACAAGGACTTATTGAACCGAATGTTCCCCCTGGCAGGTTTTGAGCCAGAAATCCCTGTCGGAATAAACGCGGTCGAGTTGCAATTGACAAGCGATGAAAAGGATGAGGCGCTGGCCATCTGTAAAGTCTGTATCGGTGGCTTCAACGACACGTTTGCAGCCACCGACGTCCGGATCGATGGCTACGATTTTGAGTCGAACTATTTAGGCAGCGCGCAGACCTCGCGTATTCTTCATGCTCTTGGAGACCCTTACATGAACGCAGTCGGCGGGCCGTCCGAACAAGGCAAACGCAGACGGGGCCTGAGCTATTTCTTACGCAATGCCATCTACTATGCACAGCTGCTGAACCACTGTTCGCGGGTAGTCAGTGTTGTGTCTGCGCGGCAAATAGACTTGGCGCGAGCCTCTGCCAGCCTAGCTCAGGGCATTGACCGCAACTTAGAGCGGTCCATCAAGGTCGTGTGCTTTGGGGACGTGCATGCTTGCGACAGAACGAACGACTCGGTAAAACAGGGTGTGTTCAGTACTGTCGACGCTGTTCTCTCGATACATTCCCGCGAACTAGGCCGGTCTAAATCGGTGATTGCCGCAGGCCTCAAGTTCGCCCTCTTGCGCTGTAATGCGCGTAGAACTTGCGACCTGAGTAGGTCGGCCTCCGAGACGCACAGAGAATTTCTGCAAATCCTTAAGACCTTGGCGCGTGTGGATTCGCAGCTCGCTGTACATGATGGGACTTGGAGCGAAAGCATCCCCACGGACACAAGCCAGGAGGTCACACTCTTAAAGCGCATCGCGGCCTTTCCGGACGTTCTTGAGCAGGTGCTGGAGTACGAGGCCTACCACGCCCTCGCAAGGTATGTGCTCGAGATTTCGAGTGATATAAGAAAGTACTTACACGGATATCGTAGGGCAGGTGGCACGCTTTTCCAAAAACGGATCCTAGCAGCCTCGCGCACTACCCTAGTCAATGCCTTACGGGCTATGGGCGTTAAGGTGGAGGCGATTGCGACGCGCATGGCGTCCTGAGGTTAGGTGATGGACGTAATAGCCGTTGGCGGATTGATTGCAGCCGTGGTCTTCGGAGCCATTGGATGGTACTACGCACACCGTTCGCTTAAGGTTTCGGAGGCAGCGGCAGCGCCTCCCAAACCTCGTGAGCCGGCCGCGTCGCTCAGTTCTCTTCCCGGCCTTGAGCTGAGCGAAGCCCGATACCGCCAACACATCGTCGACACGTACCAGTATCTTGACTTTAAGGGGATCGTTCAGCTAGAGAAGATACCAATACGGCTATCTCTGGAAAAGTTGTTCGTCTCCTTGCGCGCGCGCCCTCTGCCCCAAGGAGATGATCGCGAGGCGGGATTCGTGGCAGGACGACCGCTAAGGGTCATGGACTTAGCTGAGTCGCTGCGCGAGAAGATGGCCCTTCGCGCTGAACTCTCTCAGCCTGTGAAGCTCTCGGAATCCCTGGAGGAGTTTCCGGGTGTCGTTCTCCTCGGCGATCCAGGCGCCGGAAAGAGCACCGTTCTCAAACATCTTGCTCTGACGTTCGCCAAGGCACAGGGGGTGGTCAAGGCGGCTCAAGGTGGTGACCGCCTGCCTATCATTGTTCCGGTCGCTGCCTACGCGGCCGCCCTCTCGAAGGCGGGCGACTTATCGGTGCAGGGATATTTGGCTGAGTACTATCACACGGTGCGCGGCATAACTGACGACCTCACTGATCTGTTCGCATCTTCGCTAGCCTCCGGCAGGGCAATCGTTCTTCTGGACGGACTGGACGAAGTGACGGACATCAACGAGCGTGTATTCGTCACCAAACGCGTACAGGATTTCTATAACTGGCACAAAGGGCGTGGGAATCGATTCGTAGTAACAAGCAGGATCGTCGGATACGGAGAAGCGCCTCTGACCGCAGACGGACTCACGCACTTTGTCCTGCTGGACTTCAGTAGGGATGAGATCACCGAGTTCGTTAGCAATTGGTGCTCTGCCTTTGAGACTGCCAGCCGAGGTGAGACCAGCATCTCTGGGCAA
>CAYGWQ010000164.1:0-11834 GCA_964353465.1 uncultured Acidobacteriota bacterium | reverse complement strand
ATGCCTTGTGTTGTTTGGCTTTATCAAGAATCGAAAGTTTGCCGCCCCCGGCGTCTTTCATACCCCATGACTCATGATCAGGTCCCAATTCGTTTAGGGGGATGTATGATTTCGTTTCCAGAAGAGCCAACACCCATTCGTCACTGCCGAATCCACACATAGGGAAGGTTAACGGATTCCCGATTTGCGCTTCTGTAAGAATACCCATCAGGTTGCGAATCAATTTATCTTTTTGGGGAAAGACCGCACTTGTAAGTTTGTGCGCCATCATTTGCGGCGATCCTTCAGATTTAAAGACCCGAACGATGCGTATACGTCCACCATCCTTTTTCCCCCAGTAAAAGACACTCGAATAGACATCCCTGCGCGGTACATCGAAAACGACCCGTATCTTTTCAAATCGATCTATTCCGGAATCGGCAGACCAGAATGCAAGAATGCGCCCCAACATCGCTTGCGCTTGATCGGCCAAGCTTTTCAGTTGATCATTCGACAATTTGCCGGTGGCATCGCTTACGATGAGGTGCTGGGTTTCTATGACCGCACTCGATGCCTGTGATAATCCAGCTATCAATAGACCGGCTACAAGGATTGATACTACAATCATTCCTCTGATCATCGGTTTCTCTCCTCTCCCTTTTCTGCCGCCCAACGTTCCGGTTCAGCGGCGGCGGAACGCCGTCCGCTGCAACCGGTTGTTCGGCGACTCTATTTCCAGAATTGCCACCATTTCCGTTGGGTCAAAGAGCGCGCCCCGGGCTGTGAAACGTTCCGTTTTTCAGTGTCTGGCAAATCATCCAAGAACCGTCTCTTCCGTGGATACAGCTTGTCCCACAGAGACTGCGGGGGGATACCTTCCTTTGGGTCAAAAGGTTGGTTCAGCCAGTTCTCATTTCCTTTGTGGAAGTTGAAGTGATACTTGCCCCGCACATTGGCGAGGCGAGGCATCGCCTTGGCGTATTCAGGTGAAGAGCTCCAATCCTGACCGTATGAACGGGCATCGGACGCTGAAGAAAATGGATAGAGCCCGACGAATTCTATCGGTTCTTTCCCTGGGGGATTCTTCTCGAAGAGGCTCACGCAACACATGTCTTCAGATGCACCACACGAATACTCGTTGTAGTAAACGAGAATCAGATCAGCATACTTCTCGACAACGTCGCAGAGTTCTTCGGGGGTTACCCAGTACTCGACCCCGCAGCCCTTTGGGTGCTCTTTTGGCGTGAATTCCTTGCCAAGGAATGTCTTGAGTTCCTTGAACGAGGAAATGGCAGGGAGCTTTCGAGTACGGTCGGAAGCTGGCTTGGGCCTTTCAGGAACCGGAATACCTTCTGCTGCTTGCGTTGCGGTTGTACGCTCCTTCTTGACGGCACCAAGCGCAGAACGGGATGCACCCGCGTCACCAACAAGGTTTCCCTCGGCATCTATTCTGCCTGCGTCGGGTAACGGCTCTGCGGCACAGGATGAACCTTCAACAAACATGGGAGTAGCAGACACCCCTTTGAACGCCTCGTTTCGGTTCAATGCTTCCTTGACCTTTCCGATTGCGCTGGTGTCCATACTTTGAACGGCAATACAGAAGACTCTCTCTTGACTCTTGAGGGTGGCAGCGGTGTCTCCTTCATACAGAGAGGCAACACCGATCTCCTCCGGACTAATCGCCTGCCAGAAAATCTTCCAGCAAGTGAACCCGTAGTACCCGCCTCCGGCTTTGTCGATGTCGAACCTGACACCTATCGTTGGCATATTCCGAATCATTGTACCGTCTCCTTTCTGGCGTTTGTCGCCGAACTTGTAAGTAGGCTGACCAGCCTAGCGCTCGGGGGAAAAAGTGGTGAACATAGCCGTGGCGGTCGGCCTTGTGCTCAGTATAGATTTGGCCGGGGTTGCTTGCAACTCGTTTTGCACGCTGCGGATGCGATTATCTTCCGATGCGGGAACATGCGGGAAAAGACCGCCCAGCAGGGCTGTGTAGCAGCGGAGTGAAACGCAGCCAAATTCTGCAGAGCCTATTCGATGCGCTTCCGTCCTCCCCCCGTTGGGACCGCGAGTGTAGCTCATATCCGGCTTGACATCCTCTTGATTCAGCTGCTTGGCCGAGAGATGGACTGGCTCGCGTCGCCGGATGTTCCTTGCCCTTCACGCGCTGCGATTTGGCCGATAGCCGAATACTGCTCGCTGCTTGATGAGTTGGACTCCCTGCTCGGGGACCAGTTTTTCCCACGCCGGATCGCCGGACTGGATCATGCGCAGGACTTCCTTCGGGAAAATGTGCAAATTCCGTTCATCCGCGTCCCGGATGCCGACGATCAGGCCATTCTCGATGAGGTGGGCGTAAAGATGGCGCAGGTTGCGGGCAACCTCGAGCGTTTCCGCGGTAACCAACCGGACGCCGTCCGAGTCCTTGCAGGGATAGGCATAGAGCTGGATGCCTGACTTAAAAAGCCGGCCAACGGATTCCAGGACGCCGCCGTCCAGCTGGCTGTAATAAGACTCTTCGAGGATTTTCCGCAGGTTGGTGAGGCCGAGGGCGAAGATGATGCGCCGGCTGGTGTACTCGCGGAGATATTGCACGAGGCCATAGTAGTAGCTGTAATTGGAGATGATCACCATCTTGCCCAGCGCACCGAGAATATCGACTCGTGCAAGAAAGTCGGCATGGTCGATGCGATCGCCTGAGAGGAGATTGCGCAGGGACATCTCCATGATGATGACCGGCTCCTCGCTGCCGGCGCGCAGTTCCTCCGCAAACTGCCTCTCAGCCCGCTGCAGTAAATCCAGCGAAGGCTGGGTAATGGGCCGGAAGCTGCCGCGCTCGACCAGCACCGGTTTTTCAAACAAAACCTCGGAGGGCTGGAGCACTTCCCCGTCGGCTGCAAACATGGCGGCCGCGGTGAAGCCCTGTTCCACCAGCTGCAGACTCATGAGCCGGTTGTCCACTCCGGCAAATCCCGGGCCGGCGAAGCGGATCATGTCCACTTCAAAACGCTCCCGCTTCAGGTCATCCCGAAGCGAGCGGATCAACACAGCCGGCTCGCGGTAGTGATACAAGGCCCCATAGATCAGGTTTACGCCCAGTATGCCCAGAGCTTCCTGCTTCTGGACGTTGTCAGGCTCGGGCATGCGCACATGGATGATGATTTCTGAGGGGGACGCCTGGGGCAGATGCTGGAAGCGCACGCCGATCCATGCATGCCCCGGCTCATTGCGGCTGAAGCTGCCCATGGCTGCCGTATCGGCAAAAACAAAAAACGTGGTGTTCGCGCCACGCTTCTCACGCAACCGCTCCAACAGAAGTTCATATTCATAGTCGAGCATCGCCTGCAGCCGGTAACGGCTCACATAGCGATCGCTCGGCCCGTAAATGGCATCACTCACTGCCATGTCGTAAGCGGAGATGGTCTTTGCGACTGTGGACGCCGCGCCGCCGACCCGGAAAAACCAACGCGCGACTTCCTGGCCGGCGCCGATTTCCGCAAAGGTGCCGTGCGGAGCCGGGTCCTCATTAATCCGGATTGCCTTCTGATAGGTGCTTGCCTTTTCCTCAGATCCCATGGGTCATAGTTTTCGCCAAATCGGGTTGAGAATCAATATTGGTCTGATCCGGCCGCGCTCGCGCCACCGACAGGCAGTGAACCCGCCGGAAAAAAGTCCCGAGTCGGAAATCAGGCGTAGCGCCGGCTGGATTAACATCAAATGTGGGGGCGGGCTTTAGCCCGCGCAGTAAAGATAGCAACGACCATATGGTCGATTTCAGGAGCATAGTTCATTTGTTTGTAAGGCAATGTGTGGATAGAAGCACCGGTCCCTCTGTAAGGTATCCCGGGCACGGGCTAAAGCCCGCGCGCACATGCGACCTCAAACCAGCCGGCGCTGCAAGCCGGACTTGAACTCCTTATCCAAGCGGCATTCGCGGCAGCCTGCTATCCACGATGACCGGCGCCTTCCAGCGAAACATCAAACTTGTCGTAGATGCGCCCGAGCCAGAAAACGGCAAATCCGGCCTCGGCGACCATGCCGAGGGCAGCCACGAGGGCGGCAATGGGAAGGACCACCAGGCCGTAGCCGGCCAGATAGCCGGGAATGAACACAATGCTGAATATCAGCCCGGCGGGCAACAAGGACAATACAAGAACCAGGACCGTGGCTACCATGCTGATGAGGTTTTGCCCCATGGCTTCAACGCCGCGCTGGCGATCCTTCCCGAGCTGCACCCAGCCCGGCAAAACCAGGGCGGCGGCATTCTGAATCACAACCCCCATCAGGCTGAGACTTGGCAGCAGCGAGGCGGCACTCGAGGCTACCAGAAGTCGCTGAGGCAGAGTCGCTCGAATTCTGCCCCCGTCCGGCAACACCAGTGCGGCAACCAGGAGCAGGACCCACTCGCCGACCGCCAGAAATGCCGCCGGCGCCGCCACTTCCCCAAGTACGACACCCCAGCCGGGAATAGGGTAGGTTTTGAGCAGATCTACCTGCAGCAGATCGGTGCGCAGATCATCGCGCACCATATTCGGCCCGAGCAGAGTCAGGAATCCGGCCATAACCGCGGCAATCGTTCCGATCGCCGTCGGCACCAGATCCCTCTGGCTTCCCCGGCTGCCGAAAACGACGGCCATCCCGACCGCCACCACAATAATTGCGGGTACAATGCCCAGCATGCCGAGCCGGCCTATTGAGATCAGATTTTTCCAGAAAATGGCCACAGGTGCAAATCCGACAGGGGCAAGTTGGAACAGGGGTTTGCGCACTTTCGACCCCGAGCGCTTGACGCCCTTGAAAGATCCGCTCCTGGCTGCCTCCAGGACGCCGGCCACTTTCCTGGCCTTCTCGAGCGAGGCTTCCTCAAAAGCCACATCCGTATGCATCACCCAGAGATAGGACAGGAAGAGAATCGCCAGGGCGGGGATGAGGCTTACCAGGAACGCAGGATAATCGGGCGTGAAGGCGGGGTGAATGAGCGCCCTGAAAGGCAGCAGAACGAAATAGGCCGGCCCCGATCCGGTCGCCATTGCCAGCCAATCCGAATAGACCGAAATCTTGCCGCCGGCCGATCCCGGAAACGGCGGGATGAACCATTTCACCCAGACCAGAACGGCCACAATCACTGCAGCGACAGCGGCAAGAGTCCAAGCCTGTCGCTTGAATCCCGCAACGCCATGCTCTGCCAGACTCGTCTGAGTCAAAGTGGCCCCGACATAGTAAAGCGAAAGGAAGGAATAGACAAGCCACAGTGCCGCCAGAAAAAAGATCGGGTGCTCCGAAAATCCGCCCCGCCCAAAAAACAGGAAGGAAATCAGGACGCCAAAGAGAATACCAAATTGCATCTTGACCAGGCGGAAGCGCACCAGCGTCCGGCGCGAAATGGGCGCCGGAAACAGGAACTGCATCTCTGCCTCGGTAAACCGGAACGCCCCGCCTCTCCGACCGGGCCAGATCCATGGGAGCAAAACGATTCCGAAGAGGAAAATGGCCCCCCCGATCTCCAACAGGGGCAGCATCTGGAAAAACTGGGGAACGGCTGCGCGCACATCGGGCCGGGGGCGGGAAAACATGTACCGGAAGACGAAAAAATACATATACCCAAGCCAAGCCAGGGCGGGGACCAGATACTTCGGCCGTCGAAGCTGCCTGACATAGGCGACAGTGCGATTTCTGAGACTACGGGCCAGGTAAAAGCAAAAGGTCTGGATCATTTGATCGCGGTTCCATCCTGCGCGTGACCGGTGATGAGCAGAAACATCTCTTCCAGGCTCGTATCACCCCGCAATTCCGGGAGACTCTGCTGGATCTCATCCAGCGTGCCATGAGTGATCTTCCGGCCCTGGTTCAGGATGAGAACGCGATCGCAAAGCTCCTCGACCAAGTGCAGAAGGTGTGAGCTGATAATGATCGCCGCGCCTTCGCGGGCGCGCTTTACAATGGTGGATTTCATGCGCCGGATGCCGATCGGATCGAGGCCGGTGAGGGGTTCGTCGAAGAGCAGCGCCTTGGGGGAATGCAGCAGCCCACAGGCGATAACCAGCTTCTGCTTCATGCCGCGGCTGAGTTCCACGGGAAGGGCATTGATTTTGTCCTTCAGCTCGAGTTCCTCCAGCAATGACTCAGCCAGCACCTGGGAGTCATGCACTCCGTAGATCCGTGCCGTGAACTGCAAGTGTTCCTGGACGGTAAGGTAATCGAAAAGGCGCGGTTCATCCGGCATGAAGGCGATATTGCGCTTGGCAGCCAGCGGTTCGTGAACAAGGGAATGGCCGCAGATGCGAATCTCGCCCCGCGAAGGGGGAATGATGCCCACCACGCAGCGCAACGTGGTGGTCTTGCCCGCCCCGTTGGGCCCCACCAATCCCAGCACTTCACCCGCCTCGACGCGGAAGGAGAGATCCCTGACAGCTGCGAACGATCCGTAATTCTTGGTCAGTCCTTCGATCTCGATCATGGCACTACCTTCCGATCACCCTGCGCATTCTATTATGCGCGAAACCGGTTTTAATGGAACCACAAAGACCGCCAAGAAACTGGGAAACACCCCAGAGGTGGCTGAACGGCATGCCATATCAAAGGTCCGGAAGTGCCACCGGTGCAGCCATAGCTCGTCAGAATAACGGCCCTTGTTCTTTGGGGTTTTGGAGGTCCTTGCGGTTCCATAATCATTCTTACTTAATGCCGGCACCAGGTGAGATTTGGCGGGGAGCGCAGCCGATGGTAAAATTATTGTTTTGCGCGCAGACATCAGGTTTACTCATCGCAGACCGATCACAAGGGGCACTCTTGGATACGAAACCTATTCCGGTCGCAGGCGCGTTGCCGGGATCTGGAGATGCAGCAGGCAACATCATCAACGATGTGAGCATCCAGGTTGCCACGGTCAACGGTTCCGGAAGCCAGTCCGCCAATTCCGTGCTCATGCGCGCCATCTTCCGGATGGGCGTGCCGGTGAGCGCCAAGAACCTATTCCCGTCCAACATCGCTGGACTGCCGACCTGGTTCACCATACGGGCGAGCAAGAATGGCTATGCCGCCAGGAAGCGAGAGATTGATTTCACAGTCGCCATGAATCCCCGGACGGCGCGCGCGGATGCCCTGGCGGTCCGGAAGGGAGGCGCGTTGCTCGCCGATGCGGCGTTGGGATTGAAAGGACTCCGAGACGACATCAGCTACTATGAGGCTCCCTTCCTCAACCTGGCCGCGGAAGTCAGCCCTGAGGCGCGCCTCCGCAAGCTCATTGCCAACATGATTTATGTCGGGGTGATGGCGCAACTGCTTGGCATTGACGCCGCCGAAGTCGAGGAATCGATCCGGAAACAATTCTCGTCGAAGGTGAAAGCGGCCGAAGTAAACATCAAAGCCGTGCAGGTGGATAGCCATTATGCAAAAGCCAATCTGGTCAAAAAGGATCCTTTTCGGATCGAGAGGATGGACCGGACCCGCGGCATGATTATCATCGACGGCAATTCTGCCGCTGCGTTGGGAGCGGTGTTTGGCGGATGCACGGTCGTCACCTGGTATCCCATTACCCCATCGAGCTCGCTGGTCGAGCAAATGATCGGCTACATGAAGAAGTACCGCATCGATCCGAACACCGGCAGGCCGACCTTCGCCATCGTGCAGGCCGAGGACGAGTTGGCTGCCGCAGGCATGGTGATTGGAGCCGGCTGGGCAGGGGCTCGTGCCATGACGGCGACCTCCGGCCCGGGCATTTCCCTGATGTCCGAGTTTCTCGGTCTCGCCTACTTCGCCGAGATCCCCGCGGTGGTTTGGGATGTTCAGCGTATCGGGCCCTCCACCGGCCTGCCTACGCGGACCAGCCAGGGAGATCTCCTCTCGACCTATGTCTTGAGCCATGGCGACACCAAGCACATCATGCTGATCCCCGCCACGGTCGAGGAGTGCTTCCGTTTCGCACAGGAAGCCTTCAACCTTGCCGAGCGGTACCAAACCGCGGTTTTCTGCATGAGCGACCTCGATCTGGGAATGAATCAATGGATTTCCGCTCCCTTCCGGTATCCCGACGACATCCCGATGGAGCGCGGCAAGGTGCTGGCGGAAGAAGACCTCGTACGCCTGGGAGCGTTTTCCCGCTATGAGGATCTTGATGGCGATGCAATCCCCTATCGTACGCTCCCCGGCACCCGGCATCCGGCCGCCGGATACTTCACACGCGGCAGCGGACACAACGAGCAGGCCGAATACAGCGAACAACCGGAAGACTATGTGAACCTGATGAATCGCCTGGCACGCAAGATCGAGAGCGCCGGCCGCACCGTACCTGCGCCGGTAATCGACATCAGCGCCGGAGCGGAAATCGGCATCATCGCTTACGGCAGCACTCATCACGCCATGGGTGAGTGTCGCGATCAGCTCGCGCAGGAACACCGCTTGGATACCGATTACCTTCGCCTTCGAGCCCTCCCTTTCTGCCCCGAAGTGGGGTCCTTCCTGGCAGGGCACAGGCGCGTGTATGTCGTGGAACAAAATCGAGATGGGCAAATGCGCAGTCTGCTGACGCTGGATTTCCCCCACCTGGCGACCCGCCTGCGGTCGGTTCTCCATTACAACGGGATCCCGATCGATGCCCGCACGGTGACAGAGTCCGTTCTCGAGCAGGAAAAGGAGAATCCCTGAGTATGCCGGCCGCACCAGAAGATCCGAAACCCGGAGGCAACACGAACCGCATCGGCCTGCTCTTGCACGACTACAAAGGCAAGGAGTCCACGCTCTGCGCAGGATGCGGGCATGACGCCATTACGAGCCAGATTATCCGCTCGTTTTTTCAGTACGGCGTCGAACCGCATCGGGTTGTGAAATTATCAGGGATCGGGTGTTCGTCGAAAACGCCGGCGTACTTCCTGGACCGAGCTCACGGGTTCAACGCAGTCCATGGACGCATGCCCGCCGTCGGGACCGGAGCCATCCTGGCAAACCATACGCTTGTCGCCATCGGAGTCAGCGGCGATGGCGACACGGCGTCGATCGGCATGGGGCAGTTCGTTCACTTGTTGCGCCGCAACACCCCCATGATCTACGTCCTGGAAAACAACGGGGTTTACGGGCTGACCAAGGGGCAGTTCTCGGCTACCGCAGATCCGGGCTCAACCCTGAAAACGGGAGTTATCAATGATCTACCCGCGATCGACTGCTGCGCTCTGGCCATTGAACTCGGCTGCGGGTATGTCGCCCGCTCGTTTGCCGGCGATCCCAAGCAGCTCGTCGCCCTGCTGCTGGGCGCAATCGCCCATCGCGGCACCGCATTGCTCGATGTGATTTCGCCGTGCGTCACCTTCAACAACCACGAGGGCTCGACCAAGAGCTATCAATACGCCAAGGAGACCGAAGAACTGCTGCACACGGTGAGTTTCATACCGTTCTACGAACAAATCACCGCGGACTATGACGAGGGCCTGACCAAGGTCGTCACGTTGCACGACGGTTCCCATATCACCCTCCGGAAACTGGAGCGGGAATTCGACCCCCGAAATAAAATCGAGGCACTGGGTGTACTTCACGAATCGAGGCAGAAGGGAGAATTCCTCACGGGGCTGCTCTATGTGGACCCGGAGAAGCCCGATCTGACCAGGCTCCTGAACCTGCCGGACGAACCCCTGGCCCGGTTGGCCCCCGAGATGGTTCGCCCCGGCCGCGCAGCTCTGGAAGAAATCATGGAAGATTTACGCTGAAACAATGGGCAGTTCTCACCAGAAAATCGGGAGGCGCATGCGCATCGAAGAAATCAAGGTACCCATCAACCGCAGAATCTTCCTGGCCGCCCTGACCGGCGGGTTGGCGGCTTCGGCGTCGGCATTGAGCATCGCGGCTGCTCCGCAGGAACTCAACATTCTCAAGCAGGGCGACACGGAGCGCCTGCGCCTCGATTTCAACGCCTATCGCAGCAAAGTGCGCCTCCTCGCCATTCTCTCGCCGACCTGACCCCGTTGTCTTCGAGGGGCCCTCGATGTCCAGACGATGATGGTTCAGAGACGCGACCCTGCACTCCGCGCCTATTTTTTCTGGGGGCCCTACCAGGGCCTCGACAATCAGGACCGCGCTCGTGAAGCGGCTCAGAAGTACGCAGCGCCCAACTCCGCCCATTTCTGGTCGCCCTCGCCCGACATTTCCCGGGACCTGGCTGCGGTTCTCAGGCTCGGCGCCGGACGAGTGCCATTTGACGTGTATCTGCTGTACAAGAAAGGAGTCCTGTGGGAATCGCTTATCCCGGCCCCTACCTACTGGCAGCAACAAATCGGCCTGGTGCAGGGAGACGGATTTGATATCACCCGGCTTGAATCACGCATCCAGCAGTTGGCCGGAAGATAAGCGAGCCTGGATCACAGGCTGCGGTAATTGCCGAAGTTCAATTCAACTCCGTAATCCTGCTCACGCAGCAATGCGATCACGCGCTGCAGGTCGTCGCGGGATGGGGAGGAGATGCGGACCTGATCTCCCTGGATCTCAGACTGCACTTTCTTGATCTTCTGCTCTTTGATGAACTTGACGATCGCACGGGCGATTTCCGTGGACAGGCCCTGCTGCAAGTCCACATCCTGCGTTACCGTGCCCCCGCCTGAAGGCATCACTTTCCCGAGGTGGAGATTGCGGATGGGAACCTTGCGCCGCACCATTTTCTGCTGAATGACCTCCCAGAGGGCCGCCAGCTTGAAATCGTCCGGCGCATTCAGGACCAGCTTGTTTTCTGCCCGCTGAAAGTCGATAGTCACGTCCAGCCCCTTGAAATCATACCGTTGACGCACTTCCTTCATCGCTTGATTCACGGCGTTATCCACTTCCTGCAAATCGCAGCCGGTGGTGACATCGAAAGATTGCGTGCCCCCCATGGAATCCTCCTTTCCCTGAGAGTCCGATGAGCCGCGAGACCGCACCGGGATTAGGACGGGTGCGGTCCCGCAGGTCATTGCGGCTCGAGATTTACTTCTTGCGCAGCTCCTGCAGCAGGGCGCCCAGCTTCCGGATTTCCTCGCCATATCCGGCCCAGTCGCCCTGGCGCTGCGCCTGGATCGCACGATCGTAGGCCTCGGCGGCCTGCTGGATCAGGCTGGCAGGCACTTCGGAGCTGCGCGGAGGCCCGCCTGCGGGAGCAGGCGTTACCGGTGCGGCGACCCCCCCCTGGAAAATGCGCTCGAGCGAGGCCTCAAGGGTTTCTTCCATCGCAATCTTGTTTTCATATGCGACGATCACCCGCTTGAGCTCGGGAATCTTGCCGCTCTCCGCCCTCAGATACAAGGGGCGGACATACAGTAAAGCCTCCTCGATAGGGATCACAAGCAGGGTTCCCTGGATCACCTGCGATCCGCGCTGGTCCCACAAGGAAAGCTGCCGGGAAATCTCCGCATCCTGATTGATCCGGGCAGTGATCTGTTTCGGTCCATAGACCAGCTTCTGCTTGGGGAAGCGATAGACCATAAGCTGGCCGTAATTGTCGCCATCGCTGCGGGCCACCATCCATGCCGACAGGTTATCCTTGCGGTTAGGCGTGAAGGGGAGCATCAGAATGAATTCTTCCCGCTTCTCCTGCGGCAGCCGCATGGCACACCACCGCCACTTGACGGGCCCAGCGCCGAACCTGCCAATGCATCAACCTTTCGCGGGCCTTAGAAAGACCTCGGGCCGATCCTGGAGTGTGACATGGCAAACGCGCAAATCGAGCTGCTCAAGGATGACCTGCCGGCGGGCCTGGCGTTTCCCGACGGCGTCGCCATCGATACCGAAACGCTCGGCCTGAGGCCGCATCGCGACCGGCTCTGCCTAGTGCAGCTGTCGGCCGGCGACAACACCGCGCACCTCGTACAGATTGCCGCCAATGCGCCGCCGCCGCCCCGCCT